>JADZCI010000260.1 GCA_020851655.1 Bryobacterales bacterium
GCCGCCAAAATTGCCAGCGCTGCGAACGAAGCCGGTCCAGGCAGGTATTCACCGCGATCCGCGTCACCCAGCGGTTCGCATCGTCAAATTCCGCCTCGCGTTTCTGCAGGGCGCGGTATGCCTTCAAAAATACGTCCTGAGTCGCCGAATCAGCTTCCTCGGGATCCCGCAGCATCCTCTGGCAAAGCAGAAATATCCGCTTCTGCTCACGCAGCATCCAGCTTGAAAAATCGAATGGTGCGCCGGCCGTGCCGGAAACCGTAGCCAGTCCGTCCGGCACGACGCTCATCCTATTGCCTATGACGATTCTGCTTCATAGGGGATTACATAACAGGCCTGACAATCCGGACTTTAGCCCAACATGCCGCCCTGGGTGCCATCCACCCGGCCGCCTGAAAGAATGGCGATAAAGAGGCGAAAGTCAAGGAGGCTTGAGAAAGCCAGATTCAACCGGAAAAGGAGCCCCTTCAACATTCCGTAGCGCTTCCCGATATACCCGGCCGCGCCTGAAACCCGGTCGGCGGTGAGTAAGGCTCGCGAGGACGGGTCAAGTTCAGCGGATCGCTCCGCTTGATTGAGCCGCACCACGGCGTCGCCGGCAATGACCAGTTTCCTGCCGGAATTCTGAATCTGATAGCACATCTCCAGATCCGACCAGAACTCGGAAAACCGCTTCTCCTCGAAATAGTTCATACCTTTCAAAAAGACCTTGCGGACCATCAAGGCATCGTCGGCCACACCTTCCGCCGGTCCGTCGGTCAAATCGACAACGGGCAGGCCTGTGCCCTTCTGACACGCGGCTTTCAGTTCGCTGATGTTGGGCAGCCGGTAAGCGGTCTTCAGTGGAGTCCCCTGGGCATCCTGAACCTTGGCCGACACGGCCGCCCAGTCTGCGTTCGTTTGAAGGTGCAATGACAACTGCGAAATCGTCTCCGGCTGAACTTCCGCGTCAGGACTGAGCAGCAGGATGAACTCGCCGGTCGCCGTCCGGACGCCGATGTTTCTCGCCCGCGACTTGCCGAAGTTGCGTGGCAGCCTGAGAGGGATGATCCACGAGAACTCTTCATCGATGCGCTCGCTCCCGTCGTGGCTGCCGGCATCCACTACAAGAGTTTCGATGTGCTCAAACCCCTTCGATTGACGAATGGACTGAAGACATCGCCGGAGCGCGCGGACACAATTCCAGGAAACGATAAGAACTGAAACCTTCGGACCCTGCGGCGTATCTGGAGGATTAGAAGAAGTCGGAACTGACACCCTTAGACATGATATCGAGTGTGCGCTCACCTGGGGCCCGCAGCGCCGGAGGACATCCTATCTTTCGCCTAGGCCCGGCAACCTTTCGGCCAAGCCAGCTTGGAGAGTGCCCAATCCTCACCGATACTGGGTGTAGTGCGACCCCTCTGGATCCGGGGTGTCGCGGCCGCTCGTTCGTCAAGTTTTGCGGCACCGCAACTTACGCCGAAACCAACGGAGCAGGCTGCGACAGAGGCCCTGGACAAGTTACAACGATGGCCGGGCAGAAGGCCTAAATTCATGATCTCCTTGAAACCCAGATTTGCAGCGGGGCGTAAGCTGTCAGCCGCGCTGGTTGCCGCATTATCTCTCCTGGCCGGCGGGTGCTCGCGGGAAGAAGCCAAAGTGAATGCCGCGGCCCCTAACTCGGTGCCCTCAAGACCAGGGCAGGTCGTACTACCCGCCGGATCACCCAAACTGGCCCACATCAAAGTCGCCCCGGTGCAAATGATCGACGTGCCGATGGACATCGTGGAGGCGCCAGGCAACATCGAAGTCAACCCGAACCGCGTTTCGCATATCGTTTCTCCCGTTCCAGGCCGCGTCGTTGACGTCTATGTTGGCATTGGCGACTCGGTTCAGGAAGGCCAGGCTGTCGTCAAGATCGAAAGTCCGGACGCCGACGCGGCCATCTCGGCCTACTTGCAGGCGGACTCCGCCGTTGGCCAGATGAAGGCGAACGCGCTCAAGGCGCAAGCCGATTTGGACCGCTCGCGGGACCTGCTCGATCATCAGGCCGTCGCAAAGAAAGATGTGCTGAACGCCGAAAATGTCCTGGTTCAGGCCACGGCATTGGTGGAACAAGCCCGGGCCTCCCGCACTCAGGCGCTCCGGCGCTTGGAAATCCTCGGCCTCAAACCCGGTGAGTTTGGCCAGAGAATCACCATTCACTCGCCTGTTTCGGGGAAGGTTCTCGAAATGAATGTCGTGCAAGGCGAGTATCGCAACGACACCAACGCCGCGCTGATGACCATCGCCGATCTCAACACCGTCTGGGTTGCTTCCGACGTGCCAGAGACTCAGATACGCCAGATTCAGGTGGGCGAACCGCTTGAATTGCAACTGGCGGCGTATCCCGGCGAGATCTTCAAGACCCGCGTGATGCGCATCTCGGACACTGTGGATCCCACAACCAGAACAATCAAAGTCCGGGCCGAACTCGACAACCGGTCAGGACGCCTCCGCCCTCAGATGTTTGGGCGAATTCGTCACTCCGAATCGATTCGCCGTCTCCCGGCCGTTCCGGCTAGTGCGGTCTTGCAGGCTCAGAATCGTGCTTATGTCTACTGTGAGACCGCGCCCGGAGTATTTGAGGAAACCACCGTGGTCCCAGGTAACTCCGTAGGTGATCAACTCTCGATTCTGCGGGGGCTAAGCGACTCGAGCCGCGTCGTTGTTGAAGGGCCGATGCTCTTGAGAAACAACTGATGCCGCCCCGGCCGGCCGCTCTCCGGTGCGTTCACTCCCTTGATATGGCAGGTTCAATCGCTTGATCGCCCTATTACTCCGCTTTGCCCTCAGACAACGGTTCATCACTTTGCTATGCGGCCTGGCCATGATCGGGGCTGGCATCTGGGCATTTCAACAACTGAAAGTCGAAGCCTATCCGGATATTTCGGACACCCAGGTCGTGGTAGTCACTCTGTACCCCGGCCGTGCCGCGGAGGAAGTCGAGCAGCAGGTCACCGTCCCAATTGAGCGGGCGCTGAACAGCGTTCCCAACGTGATTGCCCGGCGTTCCAGGACCATCTTTGGGCTGTCTGTGGTGGAACTCACCTTTGCCTGGGGCGTGAACGACTACTTTGCCCGTCAAGTCGTTCTTGAAAAGCTGCGCGACGCGGATCTTCCCGACATGGTGACTCCGGCGCTGGGACCGCTGTCCACGCCGATCGGAGAACTGTACAGGTACTCCCTTGAAGGTGGCGGCATGGACGCGATGGCGTTGCGCGAACTCCAGGATTGGGTCGTGTCGCCTAGGTTCTTACAGGTCCAGGGAGTGGCCGACGTGGTGCCGTTCGGCGGTCTGATCAAGCAGTATCAGGTCGAAATCGATCCGATGGCTTTGACCAAGTACGGCCTGTCGGTGACTCAGGTCGCCCAAGCCATCGATGCAAACAACCAGAACGCGGGTGGCGCGTTGCTCGATAACCGCCAGCAGGCCATGGTGATTCGGGGGGTCGGCATGGTCAAAACCGTGACGGACATCGAGTCCATCGTCGTTGCTGAAGCCAAGGGTGTTCCGGTGTTCGTCCGCGACTTGGCGAAGGTCAGGTTGGGCTCGGCGCCTCCGACGGGCATCTTCGGCGTGAACGAGCAGAAGGATGGCGTCGAAGGCATCGTGCTGATGCGGCGCGGCGAGAATGCTTCAGAAGTGCTCGAAGGGATTAAGGACGCCGTCGCTGAACTCAACACCACTCGTTTGCCGTCCGGCGTGCAACTGAAGCCCCTCTACGACCGGACCGAGCTTGTCAACAACACGCTGGGCACGGTCAGCCACACGCTTCTGGAAGGTCTGGTCATCGTGATCGGCGTGCTGTTCCTCTTCCTGGGGAGCGTCCGCGCCGCCCTGTTGACCGCTCTGACAATCCCGCTGTCTCTCCTGTTTGCGTTCATTTGTATGCATTTCACGGGGATTCCGGCCAATCTGCTCAGTCTCGGCGCACTCGATTTCGGCATCATCGTCGACGGAACACTGGTCATGGTCGAGCACATCGTGCACATGCTCGAAACCCGCGCAGCCAGCGCTCAGAACCAGCCTTCCCAAGTCATCGACCTGGTCGGCGAGGCGGCGCTCGAGATGGAACGGCCCATCTTCTTTTCCCTGCTCATCATCATCTCCGCTTATTTGCCGCTGTTCACTCTGGAACGTGTCGAACGCCGGTTGTTCACTCCTATGGCGTTCACCATCTGCTTTGCCTTGTTAGGCTCGCTGCTCATCGCGCTGACTCTGATTCCGGTCTTGGCCACGTACTTGTTCAAGAAGGGCGCCAAGACCTGGGACAACCCCGTCCTCGGGCTGATCTCCAAGGGGTACCGGAGCGCCCTGGACGCCACGATGGCTCGCCCCCGGCTCACCGCCGGGTTGTCTCTGCTGGTCGTTCTCGTGTCTTTCGTCGTAGCACTGGGTCTGGGTTCGGAGTTTCTTCCCCAACTCGACGAGGGTGTCATTTGGGTGCGCGCTACGCTCGCTCCGGGCGTGTCAATCCAGGAGTCCGCCGATGTGGCAAGCCGCGTCCGGACCATCCTGAAGGAATATCCCGAAGTAAAGCTGGTTTCTTCTCAATCGGGCCGCAACGATTCGGGAACCGACCCCTACGGCGCCAACCGGAACGAGATCCTTGTCGCCCTCCAACCGTACGACACGTGGAAAACAGGACGCAACAAAGCGGCTTTGGTGGAGGAATTCGCCCGGCGCCTTAAGTCCGAAATACCAGGTACGACTTTCAGCTTCACACAGCCGATCATCGACAACGTGACCGAAGCGGTCACCGGATCGGCCGCCGACCTGGCCGTAATCTTCACCGGGAGCGATCTCCAGCGTTTGCGCGACCTGGCGAACCGGACTCTTCAGGTGATTGCCGAGGTCCCGGGCGCGGCCGATTGGGCGATCGAACAGGAGGCCGATCAGGCTCAATTGCGGATCAGCATCAACCGGCAGGAGGTCGCCCGCTACGGCATCAACGTCCGGGATGTTCAGGAAGTGATTGAGATGGCCGTGGGCGGCAGGGCCGTCAGCACGGTGTTTGAAGGCGAACGCCGCTTCGACCTCACCGTCAGGTATATACCTGAAGCCCGGGCGAGCGCCTCGGCGATCGGAAATATTCTCATCGGCACGCGCGAAGGCGGGCGGATTCCCCTGAGCCAGCTTGCCGCGATCCAGGTTGTCGACGGATCCAGCATCATTGCCCGGCGCGAGAACCGGCGGCAGATCACGGTTCGCACCAACATTCGCGGACGAGACCAGGGCAGTTTCGTTGCGGAAGCCCAGCGCCACTTCGCGCAACAAGTGCAACTCCCGGCCGGCTACAACGTCGCCTGGGGAGGACAGTTTGAGAACCTCACTCGGGCCAAGAAACGCCTCTCCATCATCATGCCAATCACCATCGCGTTGATCTTCGCGCTTCTGTTTTTCATGTTTGGCTCTGCCGGTTACGCCGGTCTCGTTCTGATGAACGTGCCCTTTTCCCTGGTGGGGGGTATCGTTTTCCTGTGGTTGCGCGGCATCAACCTGAGCGTCTCCAGCGCCGTCGGTTTCATTTCCTTGTTTGGTGTCGCGGTCATGAGCGGTGTTCTTGTGGTGGCCGAAATTAACCGTCTCAGACGTGCGACGCCTGGCATGGACGTTCGAGCGGCGATCAAAGAAGGTTCCCTGGCGCAAATGCGGCCCGTGTTGATGATGATCGTCGTCGCACTGTTGGGTATGGTTCCCGCCGCCCGGGCGACCGGGATCGGCTCCGATGTTCAGCGGCCGCTGGCTACGGTTGTCGTCGGGGGATTGCTGTCGACGCTCTTCCTGACGCTGCTTGCGCTACCTGGGCTGTACCTGCTGGTCGGAGGGCGCGCTTCGGTGAAGCCATCCAGTCCGGGTGAGTAGAACTCTCTACTCGTCGCCGTAGATGTTGATGGCGCCGATACCTCCGGCGACATTCAAGCGTATGGTGGACTTGGTCTTCCCGTACACGGCGTTGCGATAGGCATCGCCGTCTTTTTCCAAGCCGCGAACCTTGATCTCCCCAAGACCACCTCGCGCTTCGGCGATAACACCGACGTCCTTGGGCACGTAGATTGTCGCTTCCCCAACCCCGCCGCGAATGGTGGCGTCGTAGCTCTTATCCGGGTTGCCGCGAAGGTCCATCTCGCAGCGGCCCGCCCCGAGCTTGACCTCGACACCGCGAAGTTTCAAGTCACCCAGCTTGAGCCTGCTCTCACCCGCGCCCATCTTTACGCTGATGTCCATCGGGACATCGTCGTTCAGCCGGACGTGCCATTCATTCTTGACGTTTCCCGCGGCCGCCGTACCGCCGCTTTGTTTGATGGTCAAGTTCCCTCGAAAGCTGGACCCTTCATAACGAATCTCCGGCTTCCACTTCTCAACGTTGTAGGTGAAATCGCCTTCCATCAACCTGCTCGCCCCCCCGGACAGCAGCAGTTCTCCGGCCCCGATTTCCAGGTTCACCTTCACCATCTCCGCGTCGTCTCGGTCGACCGACTTCGATTCAGTGATTTCGCGGCCCGGACTCACCAGACCGGTGCCCAGGTTGCACCCGGCTGAAAAAACGGCCGTAAGCGCGAAGAGTGAGGAAGTTGAGAGTCGCGGCATTCAGTTTCCGTCCCTAAAGGTTACGAAAAAACCGCGGCGGAAGTTCAAAGCGCCCTTTACAGCGGGTGGCCGCCGTTGGACCCGGCAGTTCCTTCCAACCGGGCTGCGGCCAAGGGCGTACCCTCTTTGAGTAGCTCGCGACGCATCTTTTCGAGCGAGTCGCGGAAAACCTCATCCTGCTCAGCAGGTGGCAACCCGACGCCGGCATCCGCGCGTTCCGGCCCTGGCAAAGACGTCTGCCGCACCATCTCAATGAAGACTTCGGTCAAATCCGGGTCGCGCCACCCCTGGCTGACTTCCTGGCGCAGAATCGCTATAGCCTCTTGCTGCGTGAAGGCCGGCTTGTACTGCCGCACCGAAGTCAAAGCATCATAAATGTCAGCCAGTTGCAGGATGCGGGCCAGGATCGGTATCTCCTCGCCGCCCAGTTTGTCGGGATATCCCGAACCATCCCACCTCTCGTGATGGTGGCGGATGATGGGCAGGACCAACCCGAGGCTTTTCATCGGCCGGCAGATCTGTTCGCCCGCCGCCGGATGTCCTTTCATCAGCGCCCAATCAGCCTCATCCAAGCGGCCGTTCTTGAACAAGACGGCATCCGGCACGGCAATCTTTCCAATGTCGTGAAGATAACCACCCTGGTGAAGCGCCTGCAAGTGCGGTTGCGACAAGCCGAGAGTCGACCCGAGTGCAACGCTCAGCGACGCCAACCGCTCGCAATGATCGCCGGTAATCTTGTCCCTTGCCTCCACGGCCTGCGCCAGGGAAAACAGGATTGTGCCGGCTTCCTCGAGCGAATCCATGGTGCGCTTGGCCCGCAGCATCGCATCCACGCGTCCGCGCAACACTGATGGACGGACAGGCTTGATGAGGAACTCGTCGGCGCCCGACTCCAGACCCGCGACCTCGACATCGAGGCTTTGAACGCTGGTCAGAAGCAGCAGCGGGATGAGACGCGTCTGCGGCGCCGCTTTCACCCGGCGGCAAAACTCCAAGCCCCCCATGCCGGCAAGCATCAGGTCGGCGATAATCAGGTCGACCTTTTCCCGCCCGAGTATCTGTAATGCTTCCAGCGCATCGTTAGCCTCCAGCAACTGGTTGCGATCGTTTCTCAAGGTGCCTTTGAGCACCCGGAGATTGATCTCCGTATGATCCACAAGCAGGATGGTTTGGCTGACACCGTCCGCGACAGGCAAAGTGCGGACGCCCGAGGTGTGCGGACGGAGTTCGCCGGAGGAACTTTGAAACTTCACAAACGTCTCCCCTTACTCATCGGTGGATTTGCTCCAAGAGTTAAGCTATGAGCACCCCATGCCGGAGGGATGCTAGGTTAAGGTCATGCTCATCCGAGCCGTCTCCGCCTCTGTTGCCCTCGCGATGGCCCTGTCCGCTCAGCCCCTTTCCCAAGGCGACCGTGACTATGCCGCAAGTCAGTTGCACGCAACCAGAAAACTATTTCTGGACACAGTTGCGGGTGTATCCAGCCGCGAGTGGACCTACAAGCCCGCGCCCGCTATCTGGTCCCTGGCAGAGATTGCCGAACACATTGCCACGGCTGAACAGATACTCTTTCAGAGGGCTACCGTCGACGCGATGAAGAACCCGCTGGACCCGGCCCGCAAGCAACAACTATCCAACCGGCAGAAAGACGAACTGATCGTCAAGACCGTTCCCCAGCGCGACCGCAAATTCCAGACCTCCGAAATCCTTAAGCCAACCGGCAAGTTCGCCTCACGCCAGGACGCGATCGACGCCTTCCGCAAGAGACGCGACGCCACCATCGCCTATGTCCTCAGCACCAACGACGAACTTCGCGGGCATTTTGCGCCACACCAGGCACTGGGCGACATGGATGCCTACCAGTGGCTCCTCTTTATGTCCGCTCACTGCGAGCGGCACGTCAACCAGATGAAGGAATTAATGGCGCGGCCCGATTTTCCTAAGAAATAACCGGCTACCGCGTATCGCCCAGGATCTTCCGCACATACTGCTGCGTTTCCTTGATCTGCGGGATGCCGCCGGCGGCGTCCACTCTGGCCGGCCCGGCATTGTAAGCGCTCAGCGCCAGCACCAGGTCGCCGTTGTAGCGGTCCAGCAACTGCCGCAGGTACTGGGTTCCCGCCCGGACATTATCGGCGGGGTCGAGCGGATTGATCACGTTCAGCTCCCACGCGGTCCCCGGCATCAACTGCATCAGCCCCATGGCGCCTTTGGAAGAGATGGCGCACGGGTAGAAAGCCGATTCCTGACGGATCAGTGAACGCAGCAGATCCGGATTCAATCCGTTCTTCTCGGCATTGGACTTGATCATGGCGTCGAGTTGTTCCCGGGCCACGGGATCGCAGGATGGCGCCGCCTCTGTGGGAGCGATCATCGGCTCCGATCCCCAATTCGTGGTAAAAAACGCGTGACCAGGCGTGGCCTGCTCCGGAATCTGCCGCCGCACGGCATCCTTTTGCTGGGTCAAGGCCGCCTGCTGGGGTTCCAGGTTCGCGCGCTGCTGCTCGATAGCCGCGCGTTGTTGTTCGATTGCGGTAAGCCCTGGCGGCTGGCACCAGGCTGCCACGGCAATCCAAAGCAGAATACAGGTTCTCACGCTCTCTTATCGGCGGGATTCTCAAGACTCAATAGACCCCGCCACCTGGGATAGAATTCCACTGATGAAACTTCGGTGTTTTCTCCTGGTGCTGGCGGCTCTCGCCGGCTGCGCCCCGCCTGCGCCGCCTCCTACAAAGCAGGCCGAGACTCTGGGCACAATCGAGCGCCTCGACGCCGCGCTCGACTCCATCGTGCCTCCCACAGCACGGATTGAACGCCTCGCCCAAGGCTTTCAGTTCGTGGAAGGACCGTACTACTCGCGGCAAGGATACCTGCTCTTCAGTGACGTGCAGGGCAACGTCATCCGCAAGTGGACGCCACAAGGCGGCGTAGTCGAGTTCCGGCGTGCGGCAGGTTACGACGGCAAGGACGCCCCGGCGGACGCCTTCATCGGCCCCAACGGAATCACCATAGACCCAAAAGGCGGCTTGGTCATCTGCGAGCACGGCAATCGCCGCATCTCGCGCATCGA
>JADZCI010000261.1 GCA_020851655.1 Bryobacterales bacterium
CCCGCGTGTACCGGCTGGCATTGTCGTCTCCATCGGAGATGATGACGATGGCGCGGCGGAACTTGTGCATTGGACGGTCGAGCGACAGTTTCTCCCGGCACGCATAGACGATGGCGTCGTACATCGCCGTTCCGCCTCCGGGACGTAGTTCGCGAAGTTTCTTCGAGAGCAACTCAGTATCGTCGGTGAGGTCGGTGACCAACTGATAGTCGGTGTCGTAGCTGATGATGAGTCCTTTGTCGCGCTCCCTTTGAATCAGGCTGTTCAGGAATTCCGCCGCGGCCTCCAGTTCAAAGCGGAACCGCTCCCGGATGCTGTTGCTCGTGTCGATCAGGACGCCGATCCGCAAGGGGAGTTCCGATTCAGCGACAAAATCGAGGATCTGTTGCTTTTTCCTGTTCTCGACGACTTCGAAGTCGTCCTTGGTGAGGTTGTTGACAAAACGGCCTTTACGGTCCGAGACAGTAAACAGGACGTTGACACGGGTGACGTCGACTACGATCGGAGTTTCGCTGCCCGGTTCAGCCGGCGTGGTGGGGGGAGTGGCCTTTCGCGGTGGAGTGGATTGCGCAAGGGCACACACCGAGATGCCCAACAGGCACAGGAATCTCATCAAATCTCTTCCTATTTCAGACTACCGGATCGCAACTCGCCGAGCCACTGGCCGAGTTCGCCGGGAATGGGAGCCTCCAGAGCGATCCTTTCGCCGTTAGAGGGCGACGTGAAGGCGAGTTTCCAGGCATGCAGGAACGGTCTGTCCAGCGGCGAGCGGGCCGCGCCATAGAGGGTATCGCCCGCCACCGGGTGGCGAATCGAAGCCAGATGTGCGCGAATCTGGTGGGTTCTGCCCGTGCCGATCCTGACTTCGAGCAGCGTGAAGCGCGGGAATCGTTCGAGGACGCGGTAATGGGTATAGGCGGCACGTCCCGTGCCGAGCGTTGCCGTCATGCGTGTCCGCCGGAGCGGGTCGCGCGTAATCGGCGCGTTGATCTCGCCGGCGGCTCGCGCCACGATTCCCTGAACCAGAGCCAGGTAGATTTTCTCCACGGTTCTTGAAGAGAACTGGTTGGTGAGCGACCGGTGGGCGGGATCGTTCTTGGCGACGAGGAGCACCCCGCTGGTGCCTTTGTCCAAACGATGAACGATACCGGGACGCAGTGGCCCGCCACCGGCGGACAACTGCTCAAAATGGTGCAGCAGCGCGTTGACCAGGGTCCCGGAGATGCGCCCGGCTCCGACGTGAACCACCATCCCCGCGGGCTTGTTGATTGCCGCGACGCCGGAGTCCTCGTAGAGGATGTCGAGACCGATGTCTTCGGCAAAGGCGCGCAAGGGCCGGGCTTCGCCGGGCGTCACCGCCACGGTTTCGCCCGCCCGCAGTTTGTAGGACGCCTTGCGTACCGCGCCGCTGACGAGGACCCGGCCGTCTTCGATCCATTGCTGGATTCTGGACCGGCTTTCACCGGGAAACTTCGGGCCCAGGAAATGGTCCAGCCGGAAACCCGCGGCAGCGTCCGTCACATCGAATTCAGGCAACGACTCCAGCGTACAAAGCCGCGCGCCGCCTGTGCTGAAATAGTTGCGTTGAAACGAGGAGCAACATGAAACGAGCGATCGTGACCATCCTGGCCTTTATTGGTGCGATGAGCCTGTTCTTCATCGCTTTGATCTTCTTTCTCATTGGCGCGCTGGCCAATCGAGATAAGACCGGAACCATCGCCAACACCACGGTGTTGGAAATGAACCTCGAAACCGGGGTCATGGAAACGGCGCCGGACAATCCTCTGGCGCAGCTTCAGGGCCAGCGGCAGCCTACATTGCGGGGAATCGTGGAGGGATTGGAAAGAGCATCCAACGACGACCGGGTAAAAGGGTTGATCGCTCACGTCGGGGCCTCGGGCATGAGCCTTGCGGACATCCAGGAGATCCGGGACGCCGTCCTGGCGTTTCGCGCCAGGAAGAAGTTTGCCGTCGCCTTTGCCGAAACACTGGGCGAGTTTGGCCCCGCGACCGGAATGTACTACCTGGCGGCGGCGTTCGACGAGATCTGGCTACAGCCTTCCGGCGATGTCGGTCTGACCGGTGTCTGGATGGAGAGCCAGTTTGTCCGCGGAACGCTCGACAAGCTGGGAATCGTCCCGCGAATGGACCATCGCTACCAGTACAAGAATGCGATGAACCAGTTCACCGAGAAGAGCTTCACGCCGGCTCATCGTGAAGCGATGACCAAGGTGAAGGACTCCTGGTTCCAGCAGGTGGTTCGCGGCATCGCGCAAGGCCGTAAACTCACCGGCGACCAAGTCAAGGCGGCAATCGACAAGGGACCGTATTTCGGACAAGAAGCGCTCACCGCCAAGCTGGTGGATGGCATCGGCTATCGCGATGAGGTCTTCGCCAAAGTGAAGGCCAAGGCCGGGCCGGCGGCGAAGTTGCTCTTCCTGGGCAAATACAGCGAACGCGCCGGCGGCATTCACACCTCTGGCAAACGCGTTGCCTTGATCTACGGCGTAGGCGCGGTCGAGCGCGGCAGGAACGACTTCGACCCGTTGCGCGGTTCCGTGACGATGGGCTCCGACACAGTCGCCGGAGCCTTGCGTGCCGCGGCGCAGGACTCCGACGTCAAAGCGATTCTCTTTAGGGTCAATTCCCCGGGCGGGTCCTATGTCGCTTCCGACACCATCTGGCGCGAAGTGGTCCGCGCGCGGAAGGCGGGAAAGCCGGTGATCGTCTCGATGGGCACTTTGGCTGGTTCGGGCGGCTATTTTGTCGCCATGGCGGCGGACAAGATTGTGGCTCAGCCGGGAACGATCACCGGTTCCATCGGGGTGCTCGGCGGCAAGATGATCACCAAGGGGCTGTGGGACAAAGTGGGCGTCACCTTCGACGAAGTCCACTCCGGAACGAACGCCGGCATGTTCGACGGCTACCGCGACTATTCGCCGGAAGAATGGAGCCGGTTTGAAGCCTGGCTCGACCGGGTGTATGCGGACTTCACCAGCAAGGTGGCCGAAGGACGCAAGCTGCCGAAAGAGAAAGTTCTGCAGATTGCCAAAGGACGCATCTGGACCGGCGAAGACGCCAAGGCGCTGGGTCTGGTCGATGAAGTAGGCGGATATCCGGTTGCCCTCCGGCTGGTGAAGCAGGCGATCAAGATTTCGGAGTCGGAGGATGTCGAATTGAGGGTTTACCCGCGCCGGAAGACCAGGTTTGAACAGATCGCCGCCATGCTGGAACCCGATGAACGGGAGAACAGCGAGTCTCAGGCGGCGGCGCGCCTGCTGACCGGGCTACAACCTCTCATCCGGCAGATGAGGGCGCTCGGCCTCTATGGCAAGCCCGATGGGGTTCTCACCATGCCTGAACTCAACGGCGTCTACTAGCCGGCCATGGACCGGAACCGGGTGCTGTGGCTGCTGCTGGCGGCGCTGCTGCTGGCGACACGGCTCGCGCACGTTCACGTGCTGTGGGTCGAGGAAGGCTATCCGCTCGCCGCGGCACGCGAGATTCTGGCCGGTAAGAGCCTGTACCGCGATGTCTGGTTCGACAAGCCGCCATGGTTTGCCGGAATCTATACCCTCTGGGGCGCGCAGACCGGCTGGCTGCTGAGGATTGCCGGGACGCTGTACGCGCTGCTGGTTTGCTGGACGGCCGCCCGGGCTGCGTCGGCGCTGGCCAGCGAGCAGGCGGGGCGGTGGGCGGCGATTCTGACCGGTGTGGCTTTCGCCTTTGGTGTACCGTCCGCGACGCTCGCGCTGACTCCCGATGTGCTGTTGATGCCGTTCCACGCGATGGCGGTCGCTCTCGCTGTGTCCGGGCAGCCGTTTTGGGCCGGTGTTGCCGCCGGGGCGGGGGCGGGCTTCAACGCCAAGGCGCTATTTGTCTTGGGCGCGGTCCTCATCTGGCAATGGCGCGCGGTGGTACGAGTCCTGGCCGGATTCGCGTTGCCTTGTGCCGCGGGCGGCGCGTGGCTGGCATTTCAAGGGTCCCTGCGGAATTTTTGGGATCAGGTGTGGGTTTGGGGAGGCATGTATGCCCGCGACACGCCCTTTGCCGCTCCCCTGGCAGAGGGCATACGGCGCACCATGAACTGGTTTGGCTTTCAGGCCACCGGCATTGCTGGAACGATTGCGGCGCTGCGCTGGCGCTCCGACTGGTGGAAACTCGCCATCTGGCTCGCTCTGTCGCTGGACGCGGTGGGCCTGGGATCACGGTTCTTTCCGCGCTACTACTTTCACCTGCTCGTGCCGGTGGCGGTGTGCGGCGGCATCGGGCTGGCGCGCATGCCGGACCGGTGGCGGCGGGCGGCGTTGCTACTCCTGGTGATTCCGGTCGTCCGGTTCGCACCCGGGCACTGGCGCGCGCTGACGCAAGCCGGGTCGTGGAATGACCTGGCGCTTTACGCCGATGCGCGGAAGGGCGCGGAGATTGTCCGCAACCTGGCCAAACCGGGGGACACCCTGTTCGTCTGGGGATACCGTCCTGAGTATTATCCGCTGACGGGTCTGCTCGCCGGGACTCCATTTCTCGATTCGCAGCCGGTTAGCGGAGTTCTAGCCGACCGGCACCTGACATCGGCAGAGGTTTCGGCGCCCGAGTGGGCGGCCCGCAATCTGCCCCGTCTGCTCGCCTCGCGCCCCGTGTTCATCGTCGATGGCTTGGGAGCTTACAACCCTTCACTCGCGTTGAGCCGCCAGGCGCCGCTACGCGAATGGCTGTCTCACTATGAGAGAGTTGGCCAGACAACGGGATCGATCATCTACCACCAAAGAGAGCTTACCCGCGAGCCTTCTTCACCTCGTCTACCAGCGCCGGCACAACCTCGAATAAATCGCCGATGATTCCGTAATCGGCGACTTCGAAGATGGGGGCGTTGGGGTCCTTGTTGATGGCGACGATGGTCTTGGAGCCCTTCATGCCGACAAGGTGCTGAATGGCCCCGGAGATGCCTACGGCGACGTAGACCTTGGGCGCGACTGTTTGACCGGAACTACCCACCTGCCGTTCCATGGGGAGCCAGCCGTTATCGCAGATGGGGCGTGAGGCGGCGAGTTCGGCGCCGAGCGCTTTGGCCAGTTCTTCCACGACCGGGATGTTGTCCTGTTCCTTGATACCGCGTCCCACGGATACGATCACGTCGGCAGCCGAGAGATCGACTGCGCGCGCCGATTCCCGGAAGGGCGGTTCCGGCTTCTGGCGCAGGAGGGAGGGGTCCAGTGCCGGCGAAAAAATCTCTTCGGGAGCGGCACCCGCTTCCAACTGGTCAGCGCGAAACGCACCGGCCTGAATCGATGCAAAGACGCGGGTCCCCGGCTGTGGCAGGAAATCGGCGTTCAACTTGCCCTGAAAAAGCTGGCGCCGCCATTTGCCCTCGTGGACTCCAATGATGTCGCTGATCAAGACCTGGCCAAACCGGGTGGCCAGTTTTGGAGCGAAGTCTCGCACCTGGTAGGTGTGTGGGAACAGCACGACCGCTGGGTCCGCTTGATGGATCAAGGCTTCCAAGGCCGCCGTATAGCCGTCGGCGGTGTAGGCGGAGAGGAGGTCGTGTTGAACGCGATAGACCCGGTCGAGTTTGGCGGACAGGGGCGCGGTGAGGAAAACCGCGGCGCTCACCGGCTGGCCCAATTCACGGCTCAATTGCTGCCCCGCGGCGACGGTCTCCAGACTCATCTTGTGCAGGCCGTTGAGTCCGGTTTCAGTGACCACCAGGATGCCGTTCATATGACGCGCGCCTCGAACTTCAGTTTCTCGACCAGCTTTGCGGCTGCTTCCCGCGGGGAGCCATCCAGGATCTGGGTCTGTTTCATCCGCGGCGGGGCGAAGATGCCGGCCACGGTTACGGTGGACCGCGGCGGCACGCCGAGATCGGCCGCGGTGAGGCGGCGTATCTCTTTACTCTTGGCTTTCTTGATGCCCATCAGCGTCGCGTAGCGCAGCTTGTTGATGCCGGATTGAATGGTCAGCAACGCGGGCAATGGCATGCCGGCAAACTGGAACCATCCGTCCTCGAGTTCCCGCTTGACGCGAAGCCCGGCGCCCGCCAATTCCACCTGCATGATGATGGTGGCGTGCGGCAGTCCCATAAGCTCCGCCATCACGACTCCGGTCTGCCCGCTTCCGAGGTCGTCGGACTGCAACCCGGTGAGCACAAGATCGGGTTTCTCTGTCTCCGCCGCCTTGGCGAGTACGCGCGCCAGCGCCAGAGTATCGTAAGCGCCGAGATCATCCTCCTCGATATGAATGGCCCTGTCGGCGCCCTTGGCCAGTGCTTCGCGGATGCTGGAGGCGGCGCGCTCCGGACCCGCGCACAGCACGATCACTTCGCCGCCGTGCTTTTCTTTCAATTGCAGAGCTTCTTCCAGGGCGTACGCATCCGGCTCGTTGATTTCGAAAGTCAGGTCGGATTCGTCGATCCATTTGCCCGATGGGGCGACTTTCAACTGGGAGTCCCGCGCAGGGACCTGCTTCAAGGCGACGATGATTTTCATGCGGATTGGGACTGAGCGGGTAGCTCAGTCACCATGGTAGCGCTTGAAGATGAGGCTGCCGTTGGTGCCGCCGAAGCCGAACGAGTTCGACAGCGCACACTCGATCTTCATGGGGCGGGCGGCGTTCGGGACGTAGTCCAGGTCGCAGCGCGGGTCTGGGTTTTCGTGGTTGATGGTCGGCGGCGCCACCTGGTCGCGAATCGCCAGCACCGTGATCCCGGCTTCCAGACCGCCGGCGCCGCCCAGCAGGTGCCCGGTCATCGACTTTGTCGAGCTCACGGCGACCTTGAACGCATGTTCGCCGAAAGCCCGTTTGATGGCGGTAGTCTCGATTACATCTCCGACGTCCGTCGAGGTTCCGTGCGCATTCACATAATCCACAGCCGAAGGCGCGATGGAGGCATCTTGCAGAGCATTTCGCATGACCCGGTACGCTCCTTCGCCGTCTTCGGACGGAGAGGTGATGTGATAGGCGTCCGCCGACATTCCGTATCCCACGATTTCAGCCAGAATCGGCGCGCCGCGGCGTTTGGCGGATTCCAGTTCTTCGAGCACGAGGATTCCGGCGCCTTCGCCCACGACGAACCCGTCGCGGTCTCTATCCCAGGGGCGGGAAGCGCGCGCGGGCTCATCGTTGCGCTGAGAAAGGGCGCGCATGGCGGCGAATCCGCCGATCCCCATGGGTGTGATACAGGCTTCGGCGCCACCGCAAATCATCGCGTCCGCGTAGCCGCACTGGATCAGGCGGAACGAATCTCCCACCGCGTGCGCGCTCGTGGTGCACGCCGTCGCAGTGGCCGAATTCGGGCCCTTTGCGCCGAACCGGATCGAAACCTGTCCGGAAGCAAGATTGATGATCGTCGCGGGAATGAAGAAGGGCGACATGCGGCTCGGCCCTTTCTCGATCAGATTCTTGTGCTCCCGCTCGATCACTTCGAATCCGCCGATGCCAGAGCCGATGTAAACGCCGGCCCTCTCGGCCGTTTCCGGAGTGATCGTCAGACCCGAACTCTTCATTGCAAAGTCGGATGCGGCGATGGCGAAGTGGATGAACCGCGCCATCTTCTTGATCTCCTTCTTTTCAATGAAGGCGGCTGGGTCGAAGTCGCGGATCTCAGCGGCGATGCGGCAATTGAACTGTGACGCGTCAAAAGCCGAAATCGAGACGACGCCGCTCTTGCCGGCCTTGCAGCCGGCCCAGGTACTTTCAGTGCCGCTTCCCAGTGCGGACAGCAGTCCAACACCTGTCACGGCCACTCTGCGTGCCACCGATGGTTCTCCTAGTCGGAATGAGGCGCGAAGCGGAGGAAGAGGCTACTTCTTCGACTTGTTCTCGATGTAATCGACCGCGTCTTTGACGGTCTGAATCTTCTCCGCGTCCTCGTCCGGAATATCAAGATCGAAGGCTTCCTCGAACGCCATCACCAACTCAACGATGTCGAGCGAATCCGCACCCAGATCGTCTACGAAAGACGCGGTGTCGTCAACCTGAGCCTCGTCAACACCCAACTGCTCGACGATGATCTGCTTCACTTTTTCTTTAACAGCGGCCATGAAACCTCCAGCAGGAATGCGAAGTTTTGATTCTAATACAAGTGGAGTTGATTGTGTGGGCGCAACCGGGCCCAGTCAACACTAAAATTCCACCGATTTCTCAAGAAGTTGCTAACGTTTGCGGGGTCGCAGCCGGGGTGGAACGCGCGGTCCTGCCGGTAGGGCCTCGTGAGCGGTGTTCTTCGCCGGTGGAAATGTCTGTGAATCAGGGGGTTAGGCTTTCGCCGCCCGCGGCGCCGGCGATTTGGCAGGCTCGCCGAAGAATTGCCGGAAAAAGGGATTCAACAGCCGGTTCCCCGGGTCGAACTCCCGCCGCTTTGCCGCCATGGCCGCCAGACGGTCTCCCAGAGCTTTCTTGCCCTGCTCGTAGGTGAAACCGAAAGTCTGGTTTGGAAGCGGCACACCGCCCTGGCCGCTGCACCACTGGTTGTAGTCGATCAGAAACTCCTTCCAGCCGGGGTTCGCCGTCGAAACCGGGTCGATCGTCATGACATTACCGTCGTAGGAGTATGACAGCACGCTGTTCTGATCCTTGGCGATGCGGTAGCCGACGTGCAGAATATTGGTGCGGTAGCCTTTCGTCTTGTAGTAGTTCTTTACCCACTTGGTGTATTGCGGCAGCACCTTCGCGTAAGTCTCTTCGGGGAACGCCCACAGGCTGAATGTGTACCGGCTGTCGTCGGAGACATCCGGGTAACGGATGATCTGGTCCGTGGCTGTCGTGTTCTTGCTCTGAATGATGTGCTCGAGATTCCAGCGCCAGTAGCCGCCGAAGGCGTCGATGATCTTGTAGCGGATGGTCTTGTCCCCGATGTCGCGCTCGGTGTGGTAGCACGTGCGCGGACCGATGACGGACCACAGGTTGTTGCGTATGGGCCAGACGTGCGTGTTCGGTTTCCCCTTGGCTTTCGGGTTGTACTTCCGGAATTCGATGGTGACGAGCTCGTCGAACAGGAACATGTAGTACATCAGCGCATAACCGCGCGACCAAAGCTCGGGAAGGCGCTCCATGAAGTCACTCACCGTGTAAGTCTCATGGAAGACTTCCATGGGCTGGATTTTCCTGATGCGAAAGGTCACCTCGGTGACAATGCCGAAGGTCCCGTAGCTGCATCGCACCGCTTGTAACAGGTCCGGATTCTTCGCTTCGGTCGCTTCGAGAAGTTCACCGGAGGGCAACACCATCTTGATTCCCGTGCAGTAGGAGCTAACCTGGCCGAACTCGCCGGGCATGGAGGAATCTTTGGTGCCGGCGCAGCACGCCGAGCCCATCGTGAGGTTGCCGATTTCGGTGTTGACGTAGAACTGCAAGCCCTTATCTTTCAAGGCGTGGGCTACATCGTACAGGATGGCTCCGGCTTCCGCGGTCACCGAGTCCTCTGTGATGTTCAGAATCCGGTTCATGCCCTTCATGCGGATCATGGTTCCGCCGTCGGCCGCCGAACACGGCGCGGTGGAATGGTTGGAACCAAACGCTCGTACAGGCGAAGGGTACGTGCCGGGATCCTTCAAGATGCGGACAATATCGGCGGTGGATTTGGCTTCCACGAGAACCGCGGGTGTCGCGGCCAGATCGCCAAACCAGTTGGTGACGGTATTTTCAGACATCCTAGCCCTCTCAGTGAGGCGATTGTAATCGATTTTGAAACCAAAAGCTGGAATCTTTTGGGGGAGGGCAGGGCGGCTGGCCCGGGTCTGAGCGCTTCTATTTCACGCCTTTGGCTGGGTCCCAGGAGCCCTGGAGCTTTCGAACTGAGATGATCTGGCCGGTGTGGTAGGCGTTGTGCGTGCCGATGTGCGCGATGGTGGAGGCCCACTTGGCCAGTTGCTGATCGTCAGCGGCCTGTACGAGCTTTTCGATATCGCCGAGCACCTGGTCGAGGTGCGTCACGGTCTGGCGCCAGAGCTTGGCGTCGAAGCGGTTGAATGTTTCATCGTTGTTCCCGCTGAACGCCGCGGGCTTTTCGCCCTTGAGCTTGGCCAGCGTTTGCGAATTCCAGAACAGCAAATGGTTGGCGAGTTGTCCGGCGGAGTGTCCGCCCGAGGGGTCCTTCCACGACGCTTGCCCGGCGGTGAGCCCTTCCAGAGCCGTCATGACGGGGACAAACCAGTCCTTCTTGTTGTGGGTGGTTTGAAGCTGTTCGAGCAGGACGCCCCGCAGCGTGGAAGGCGGTCCGTCCGCGGCGGCAAGACCGCCGGCAGCGAGCAGGATCACGGCGAGCCTGACGTGTTTCATAGGGTTGGCCTCTCTGCAATGGTAGCCCGGCGCGGTCCAAGCCGCGGGTGTTCCGGATGAATGTTACGAGTGCCCCGGACGGTTTTGCGGCGTATACTCAACGCTGACAGGGTACCGGGTTAGCTACGAAATGTGATTGTCCAACGCGGGGCACAAGTCAAGCTGCGCGCTTGAGCGATCTATTCCGCCCTCGACTCCGTTGCGGTGTGAGCGGATTGGGTGGGGCGTTCTTACAATTCAAGAAAGGAAACAAAGATGATTCGCAACGTAGCGCTTCTCATTCCGCTGATGCTGTTGATGACGCCGTCTGGTTTTTCGCAGGCCATCACGGCAACTCTCCTGGGCACGATTACCGATTCGTCGGGCGCTATTGTCCCCAATGCGGCGATTACGGCAACCGAGGTCGCGACCGGGGTTCCGCGCAAGACCGCATCGAACCAGGACGGGATTTACACGATCCCATACCTTCCTCCGGGGGCTTACCGATTGGAGGTTGAGGCCAAGGGTTTCAAGAAGGTTGTGCGGGATCGCATCGAATTGACCGCGACTGTCTCCACGCGCGTCGATGCGACGCTGGAACCGGGACAACTGACCGAGGTGGTGGAGGTGACGGCGGAGAGTCCCATCCTCCAGACCGACCGTTCCGAGGTGGCGCGCAACTTCAATGCGAAAGCGGTAACCGAGTTGCCGCTGGTCAACCGCTCCTTTCAGTCGCTGGCCGGCCTGATGCCGGGCGTGGCGCCGCCCAGCGTGGACTTCACGGCGGCTGAGGATCCACAGGGCACAACGTTCTTCCGGGCGAATGGGCAAGGCAATTCCGCCAACAACACGCAGGTCGATGGTGTCGACAACACGAACCCGACGCTGGGCTTGTCGATCTACATCCCTTCGGCCGAGGTCGTCCAGGAAGTGAACATCACGACGACCAACTACAACGCCGAGTTCGGACGCGCGGGAGGCGCGGTTCTGAACGTGGTCACGCGGGGCGGATCGAATCAGCTTCACGGCTCTTTGTTCGAGTTCAACCGTAACCGGGCGCTGCGCGCCCGCAACATGTTCAACGTGGAGACCCAGCCGAAGCCGAACTTCGTGCGCAACGAGTTTGGCGGCACCTTCGGCGGTCCGATTGTCAAGAACAAGACGTTCTTCTTTGGCGGATTTCAGGGGCGGACGCTGCGGCAATCGAACACAACCACGACCACGGTTCCGGTCGACGCCTGGCGGCGCGGAGATTTCAGCGGGGTAGCGGGGCTCACAATCTACGACCCCAATACCGGCAATCCCGATGGTTCGGGGAGAACCCCGTTCGCGGGAAACATGATTCCATCCACGCGCTTCCACGCACTGGCCGGCAAGCTGATTCCCGAAATCATCCAGCCCAACCAGGCTGGGCTGCTGAATAACCTCGTGTACAACGTTCCGTTCAGCTACAACGGCTACTCCTATGACGGGCGCGTCGATCACGTATTCGGGTCCAACACGCGGGCGTTTGCCAAGTTCAACTACTCCGACTACCAGGTCATCAGCCGCGCGGCGCTGGGAGACAAGATCGGGGATGGCACCATAAGCACGCCGTACACGGTCACGGCCATCATCAACGTCTCGCACAATTTCAGCCCAACCCTGCTGGCTGAGTTTCGCGGCGGGTACAACCGCTACTACACCAACGTCAACGGTCTGGACATGACGACGGTGACCAACCAGTCGCTTGGAATCGTTAACCCGAACCCGGACTCGATCTCATCGCAAGGGATGGCCCGCATCAATGTTTCTGGCGGCATGCCCGGCATCGGGACACCGGTGGTTTACCCTCTGATCAACGCCGACAACCTGTTCAACTTCGTCAACACGTGGAACAAGCAATTAGGTCGGCACGCGTTCAAGTGGGGTGTGGACTTGCACCGGAACCGGATGGACCGCTTTCAGCCGCAGGGCTTGAACTTCGGTCCTCGGGGCATGTTCAACTTCAACCCTGGGACCACGGCGTTGCGCGGCGGGCCGGGACTGGGCTCCTTTGGCCAGTTCGGAAACTCCTGGGGAGCGTTTCTCATCGGCGCACCCGACCAGACCAGCCGCACTTACATGCCGATTACGCCCACCAACCGCCAGACTCAAGTCTTCCTTTTCTTCCACGACACATTCCAGGTGTCTTCCAAACTGACGCTGGATCTCGGCTTGCGGTGGGAACTCTACACGCCCATCAAGCCGCGGTACGCGGGCGGGGCGTCCAACTACGACACCGAAACCAACAGCTTATTGGTGGCCGGCTATGGCGACAACGACTTAGCCAACAACATCAAGACCGACTGGAACAACTTTGCGCCGCGAGTCGGATTCTCTTACCGGATCGGCACAAAGAACGTTGTCCGGGGCGGGTACGGGATCAGTTACTACACAGGCCGCTTCGGATTCACGGGCGGCACGCTCTCTACTCAATTCCCGGTCTTGTACAACATCCAGAACGGAGTAGAGAACGACTTCGCGGTGAACGGCACGTTCGGACTCCTGCCACCCGTGCAGGTGATCGCCATCCCCAGCAACGGCGTAATCAGCCCCGCGCCGAACCAGGCGTACTTCACAATGCCGCGGAATTATCCGAGCCCGCTGGTTCACAGCTACAACCTGACCATCCAGAGGGAAATCGGCTGGGGAGTGGCGTGGGATGTGGGTTATGTCGGCTCGCAGGCACGCAATATCCCATACCAGCAACAGTTGAATGCCGCGCAACCGGGCGCCGGCGCCGCCGGAAGGCCATTCTTCGCCAAGTTCGGCCGCACCGCCGACGTGGCTCTGCGCGCGAACGCACTGGAGAACTCCTACCACTCGCTACAGACCAATTTCAGCAAGCGGTTCTCCAAGGGACTGCAGTTTACAGCCGCCTATACGTACAGCAGAACGATGGGGGTGGGTGACGACCAGGGCGGCTTCATCGTACAAACCGACATCAACCGTAACTACGGGCCAACGGGCTACGACCGGACTCACATGTTCGTCGCCAGCCACGTTTACGAGTTGCCATTCGGTAAAGGCCAGCCGTTTGTGAGCGACGGACTCGCAGCCATGATCCTGGGCGGCTGGCAGTTGAACGGGGTTTTCCGCAAGGTGAGTGGGTCGCCGTTTACCGCGGTGGCGGACGCGACTCCGTGCAATTGTCCCGGCAACAGCAATTTCGCCGACGCCATCAGGCCCACGACGTACCTGGGTGGGAAGGGCCGCGGCCCGCTGTGGTTCGACACGACTGCTTTTGTGGCGCCTGGGGCCAACCGATTCGGCAACACCGGGCGCAACGGCCTTCGGGGACCGGGATTCACGACGTACGACCTTTCCTTGGTCCGGAATTTCCGGCTTACGGAGACATTCCGGCTGGAGCTTCGCGCCGAGGCGTACAACATTTCGAACTCTCCGAGGTGGGGAAATCCCACTAACAGCGTGAACAACGCAAGCTTCGGTCAGATCCTTTCGGCGAGCAATGAACGCGAGTTGCAGCTTGCTTTGCGGCTGACATTCTGAGCCGCGCACAGGGCGCGAGCGGGGGGCGCACTGGGCCGGTTTCGGGCTACTCTTGGATCATGATGACACGGCGAGAGTGGATCGCCGCTTTGGGCGCGGCGCCACTGATGGCGAAGGAGGCGCCCGCGCTGCCGGTGGCGGTCGCGCAAGTGCGATCGTTCGACGAGGACGTGATGCAGGTGATGCGCGGGATGTTCGCGCAGTTGGGTGGGCTGGAGCGCCTCGTTCGGGGTAAGACCGTTACGGTCAAACTGAACCTGACCGGCAGTCCGGCGCTGCGCGTGGCCGGGCGGCCCCTGGGCGTAACCCATTACACGCACCCGAAGACCGCGTCGGCGATGGCCTTTCTGCTGAACGAAGCCGGCGCGCGGCGGGTCCGTTTTGTCGAGAGCTGCTGGGGGACGGCCGGTCCGCTCGATGAATATCTGCTGGAGTCCGGGTGGAATGTGCGGCTATTGAAGTCCGCGGCGCCGCAAATCGAACTGGTGAACACAAACGGAGGCGGGCGCGGCGGGCGGTACTCGCGGTTCAAGGTGCCCGGCGGCGGGCTTGTATTTCCCGCCTATGATCTCCACCCCGCCTACGCTGAGACCGATGTGTTCGTCTCGATGGCCAAGCTCAAGAACCATGAGACCTGCGGGGTGACGCTCGCCATGAAGAACATCTTCGGGATCACGCCCGCGTCGGTTTACGGGGACGACGCCGGAGTAGACGAGCCCAACGAGAGCCCCGCTAAAGGGCGCGTCGATACTTGCCATATGGGTAAGCGCCAGCCATCGAAAAGCGCGCCCGCGGAGATCGATCCGAAAGCGAGCCGCGAGCCTGGCTACCGGATGCCGCGCATTACAGCGGAACTGAGCGCGGCGCGTCCGATCGACATTGCCTTTATCGATGGCATCGAGACGCTTGCGGGCGGCGAGGGGCCGTGGATCCGGGGCATCCGTGTGGTTCAGCCAGGACTGCTGATTGCCGGATTCAACGCGGTGTGTGCCGACGCGGTGGCGACTTCGCTCATGGGCTACGATCCGCGCGCGCTCAAAGGCACAGCGCCGTTCAGGAATTGCGACAACACACTGCTGCTGGCCGAGGGCTTAGGGATCGGTTCGGCGGATCTGAGGCGCATTGAAGTGCGCGGAAAGGTTGAAGGCTTCCGCTTCGGGTGATAGCAAAGGCCATGCACCGCTCTTTACTGGTTGGATTCATCGCGTATGGAAGCCTGCTCGCGCAGGTGAAGTACGATGCCGGCGACAAGACGATCGTCATTAACGGGCAGCCGTTCACGACTTTCCATACAGGAGAAGACGCCAACAAACCGTTTCTGGCCCCGTTACGCTCCGCGTCGGGCAAGATCGTAACCCGCCGGTTCCCTATGGAGATGGTGGAGGGCGAGAGCCGCGACCACCTGCATCATCGCGGGCTATGGTTCTCCTACGACGATGTGAACGGCGTCAAATTCTGGGAGAACGACCCGTCGTACAAGCGCGGCAAGATCGGCAAGATCGTTGTTCGCAACACTGCCTGGAAAGGGGCGGGCAGGAACGGCAAACTAGAGGCAACGATGGAATGGCGCGATCCCGCGGGCACAACACTGCTCGTCGAACACCGGGTCATGACCTTCTACCCCGACAAGGACCTTCGCAAGATCGATTTTCTGATCACGCTCGAAGCTGCCGAAACGGTCACCCTGGGGGACACAAAGGAAGGAGCATTCGCGATTCGGCTGGCGGAACCCTTCACGGCGCGCAAGGGCGGCAGGATCGTGGATTCCGAAGGGCGCGAGCAGGCGGCCGTCTGGGGAAAGCGCGCGAATTGGGTGGATTACTCGTGCGAGTTGGACGGTGAGAAACTCGGTGTGGCGATGATGGACCATCCGGGCAACCCGCATCACCCCACCTACTGGCATGCGCGCGACTACGGACTATTTTCTCTCAACCCCTTCGGACAGCACGCCTTTGATCCGGCGGCGCCCGAAAACATCACGAGGCTCACCAAGGGCGGGAAGTTGACGTTCCGGTGGCGCGTCCTGATTCACCCCGGTGACGCGGTCTCGGGCAAAGTGGCGGAGAACTACAAAGAGTTTGCGGCGGCGCGGTAATTCGGCCGCGCGGCTACTCGATAATCAGGATTGCGGCGTCGGTGACTTTGGCGATGTCGATTCCCGTCGCGTCATCCACATCGTAAACTTCCGGCTTCGTCTCGTTGTCCGGCGTGAGAAGCCGGGCGGACTTGAATTTGTCCTTGAGATGAATGGAGATGGATTCGACCGGATAATCGGTATAGTTGAGCAGGTGCAGCACGAGGCGCTTGCCGTCTGCAGTTATCTTCAGGTTCGAAAGCATGCCCGGCGCTCCAAAGACCCGGACGCCGAAATTTCGACGGCCGACGAGGCCATTGATTTCCTTCCATGCTTCATCCAGCTTCTTGATTTCATCCGTGCCAAACGTGATTGCCTCGTCTTGCGGCAGCGCCACTTTCCAACCCGGCGGGCCGTTCACGAGCGTGGCGCCGCGCCGCGCGGCGTTGGTGGCCAGGGCTTTCTCCTCCGGCGTCATGCCGGCTGGATCGACGTTCAGCAGCATCTGCAACCCGGGCAACAGCCCCGTCTCCAGGCGTCCGGGAGGCAAGGCATAAGCCGGAACATGCCGTGCCGCCAACATGTCCAGAAAGCCCCCGGACAGCAAGGCGCCATCGGATTCGTCTTCGACCAGCACGAGTCCGCTGAAATCCGGCAGGTCGCACAGTTCGCGATTGGTTTCGTAAAATCTCAGGCGTTTGACGATCCTTCCCCAATCCTGCAACGCCTCGGGCTCGCCGCGGTATAAGCGCTCCCAGAACTCAGGCTGGAAATCGATTACCCAGCGAGCGCCGTTCATTGAGGCATCGCCGATGGCGCGAATGTAATCGCGTGCAGTGAGCACCCGCCCGGACGGCGGGCGGTTGGCCATCCATACCACCGAGCCTGGGGGCGCATTGGCGTGGGCAAAACGCAGGAATCCGGCGTTGGTATCGATCCAAGGCGCTCCGGTGGGAGCGGCCGCAGTCTTGCCGTCATGCTCCAGATGAATGCCCGGCCAAAGTCCTTGCGAAGTGGCGATTACGCCCCCACCGGCGAAATCGATCCGGTTGCGCGGCTGCGGCGAAACGTCAGTTGTGGTGACAATCCGGATGCCCCGGGCTTCCGCCGCCTTTCGAAAGCTCTCTGCAGGCGCTTCCATAAAGAGGCAGTTGACGGGCGTATCTTTGATAAGTGCCAGTGATTCCAGGTTGGTGGAAGGCCAATGCGCTGAAACGCAACCGGCCACTGCCGGCATCAATAATAGTAGGACCACCAGCCACTAGGATAAGCCAGTGGCTGGCGGTTTTCAGACAGAGGAGAAACGATGAGACTACTGATAGGGCTTTTGTTTGGACTGGCTGGTTTTGTGTATGCTCAGCAAGCCGCGCAACCCGCCGCGCCAGCCGCGGGACAACCGATGCCGGAGCAGGCGGTAATCCGCATCGCGCAGGCGGTTCAGAAGGCGATCCTGACTTTGCCAAATTATGGAGTCTTTGACGAAATCCGGTTCGGTATCAAGGATTACAATGTCACGCTGAACGGGTATGCGTCGCGGCCCACGCTCAAGAGCAGCGCCGAACAGGTGGTGAAGAGGATAGAAGGAGTTAAAGAAGTCATCAACAACATCGAAGTGCTGCCGCTGTCTCCAGCCGACGACGCGGTGCGCGCCAGGGTGTACGTCGCGATCTACTACAACCCCGTCCTGTCACGGTACAACCCCAACCGTGGAGTTCCGGCATACAGTTCGCCGGCGCGATGGGCTATGGGAATCACCAATGATCCACCCATCGGCTACCACCCGATCCACATCATCGTGAAGAACGGCAATGTGATCCTGACCGGAGTGGTGGCCAACGAAGGCGACCGCAACATCGCCAATATTCAGGCGAACTCAGTCGCCGGAGTATTCTCGGTTGACAACCAGCTTGCGGTAGCGGAAAGCGCGAAGCCGAAGAAGGCCAAGAAGTAGGCCTTTTTCGCAGGCTTGGGGGACCGGCCCTGCCGCCCGCTGTCGAAAAACGATATAGTGACGGCGGAAATGAAATCGGACTCGGGCGGCAAACCTGGCTTTTGGGGGCAGATTCGCTGGCAGCTTGCCGCTTGCTACCTGCTGATAGGCGGAGTGTCGGTACTGCTGGTTGCGGCGTTCGCCGCGACAGCGCTGAACCTGATTCTGCTGCGCTCCTCCACAGCCACCGTCGAGCGGCAAATCGACCTGATGGTGGAGCAGTCCGCCGAACGGGCTGAAACATTTGCCAGCCGGCTGCTCGCGCGGGCCGAGTTAGACGGCAGCCCACCCGAAAGGCGGCCGCCTCCGCCGCGCCTCTCGACTGCGCGGGGTCCGCAGAGCGCCAGTGTTTCGGTGAGCTGCCAAGGTGATCGCGGCAGGCCGGCTCGAACGGAGGAGCCGATTCCTCTTCCGGCGTGGATCGAGGGGGATTCCTTTCAAGGTGTCGTCGCCGACGGACGGGATGTGTGGTTGCAGGCTTTCGTGCGCCGGAAAGGCGACCGCTGCACGGTGGAAACAGCCTGGCGGATTCCGGTAGATGACGACATGGCCGCCTTGTTGAGGCGCTCGCTCGAACTGGAAGTCACGTACCGGGAACAGACTGGGCCGGGCGTGGGAGCGCCGCCACCCGGCGCCATGCGTGGCCCACCCAGCCTTTGGAGACGGATCTGGCTGCCAATCAGCCTGCTCTGGCGGCCGCTCGGCCCCGTGCCTGTCGCGATCATGGCTCGTGATTGGAGCACCGGGCGTACCATCGATCGCATCCCGTTTCTCGTTCGTCCGGATTACGAGACCACCTTCCGGCAACTCCAGCGCTTCGGGCAGCGGCAGGCAATCTGGGTTCGCGCCTTGTGGACGATCGGCATCGCTTTCGTGATCGTCGAAGTGATCGCCCTCTGGCTGGCCGTGGCGGTTACGCATCGAATTGTGGTTGCGGTCGACCGGCTAAGCCACGCAGCCGAGGAGATCGGCCAGGGAAATCTTGCCCATCGAATTGCGATACGGCGGCAGGACCAACTGGGACGGTTGAGCCAAACGTTCAACCACATGGCCGAATCCGTCCAGCAAAGGATGGAGGAAACACGCGAGAAAGAGCGTCTGCAACAGGAACTGACGCTGGCGCGACAGGTGCAGGAAGCGCTGTACCCGCGGGAAGCGCCGTCGATACCGTCCACCGATCTGGCGGCCAAGTGCCTGCCGGCGCGAAATGTGAGCGGCGATCTTTACGACATTCTTCCCCTGCCCGGGGGACGGGTAGGCTTGCTGTGCGCCGATGTGAGCGGGAAGGGAATTCCGGCCGCCCTGCTGTCGGCTTCCGTTCAGGCCATGGTGCGCTCCGCTGTTCAGAATGGCGCGGGAAAGCGCCGCAACCCGGCCGAACTGGTTCACGCTCTGAATGCGCAGTTGCATTCCCGCGTGCCAGACAATAAGTTCGTCACGCTGTTTTGGGCCGAGTACGATCCAGCGACCCGAACTCTGCTCTCGACCAACGCCGGGCACTGCCCTCCAGTGCTGCTTTCGGCGGCCGCCGGCGACGTCAGCCGGTTGGAGCACGGCGGTCCGCCCGTCGGAATCTTCCCGGACGCCAAGTATGACACGCAGGCGACCCAGTTATCCCCGGGGGCGGTACTCGTGCTGTTCACCGATGGAATTCCGGAGGCCAAGAACGAAGCCGATGAAGAATTCGGCGAGACGCGGCTCATCGAGGTTTGCCGGAACGGCCGCGGTAAACCGGCCCACGAGATGGTGGACGAACTCCTGATGGCGCCCCGGGCGTGGGCACACGATGCCGAGCAACGCGATGACTCCACTGTCGTGGTGCTGAAAGCTTGAAATCTTTCTAGGCGCCAGTGACGCCTTCCGCCTGCAGCCCTTTTGGTCCGGTCTTGACTTCGAACTCGACTTCAGCGCCCTCTTCGAGTGAACGATAGCCGTTCATGTCGATGGCGGAGTAATGCACAAACACATCTTCTCCGTTGGACCGCTGGATAAAACCGTAGCCTTTGGCCGCGTTAAACCACTTAACCTTACCCTTTTCTCTCACGTCACCTGACTCCTGACCTGCAATTGGAGGGATGTAGCGCTAAGACCGACCCTGAGTGGTCTGTGCGGAAAAATCCCCGTGTGTTTGAGTATGGCACTGCCACTCCGTGCTGTTCAACCGGGGCGGGCGACTGCCGTACACTAAGAGAGTTCCTATGCGGAAACGCATTGAGACGCTTCATACGCTTGAAGATCAACTCCGTGCGGGCGGCGGCGCAGCCAGAATCGACAAGCAGCACCGGGCCGGAAAACTGACTGCGCGCGAGCGAATCGCCAGATTGATTGATCCGCAGTCGCCGTTTCTCGAGATCGGACTGCTGCTGGCCCACGACAAGTACGACGGCCAGGCGCCGGCGGCGGGTGTGGTGACCGGGTTGGCGCGAATCGAAGGGCGCGTGGCGGTGATTGTGGCCAACGATGCCACCGTGAAGGCGGGCGCGTGGTGGCCGGAAACGATCACCAAGATTCTCCGCGCGCAGGAGATCGGCATGCGCAACCGTCTGCCGCTGGTCTACCTTGTGGATTCCGCGGGTGTGAATCTGCCGCTCCAGGACGGCATCTTTCCCGGGCAATACGGCGCTGGGCGGATCTTCTACTATTGTTCTCTGATGCGGCGGAAGCTGCGCGTTCCGCAGTTTGCCGCGGTCATGGGACCCTGTATCGCCGGCGGCGCCTACCTGCCCGCGCTCAGCGACGTGATCTACATGGTGGAGGGGACCAGTTTCATGGGGCTAGGCGGTCCCAACCTGGTCAAGGCGGCAACCGGGCAAGTGGTGGATGCCGAAACGCTGGGCGGAGCCATGATGCATACGTCGACCAGCGGCGTGGCGCACTACCGCGCCAAAGACGACGCCGAGTGCCTGGATCAGATCCGGCGCAGTTTTCGATCGCTCCCGGTTCCAAAACCGGCTCCGCATGGCAAACTCCCCGCCAAGCCGAGCGGCGACCTGTACGATCTGCTGCCGGATGATCACCGGCTTCCCTATAACGTCGATGCGTTGATCGACCGGCTCTTTGACGAGGACTCTCGCTTGGAGTTTCAGCCGGATTTTGCCCCGGAGCTGTACTGCCTGGAGACCGAACTCGAAGGGCGGCCCGTCTTTGTGATTGGCAACCGGCGGGGGTTCTTGAAGACGGCCGCCGGTCCCCGGATCGGAGGGATTGTCTATACCGAGTCCGCCCGCAAGGTGGCCTATTTCGTCGAACTCGCGGAGCGGCGCGGCGTTCCGCTGATTTATCTTCAGGACGTTTCCGGTTTTATCGTCGGTGTCGAGGCGGAAGCGGGCGGGATCATTCGCGCTGGCGCCGAGATGGTCGAGGCAATGGCGTGCGCCGGCGTCCCCAAAATTGTCCTGACCGTGAATCATGCATCCGGCGCGGGGTACTACGCCATGGCTGGGCAGGGATTTGATCCGACGTTCACGTTTGCCTGGCCAACCGCGCGAATTGGAGTGATGGAAGGAGATTCGGCGGTGCAAGCGGTACACGGCCCCGAACTGGAAAGACTGAAAAGCAAAGGCGCGCCTCTGCCGGAGGATCTGCGAGCGAGCATCGAGCAAACACGCGCCGACTATGAGGAGTGGCTGGACGCATTTCACTCCGCCGCCCGGGGTTACGTGGACGCGATCCTCGATCCGCTCGAGACGCGCCGGATGTTGGGGTTTGCCTTGGAAGCCGCCCTTGCGTCCCATCACCGTCATCACCTCGCGACTGAAGCGCTATGATCCGCATCGCAAACGGGCAAGGATTTTGGGGCGATTGGCTTGACGCCCCGGTGCGTCTGCTGGAACAGGGTCCAATCGACTACCTGACCTTGGACTATCTGGCGGAAGTCACGATGTCGATTTTGCAGAAGCAGCGGCAGGCCGACCCCGCTCTGGGGTACGCGCGCGATTTTCCGCTGCTGGCCGCGCGCATTGGCCGCGAGTTGCGTGAACGCGGTGTGCGAGTGGTGGCTAACGCCGGCGGCGTCAATCCACAGGCCTGCGCGGCCATGGTCCG
>JADZCI010000262.1 GCA_020851655.1 Bryobacterales bacterium
AACAACGCCGTTTCCCGCGTCGTCAATGTGGAATCGCGCAAGCCACGCGTCCTGTATATCGAAGGCGAGCCGCGCTGGGAGATGAAGTTCATCCGCCGCGCAATCGAAGAAGACAAGAACATCGAACTGACCAGCATTGTCCGTACCACCCAGAACAAGTTCTACCGGCAGGGCATTCGCAACACCAAAGAGTTGGAAGACGGCTTTCCGGCCAAGGTCGAAGAACTGTTCGAATATCAGGGCCTGATCATCGGAACGGTGGAAGCGGCGTACTTCACTCCGGCCCAGCAGGACCTGATCAAAGAGTTCGTGGACCGGCGGGGCGGGGGACTGCTCGTGCTGGGTGGTCGCGCATCCTTGAGCGACGGGGGATGGAATCGCAGCACCATGGCGGATCTTCTCCCGGTTACTCTTACCGAACGCAAAGGCACGTTTCACCGTGAGCCCGCGGTTTCAGAACTCACCGCGCAGGGGCGCGAAAGCCTGATCTGCCGGCTGGAGGAAGACCCCGATAAGAATGTCGCCCGCTGGAAGGCTCTGCCGTATCTGGCCGATTACCAGGAATCCGGGGCCCCCAAGCCGGGCGCGGTCGTGCTGGCGGAACTTGTCCCCACCAGCAAAGGGCGTTTCCCCCTGCTGGTCACGCAGAACTACGGGCGGGGACGCGTCGCGATGTTTGCGACCGGCGGATCGTGGCGCTGGCAGATGCTTCAGGATTCCAAAGACAAGACGCACGAGATGTTCTGGCAGCAACTGATCCGGTGGATTGCGTCGGACTCGCCGGGACGCGCCGTGCTGAGTTCGGACCGGACGGTGCTTGAGGATTCCTCGAAGATCAAGTTGCGGGTCGAGGCCCGCGACCCGAACTACTCGCCGGTTCAGGATGCCACGGTGACCGTGCGATTGCTTGGTCCGGAAGGCATCGCCGACGAGGCGGTGCTCCGCCCAGACGCGGCGCAAGCCGGCGTCTATCAGGGTGAGTGGAGCGCCCCCAAGCCCGGGTCGTACCTGGCCGAAGCGGTGGCCAGGCGCGGCGCCGAGGAGATTGGACGTGACGTGCTGACCTTTCAACGGCTGGACGGCGCCGCCGAGAATTTCCGGGTCGAACAGAACCGCGAACTGCTCGAGAAACTGGCTCAGCAAACCGGCGGCAGTTACCACAGACCGGCTGAGACGTCCCAGCTTCTGGATGAGATTTCTCTGTCGGAGGCGGGCTTGACGGTTCGGGAAAACCGCGACTTGTGGGATATGCCGTTCTTTCTGCTGGTGCTGGCCGGTTTGCTCGGCGGGCAATGGCTGCTGCGGCGCAAATGGGGGATGATCTGATGCGCCGCTGGGTCGCCGGACTCCTTGTGTCTTGCAGTTGCGCGATGGCGTCGGCATTCTACGTGACCGTGGCCGGACTGGGCGGCGAACCGGACTATGAGGCGCGGTTTCAGCAGCAGGCCCTGGAAATCCAGAAGCTGGCCGGTGGCGGCGGTGCGCAGGTTGAGACACTGACCGGGCCCAAGGCCACCAAAGCGGCGCTGCAAGCGGCGCTGGCCAAAGTCGCATCGTCGGCCAAGGCGGAAGACGACCTGGTGCTCACGCTGATTGGGCATGGAACCTACGACGGGTTGGTTTACAAGTTCAACCTCGTGGGACCCGATGTTACCGCCGACGAGTTACGTTCCTGGCTGGATCGCATTCCGGCCCGGCAGCTTGTCGTGATCATGTCTTCTTCGAGCGGGGCCGCTGTGCCGATTCTGAAGCGCGAAAACCGGATCGTGATAGCCGCAACGCGGTCCGGCAACGAAAGGATTGCCACGATCTTTCCGCGCTACTGGGTGGAGGCGCTGCGCGATGCATCGGCGGACACGGATAAGAATGACGCCGTGTCGGCGCTGGAGGCCTTCAAGTTCGCCGACCAGAAGACCGCGCGCTTCTACGAAACGCAAAAACGTGTGGCTACCGAGCACGCGGTGCTGGAAGACACGGGCAGGGGCGATGCGGTGCGCGCTCCGTCGCCCGACAACGGGCAGGGGTTGCTGGCGGCGCGGTTCATGGTCATCCGGATGGGAGCGGCTCAAGCCGCCATGCGGGACCCGGCCAAGCAGCAGTTGCTCGCCAGAAAGGAAGACATCGAGCAGAAGATCGATCAATTGAAGTACCAAAAGGCTGCCCTGCCGCTCAAAGAATACAAGCAGAAACTTCAGTCCCTGTTGCTGGAACTCGCCGAAATACAGGAGCAGATCGACCGGTGACGCGGACGCTCATACTCGCGATGTTGGCCGTCTCGCTCCGCGCCGGCCCCGTCGACGATTGCCTGGAGCATCGCAAGATGAGCCGGACGGCGGAAGCGCGGCGCTGTTTCGTTCAACTGCAAAGCTCGCCCGATCCATACCTGCGCGCCGAAGGCTACTGGGGTCTGGAAAACTGGGAAGCCGCCAAGAACCAATTCGAGCTTGCCCTCAAGCGCGAGCCGAAAAATCCCCTGATTCCCGCCCGCTACGGACGCCTGCTGCTGGAGCGATTCAATCAGGAGCAAGCGCTGGAGTTGTTTGAGCAGGCCCTGGGCATCAAGGAGGATTACGCGCCGGCCCTGGTTGGAATCGCTCTCATCGCCGGAGAACATTTCGACAGGAAATCGGCCGACTACGCCGAGAAAGCTCTCAAGCAGGACCCGAAGTATCTCGAAGCCCAGGAACTCCTGGCGCGGTTCACGCTCGAAGACGGCGATCCGGCCCGCGCGCGCAAGGAAGCCGACGCGGCGCTGGCGATTTCACCCAGTGCGCTGGACGCGATGGCGATTCACGCCGCGGCCGATGAAATCCAGGACGTGACCGGTTCCGGCTGGCTGGCGAAGATGCTGGAGCGGTCGCCAAAGTACGGCCGCGGGCAAATGATCATCGCGCGCCTGCTGGTTTTGAACCGCCGCTACGACGATGCGATCAAGCACTACCGGGAAGCCCTGAAGCTCGATCCGGACTTGTATGCCGCCCGGTCCGAACTCGCGGTTAACCTCATGCGGATCGGCCAGAGCGCCGAAGCGCGCCAGTTGTTCGACGACTGCTGGGCCAACGGATACCGCAACGCCGCCACAGCCAACTCGCTGAAGCTCTTGGATAGCTACAAGAACTTCGTAACGTACAAGACGCCGCATGGTTCGATGCTGCTGCACAAGAAGGAGGCCGATGTTCTGCGGCCTTACGTCGAAGCCGAGATTGAGCGCGCCATATCCACGTATGAGAAGAAGTACGGCTATAAGCTGCCTGGTCCTGCCGGCATCGAGATGTATCCGGACCACGCCGATTTCGAGGTGCGGGCGATTGGCTTGCCCGGCTTGGGCGCGCTCGGGGTGACATTTGGCACATCCGTGGCAATGGACAGTCCCAGCGGCCGGCCGCCGGGCAGTTTCCATTGGGGCAGTACGTTATGGCATGAACTGAGCCATGTGTTTGTGCTGTCGGCCACCAACAGCCGGGTGCCGCGCTGGTTTACCGAAGGGCTTGCCGTCCACGAAGAGACGCTGGTTTCGCCGGAGTGGGGCGACAGGCTGGATCCGAGCGTTGTGCGCGCGATCAAGGACAAGAAGCTATTGCCGGTGTCCACGCTGGATCGCGGCTTCATGCGGCCCTCCTACCCCGGACAGGTCATAGTCAGCTATTTCCAGGGCGGCCGCATTTGCGACTATATTGCGGGCCGCTGGGGTGAGGGCAAACTGAACGAGATGATTCGCGCGTTCTCCAAGGTCCGGCCCACGCCCGAGGTGATTGAATCGGCGCTCGGGATGAAAGCGGAGCGGTTCGACCAGGAGTTTCTCACCTGGCTCGAACAGCAGCATGCGAACATCCTGCGGCACTTCGACGACTGGACGGCGCGTTACAAGTCACTGGCCGCCGCGGCCAAAGAGAAGGACTTTGAAAAGGTTGTTGAACTGGCGCCGCAACTGCTCGAGTGGTACCCCGAATATGTCGAAGCGGGCAGCCCTTACGAGTTGCTGGCATCGGCCTACACCGAACTCAAGGACAAGCCAAAGGCGCTTGAAACGCTGCGGAAGTACGCCAAAGCGGGAGGGCGGAGTCCGGCGACGTTGAAGAAGCTGGCGGCGATGGAAGAAGAAGCGGGAAACAAGCGGGAGGCCGCCGCGGCGCTGGCCCGGCTCAACTACATATTTCCGGTCAACGACGAAGAATTGCACCGCAAACTCGGCGGCGTGTACGCCGAACTCGGATCATGGAAAGAAGCGGTCAAAGAGTACCGGGCCCTGGTGGCATCCAAGCCGCTGGACCCGGCCTCGGCCTACTACAACCTGGCTCGCGCCTATCACGCTTCGGGCCAGCGCGACGAGGCTCAGGACAGTCTCCTGCAGGCATTGGAGGCTGCGCCCGGGTACCGTCCTGCCCAGAAGATGCTGCTGGAATTGAATAGAACGTCCACGAAGAAAGAGAACTGAATGACTCCGCTCGACACAACGGCATTGGAAACCCGCCTGGACCGCTTTCAGACCGTGCAGACCAGCATGGTGGAGCAGGTCCGCAAAGTGATCGTAGGCCAGGATGAGGTCCTGGAGCAGTTGATGATCGCTTTGTTTGTGGGCGGCCATTGCCTGATCACGGGATTGCCGGGAACGGCCAAGACACTGCTGGTTCGCACGATTGCCCAGACGCTGGGCCTGATCTTCAAGCGCATTCAATTCACGCCCGACCTGATGCCCGCCGACATCACCGGCACCGATATCATCGAAGAAGATCCGGCGTCCAGAAGGCGGACATGGACGTTTGTGCACGGGCCGCTTTTTGCGAACGTGCTGCTGGCCGACGAGATCAACCGCACGCCGCCCAAGACGCAGTCGGCGCTGCTCGAAGCGATGCAGGAGTTGTCGTGCACCGTGCGCGGAAACCAGTACCGCCTGCCCGCGCCGTTTTTTGTGCTGGCAACCCAGAACCCGATCGAGTTGGAGGGGACCTATCCCCTGCCAGAGGCGCAGTTGGACCGCTTTGTCTTCAACACGGTGCTCGATTACCTGACGGCGGAAGAAGAGCTCAAAGTCATCGATCTCACCACCAGCACCAGGAATGCAGAAATCGAGGCGATTACGTCCGCCGAGGAGATTCTCAGCTTCCAGCAGTTGGTGCGCATGGTGCCGATTGCCGAGGATGTGGCGCGGTACGCGATTGCCCTGGTCAGGGCCACGCGCGGCACCGACCCCTCGGCGCCCGACTTTGTGAGGAAGTATGTCAACTTCGGCGCCAGCGTGCGGGGCGCGCAATTTCTCGTGCTGACGGCCAAAGCCCGTGCCCTGCTGCGCGGGCGCTACCACGTGTCCTATGACGACATCACCGCGTTGTTGAAGCCCGTCCTGCGGCACCGCATTCTGGTGAACTTTCTGGCGGAGTCGGACAAGTTGAGTTCGGACGATATCCTGGGGAAGGTCCTGGATTTGAAACCGGCGCCCAAGGCGTAAATGCCATGCTTCAGCGGTTCCTCGACCCGAAAGTTCTCCTGAACATCTCCGGCTTGGAGTTGACCGCCAAGACTGTGGTCGACGGCTTCATTTCGGGGCTGCACCGTTCGCCGGACTTTGGGTTCAGCCAGGAATTTGCCGAGTACCGGCCCTACACGCCGGGCGACGATTTACGGTCGGTGGATTGGAACGTTTTCGGGCGTACGGAGCGGCTTTTCCTGAAGCGCTACCGGGGCGAGACCAACACCCGGCTGACGCTCCTGCTCGACCGGAGCGCGTCGATGAGTTACGGATCGGAAGGCGTCCGCAAGATCGACTACGCACGCTTTCTCTGCGCCTCGCTCGCCTACATGGCGGTGGGCCAGCGCGATGCGGCCGGCTTGATCACGTTCGACGACGATGTGCGGGATTTCGTGAAGCCAAGTTCGCGGCAGGGCCAGCTTCAGCGAATCCTGCATGCCGTGGACCGGTCCGAACCCGGACAACGCACGGACTTCAGCAAACCGTTCTTCAAGTTTCTGGAGTCGATTCACTGGCGGGGCATCGTCGTGGTCATCTCGGATTTCTATGCCAGGCCGTCAGACATCGTCAAAACGATTGCGCCGCTCCGGTTCCACGGCAACGAAGTCGTCCTGTTCCACGTCCTCGATCAGGGAGAGCTGGCGCCGCAATTGAAAGAACCGAAGATTCTGGTTGACATGGAAACGCAGGAGTCCATCGAAGTGTCGCCGGCATGGATTGAATCGGTTTACCGCACCAAGATCGACGGTCACATTGATCAACTCAGGACCGAAGCGCGCGGCGCCGGCCTCGACTACCATCTCGTTTCGACAGCCCGGCCGCTGGACGAGGCGCTCCGCGAGTATCTCGTGATCCGGCAAGGGAGGTTGTAAGACGTGGGCTTCCTTTCGCCATGGCTGCTGGCCGGACTCGGACTCCTGGGGCTCCCGCTCTGGCTGCACCTGCTGCGCCGGCACAAGACGACTCCCATGGAGTTCAGCTCGCTCATGCTGTTCGAGCGGCATACGGAGAGTTCCGTCAAGCACCGGCGTCTCGATTACATCCTATTGCTGATCGCGCGTCTGCTGCTGTTCACCCTCATCGTCCTGGCGTTTGCGCAACCGTTCCTGATGCGGAATGTTCCGGCGGCCGGCGCGGAGAAGACGCTGCGATTGGTTGTCATCGACGATTCGGCGAGTATGGGGTACGGCGACCGGCTGGCGCAAGCCAAGGCGGGCGCCCTGGCGTTGTTGGACAGTGTCAAGCCCGGCAGCAAGTGGCAGGTGGGTCTGTTCTCGTCGCAACTGCGGACGCAGACGCAACTGACCGATGACCCTGCCAGCCTGCGGAGCGCCGTCAACGCTGTCTCGGCCGGCCCTTCGCGCAGTTCCCTGGGAGAGCTGGCCCGAGCGTTGCGCGGGCTGGCGGAAACAAACAAGACGCCCATTGAAGTTCACCTGTTTACCGATGTACAGCGCTCCTCGATGCCCGCCGGCTTCAGCGACCTGGAACTGGGCGCGCAGACGGCGTTGACGGTGCACGCCGTCGCTTCCAGCGAGAAGCCAAATTGGACGGTTGAGTCGGTCAAAGCGCCCCGCCGGCTGGGAGACCCCAAGAAGGCCCGAGTCATCGCCACACTGGCTTCATTCGCCGCCGACGCGGCAGAGCGCCGGCTGGTTCTGGCGTGCGGAGGCAAGGAACTGGCGTCCAAGACGGTGTCCGTCGCCGCCCACAGCCGCGCCCAAGCGGAATTTCTCGGTCTGGACCTGCCCTACGGCCTGAATCGCTGCGAAGTGCGCAGCGAGCCGCCGGACCAACTGCCGGTGGACGATAAGTTCCTGTTCGCGGTGGAGCGGTCCGATCCGAAGAAAGTTTTGTTTGTTACGGGACCGCGTTCGGAGCGCTCGCTCGTCTATTTTCAGAGCGCGCTGGAATCGGCGGCTGAAAACTTTTATTCAATCGACGTGGTGACGGCGGGACAGGCTGTGGGGCAGAACCTGGACAAGTATGCGTTTGTTGTGCTGGCCGATGCCGGCGACATTGGACCGGAATTCGACCAGAATTTGAGGCGTTACGTGGAAGCGGGCGGGTCGGTGTGGGCGGCGCTCGGCCCGGCGAGCGCGGTACGGAGAACGACGCCTGTTTCGGGCGAGCCGATTGGCGAGTCCCGGTACACCTCGCGCGCCGGAGAACGCTTCCAAAGCGTCGACACAGCGGATGAGACCCACCCATCTCTGCGCGGAACCTCGCGTTGGGCCAATGTCCGCTTCTACCAGTTTTCTGTGGTGCGGCCCACCGCGTCACGCGTGATTGCGCGGTTCAGTGACCAGACCCCGGCGCTGCTCGAACAGAACATCGGGGAAGGCAGGCTGCTGCTGTTTGCCTCGGCCATGGACAACCTGTCGAGCGACTTTCCCCTGCATGCGGCGTTTGTGCCGTTCATCGCGCAGACCGCGAATTACCTGGCCGGGCTCGAAGATCACGCCGCCGGCTTCTATGTCGATTCGTTTCTGGACTTGCGCCAGGGGCAGTCGCGCGCCTCATCGGTCGAAGTGCTCGACCCGGATGGCAAGCGGGCGCTGAACCTCGAGGATTCGGCCAAGGCGCAGACCCTGCCGCTCTCTCGCGCCGGCTTTTACGAAGTGCGGCGCGGCGCGGGACGCCAGGAGTTGATCGCGGTGAATGTGGACCGCCGGGAATCGGACTTGAGCCTCATCCCAAAAGAGGCGCTCAGTTTGTGGCAGGGTAAAGGAGAGGAAAGTCAGGCCGCTGGCGCCGGGAACCCGGAGAGTCAGACGAAGCCCTGGAGCATGGGCCGTGTCCTGCTCTGGGCCGCGCTGGCGGCGCTGCTGGCCGAGTCGGTGATCGCGAGCAGAACTCTTCGCGTGGAGGCGGCATGAATCCGTTGGAACAGTTCAATTCTTACTTGGACTCGTTAGTGGGCAGGATGCGCCTCAGGACTCTGCTGCTCGGCGCGGCCGCGCTCACCGGCGCCGCCATCGCACTGACGGTTGCGCTGGTTGAGGCCATGAACCGCACGGCCTTCTCGGAGTCGAGCCTCTTTTGGGCGCGCTGGTGTCTGTTTGTAGGTTTGGGCCTGGTCATCGCCGTGCTCGTGGTTGGTCCCCTGGTGAGGCTGAGCCGGAAGAGGGCGGCGGACCGCGCCGAAGCGGCTCATCCCGAGTTTGAGCAGCGGTTGGTTACCTTGGCGCAGGCTGAAGATATATCCGCGAACCCATTCTATGGGTTGCTGGCGCGCGATGTCGAACGCATCGCACAGCAGGCGCCCCCTTCGGATATCGTCAAGAGCCCGCCTCTCATTGGGTTCGGCGCCGCGGCGCTGGCCTGTCTGATTGCCTTGATCTGGCTGGTTTCCTCGGGCCCGGGCTACATGGGCTACGGCGCCGGCCTGCTGTGGGCGGGACCGCCGAAGGACAACGCTCAGCCGTATTACCGCATCATCGTGCAACCGGGTGACCGGCGTGTCCGGCGCGGCACGGATCAGCTTGTGGAAGCGCAGTTGATCGGGTTCACTGCCCAGCAGGTCAAAATCTACGCCCGGCACCGCAGCGCCTCCAAGTGGGAAGCCGTTCCCATGGAGCGGGCTGTCAGCGGAAGCGGCTATCAGTTTCTGTTTGGCGGTCTGGCCGAGACGCTCGAATACTACGTGGAAGCCGGCGCGGTGAAGTCGGCGCACCACACCCTGACCGTCTTGGACCTTCCCGGCGTCAAAAAAGTCAAAGTGACGTATCACTTTCCGGGTTGGATCGGACTGAAGGATGTCACCGAGGATCCGGGCGGCGACCTGCGCGCCGTGGAAGGCACCGAGGCGGATGTGACGGTTCAGACCGACCGTCCACTCCAGCAGGGTTTGATTGTGTTGGACGACGGCACACGCCTGCCCTTGAGGGCGGACACGGCGCGTGTGCCCATCCGCCATGACGGGTTTTATTACATTGCGGCCATGGACGAGGGTGAAGCTGTCCGCATCAGCGAGGACTACTTTATCGAAGCTCGCAAGGAGACGCCCCCCGTTGTGAAGGTGACGCGGCCGGGCCGGGACGCCAAGGTATCGCCGATTGAAGAAGTGACGGTTGAGGTGGAAGCCTCGGACGACTTTGCGCTGAGTCAAGTGGAGATGCGCTACAGCGTGAACGGCGGACCGGAGCAAACCGCGAATATGCTTGCGCGCAAGGGCGCGGCTGAAACGCACGGCTCAACTACGATCAACCTGGAAGATTACAAGCTCTCACCGGGCGACGTGCTCTCGCTGTATGCGGCCGCGAGAGACGCGCGTTCCAACAGCCGTTCGGACATTTACTTTATCGAAACACAGCCCTACGAGTTCGAGATCACGCAGTCGCAGACGATGGGCGGCGGCGGAGGCGGAGGCGCGGGGCAGAGCAACGAGCGAATTTCGCAGCGGCAGAAAGAAGTGATTGCCGCCACGTGGAACGAGATTCGCGGGAACAAGAACCGCGCGGCACAGGAAGAAGACGCCAAGTTCCTGGCCGGTGTTCAGCAGAAACTGAGCGAGCAGGCGCGGTCGCTGGCCAAGCGCATGGCGAGCCGCGACCTGGCCGGGCAGAACCAGGAGTTCCAGACGTTCGCCAAGGAGATGGAAACGGCCGCGCAGTCGATGGGCGAGGCGGCCGACCAGATCAAAGGCCTCAAGTGGCGTGAGTCGTTGCCCGCCGAGCAGCGCGCACTGCAGCACCTGCTGCGCGCCGAAGCCGTCTTCCGCCAGATTCAGATCGCTTTTGGCAATCAGGGCGGAAGTGGCGGTGGTGGTGGCGGCATGACCCGCGACCTGGAGAACCTCTTCGACCTCGAATTGGACACCGAAAAGAACCAGTACGAGACGGGCCAGCAGACGGCGCAAGAGCAGCAGTCCAAAGAGGTAGACGAGGCGCTGAAGAAACTCGAGGAACTGGCGCGACGCCAGCAGGAACTGGCGCAGCAGCAGCAACAGAACAAGCAGACGTTCCAGCAGCGCTGGGCCCAGGAGATGCTGCGCCGGGAAACCGAAGAGCTGAAACGCAAAGTCGAAGAACTCTCGCGTAACCAGCAAGGCCAGCAAGGACAGCAAGGACAGCAAGGTCAACAAGGACAGCAAGGGCAACAGGGCCAAAGCACGCAACAAAGCTCCAGCGGACAGGCCGGGCAGCAAGGCCAGTCGAACCAGCAGGCATCATCGGGTTCCACGCAGGGCCAGTCAAGCGGCCAGGATCAGCCGCGCAGACGACTGCAGGGGATGGCTGGGATGTCGCGGAACGACCCACGGCTCGACCGCGCGCTCGAGCAGTTGCAGCGGGCGACCGAAGACATGCGGAAAGCAGCGCAACAAGGCGCGGCCGGCCAGAACAGCGAGGCCGAATCGCGCAAGGCCGCCGAACGCATGAATGAGGCGCGCGACCTGCTCGGAGGCATGCGGCGGCAGGAGACGGGCGACAGTCTGAATGACTTGAGCTCGCGTGCACAACGCTTGGCCGATCAGCAGAAGGGGTTCGAAGATAAATTGCGGCAAGCTTACGAGGGTACGGGCGCGGGGCAACCGGGATCTCCGGGCAAGCCGGCGCCCTCACGTGAACAGGCTGAAAAGATGGCCGACGAGAAGGTGGGCATCCAGAAGGATTTCGAGCGTTTGGAACAGGACCTTCAACAGGCTGCGCGTTCGATGGCGAACTCTCAACGCGCCGCTGCCTCGCGCTTGCGCGATGCCGTTGGCGAGGCGCAGCAGGATGAACTGAAGCTGCGGTTGAAGTTCAACAGCGAGTGGATCCGGCGGGGAATGGGCGGCTATGTCGTCAATCGCGAGCGTCCCGTGACGCAAGGGTTGCAAAGGCTCGCCGACAACGTAAAAGGCGCGCAACAGGCCATGGGGCAAGCGCCCGAAGGCAAGGAGAATCTGGCGCGTTCCCTGAGCCAGTTGGAGCGTCTGCGAGGACAGATGGATCAACTCAGCCGCGGCAATCGAGGTGCTCAGCAACCCGGGCAGCAAGGCCAACAGGGCCAGCAGGGACAGCCCGGACAGCAAGGTCAGCAAGGACAACAAGGCCAACAAGGACAGCAGGGTCAGCAAGGGCAGCAAGGCGGCGGACAGATGGCCGGGCAAGGCGGCAACCGCCAGGGAGCCTGGTCACCCGGCGGAACGATCGGTGAAGGCGGCACGCGTGGTGGAGCGTGGCGTGATATGGAATCGGGCATCAACCGCGGCGATTACCAGGGACCGATCGGCGACGCGCCCGAGTCGCGCGCCATCAATCCACGCGCCTTGGAGCAAGCCTACGGCAACACGATGCGCCAGCTACAGGAACTCCGCGCCAATGCCGGTGACGATCCGGAGGTCAAACAGGATGTCGAGTCGCTGATTCGGGAAATTCAGCGGCTGGACCCCAAGCGCTTTCCAGGCAATCCTGAACTGCTGGAGCGCATGCGGAATACCATCCTCCCCAACCTGGAGCAGATTGAACTGCAGCTACGCCGCAAGCTGGAAGACACCGGCGGCGGACCGGTTCGCAGCGCGGCAACCGAGAAGGCGCCGGAGGGCTACTCGGAAGCGGTGGCGGAGTATTTCCGCCGGCTCAGCCGGAAACGGTAGGCGGACCCGGGCGGCCGCCGCGGCCGTCCTTGTCTTTCCGTTCCCCGATGCGGATGCCCAACATTCGCAGGATGGGGAATACCCAGGCGTTCGGCACGCTCATGAGCAGGGCGATGGCGATGCCGAACAACAGCATGACGATCACCAGCGGAATCGGGAGCGGACCGAAAATATCTTTCATCGCGGTCAAATTTCACCCTAGCATGCTGATCCTCGCCGCTATAAGATTAGGAAGGTCGAGGAGAAAATGAGTAACGGGTTGAAGTGTATTCCTGCATTGCTGCTGCTGGCGTCCACGTGCCTGGGTGTCCCGATTGTGGCTCCACCCGGCTGTGCTTTGGGGTCGCTCAAAGACTACATCGCGCTGGGTTCGAAAGGCTGCACGCTGTCGCCGACCCCCACGGCGATGAAGGTCTCCGATTTTGGATTTGTCACGGCCGGGCCGCTTGATGAGTCTCAGATTCACGTGACTCCGTCCGCGCCGAGGTCCAGCGGGTCGCTCCGGTTCTCGGCCGATTTCCTGGCGCCCACTGGAAAGACGTTTGACTACCTGACGTTCTTCACCATCGATCCGCCCCCCATCATCCATGGCTTTGAAACGGACATGGAGACGTTTACTCCCAAGAACGGCGGCAAGGCGTCGGTGACCACCGAACTCTGCATTGGAGCGGCATTCAGCAATCCGGCCAAAGACAATTCGTGTAAGGGAACCCTGCTGAAGTTGTTCGTGTTCTACGACAGTTCCGGCACGATTCCGATATTTCAACTGAAAGACAGGGTGAATTTCGACGCGGCCGGCATTGTCGGCGTTCGGAGCCTGCTCTCCCTGGACGCCAAGGTTGGGACTTCCGATATCGGCGCCTACGCCAACACGTCGTTTGTATTGCCCGAGCCCAGCACCGCGATCCTGGTTCTGGCGGGCTTGGGGTTACTGTTTCTCCGGCGGCGCTAACCAACGCTTCAGGTTGGCTTCGAACTCCGAGCGCATGGCGCTCTCCACATTGGGCGGCAGCAGAGCGATCGCTTTCCGTTCCGCCTCGGCCGCTTGGGACCGCTGCCCGGCGGCATAGTTGGCGCGCGCCAGCAGGTCGAGCATCCATGGATCCTTCTCCCGCGTTGCAGCCACCGCCTGCCTGGCGGCGTTGAGGGCGGCTGCGGGATTCTTCAAGGCTGGAAAGGGCGTAGTCGCCAATAGCCAGGAATATTGGTAAAGATCGGGGATCGCGGGCTGCGGCGAGTTGACCAGAGGACCAAGGACTTCCAACGCGCGCGACGTGGCTGTCCTCGCTTCATCCATCCTGCCGAGCTTGAGCAACGGCGTGATGAGCCGGGCGCAGGAGGTGTGGATATCACGCTGCGCGCGCTGGTCGCGAGGGTCGGCAGCCGCCACCTCTTCGGCGATCACGAGCGAACGGCGGAAGGCGTCCGCCGCTTCCTTATGGCGGCCCGAGAGTACTTCCACATCACCGAGATTCTGGAGCCCGGCGAGCAAATCGCGTTTCCACTTCACCGATTCGGGCTCGCCGGCGGCAAAGCGCTCGTACTGCGCAACGGCGTCCCGGACCCGTTCGGCCCCTTCGGCCGGCCGCCCGACATCGGCCATCAGGCGGCCCGTCCATTCGTTTGCGATCGCCACATTGAGACGCGCATCGCTGCTGGAAGGCTCGTTTGATTGCCACGACTTGGCCCAATCAAGCGACCGCTGCGCCTGTTGCACGGCTTGCTGGGCCCGGCCAAGCTGGCTGAGCAGAGTTGCTCTTTGCAGGCTGGCGCGCGTCAGCAGGCTGAGCGTGTCCGCGGGTGGATTGTGCGCGGCCAGCGGTTCGAGCGTGCTCACCACCTCCTGGTACTGGCGGAGCGCGGTGTCCCCGTCTTCCTGGTAGCGGGTCAGGTTGGCGATGCGAAACTGAATTCCAGCCAGACTGACTTTAGCTGAAGTGCTGGCCGGATCGGCGGTTGCGCGCGCCTGGGCGATTTCCAGGGCCTTGCGGTAAGACTTGAGTGCTTCCCCGGCGTCGCCCAGGTGAGCCTGGAACAGGCTGCCCTGCACATCGCCCATGCTGGCATATCCCTCGATGAGATGATTCTGCAACTCAGCGTCGTTGCGCGCCGCCTCGCTCAAGCGGCCGAGATAGTCCAACTCCTTCTTCAACAGCTTGCGCCGCGCCTCGGTGATGCCGCTTTGCATGGCCCGGTCCAGGTCGCGAACGACGAAATCGGAAAGGTCGAGCGCGGCGCGGAATCGCTGCTGAGCCTGGCCGCGGTAATACTGGCTCATGGCCACCGCCGCGATGAGCGACAGTATGGCGAGAGTGCCCGTGCTCACCGCGAGCCGGTTGCGGAAGATGAACTTTCCGACGCGATAGCGCACTGAGTCGCCGTGAGCGAGCACAGGCTGCCCTGCGAGATGCCTGCGAATATCGTCTGAAAATCGTTCCACCGATGCGTAACGGCGTCCCGGTTCTTTTCGCAGCGCCATCAGCAGGATGTGGTCGAGGTCGCCGTGCAGGCGCTTCCGCAGAGGTTCGTCTCCTTCGATGACGGTGCTCGGCGCCCGCGGTTGCGTGTCGCAGATGGTCTTTTCTACTTCGGCCAGGCTGCGGCCGGCGGTGCTGTAGGGCAGGCGCCCGGTCAGGAGCTGATAGAGCAGCACGCCGAGGGAATAGACATCGCTGACAGTGGTCATGGGGTCGCCTCGAACCTGCTCCGGACTGGCGTAGTCCGGCGTAAGAGGGCGTAGCCCGGCGCGTGTCAGCCCCGCTGTGCCCGGCATGAACTCCGGATGCAACAGTTTGGCGATTCCGAAATCCAGCAGCTTAACGGTTCCAGCCGGAGTCACGAGGATATTGCTGGGTTTCAGGTCGCGGTGAATGACCAGATTCTGATGCGCGTATTGAACCGCTTCGCAGGTGGTGCGAAAGAGGGCCAGCCGCTGGTTGAGCGAGAGCCCTTGCCGGCGGCAATACTCATCGATCGGCTGTCCTTCGACAAATTCCATCACCAGGTAAGGCAGTCCTTCGGCCGTCGTGCCGCCGTCGAGCAGGCGTGCGATGTTGGGATGGTCGAGCGAGGCGAGAACCTGGCGCTCGGTCCGGAACCGCCGTAGCGCGTCTTCACTGTCAAATCCCGGCGTGACCAGCTTGATGGCGACGCGCTTGCGGTATTCGCCATCCGACCGGGCGGCGGCGTAAACGGAGCCCATGCCGCCCCGGCCGACGCGTTGCAGCAGTTGGTACGGCCCGATCAAGGTGCCTTCGTAAGGGTCAGGCAAAGCACGCACAGCGCGCGCAATGTGGCCGCCCGGCGCGGCGCGGTCCAGGAGTCCTCCGGAATCTTCGTGCGAGTCGAGCAGGCTCATCACCTCGGCGAACAGGTCCGAGTCGCCCGCGGAGTGTTCTTCCAGCCAGGCGGTTCGCTCCCTGGCTGGCCGTTCGATGACTTGCTCGAAGAGGTTACGAACCTGGCTCCAACGTTCCGGTGTCACTGGGCGCTTCCCGACTCAGTTCCCGCTGCAAAAAAGCTTTGGCCGAACTCCAGTATCGTTTCACAGTCGGCGCCGAGACGTGTTCGAGTTCCGCGATTTCGTCGACAGTCATTCCTCCAAAGAAGCGCATTTCGACGATACGCGCCTGGCGCGCATCCAGGTGAGCCAGGGCCACCAGGGCTGTCTCGAGCGCCAGGTAATCGATTACCGGACCATCGGTGTAAATCAGCGCATCTTCCAGCAACACGCGCTGCCACTCGCCGCCGCGCCGCTGCGCCTCGTGTGCGCGCGCGTAGTCCACCAGGATGCGCCGCATCATGGTGGCCGCAACCGCCATAAAGTGGGCCCGGCTCTCCCACTTGACGCGTGTCTGATCGACAAGCCGCAGAAACGCTTCGTGCACCAGGGCGGTCGGCTGAAGGGTGTGGTCTTTTCGCTCACGGCCAAAATAGCGCGCCGCAATCCGCTTCAGTTCTTCGTAGACGAGGGGAAACAGCCGGTCGGCCGCATCCTTGTCGCCGCGGTTCCAATCACCCAGGATTTGAGTGACTTGGCTCCGAGGTTCCATTTGGGGTCTTCGCAACATTGTACCGTGGGACTTACAACGGCGGGCCGGAATGACTTTGCTTGGCCCGGTTACCGCAATGACACGACAAACGGCTGCGATCCAGTGCGCCCGTCAACTGAAAGCGTAAGTACGAGCGGTTGACCCGCCGGGGCAATGGGAGAAATGAGGATCTGGATCCAATACAATCCGGGCCGGTCCGCCGCGGCTTGCACCAGTTGCACCTTGTGCTCCAGCGTGCCGGAGGTGACCCGCAGTTGTGAGCTATCGGCGTTGTAGCCGGCCTCCAGCAATCCGCTGACAACGAGTTGGATGGCGTCATTGGCCCGCGCGGGCGCCGCCGGGGTAATCGGCTGGCCCGAGATGGTCTGCGCGCCTACGATCGTCGCGGGCGGCGGGTCGATGACGATCGTTACCGGCAGGACCGGCTGTCCATTGGCGGTAAACCGTACGACCGCGGGACCCGGTGTTGTGCCAGCCGGGATCTGAAAGTTGACCGTGTTCCCGGTCACGGAGATAACCGTTGCGGGCCGGTCCGAGACGCTCGCGGTGACCGCGGCGCCCGCGGGGAGATTCGCCACCGGCAGCGAGGCTGAACCGCCTGCTAAGTAACTGGCCGGCGCCACGGTGGAAAGTGGAACATACAGGTCATTGCCGGTGGCGGGGATAATCTGGACCGCGCCAGGCAGCCTGTTCAACTGCAGTCCGGCAACCGCTGTCATCGGATACACGCCCTGGTAGGCGCCCGGGTTGACGACGACATTGGCGAGGAGGCGCCTCGAATTGGACACCCAGAGTTTCTTCACCGTAATGTCGCTCGTTCCGAAACCGATCGCCGCCTCGCCCGGGCGGAACGTGACTGAGGCGCCCGTCAACTCAATCGTGGTCTCAACGCCGGCTGGCAGGACGGACGGGTTCACAGACAACTGCGGAATTTCGGTGAAATCGTACTGATAGACAGGGCTGTTGGCGCCCATCGTCATCAAACTGCTTTGACCGTCGGGATTTAACGCGGCGATCACGGCACGGTGTCCGCCGGGCGCCGATGGCGGCGTCACGGTGAGGCGGCCGTCTTCGGCCAGGCGAACGGGAACCGGCACGCCGTCAAACAGGATCCGGGTTCCAGGTCCCATGTTGGAGCCACTCAAAGTCAGGGTGCGGTCCGGGTTGGAGATAACCGAGTCGATGGACGGCGCCCTGCGAACGGAGTAGCGGAACGCCGAAGGCAGTATGTAAGACTCACCGCCGGTGCTGAGCATCAGGTGGCGTGGGCCTTCCTGCGAAAACGGGTGTGGCTGCACATCTACTTGTAGATAGACAGGCGCGGGCGTATAGGCGTTCACGGAGTTGACGATTTCGGTCGCGCCCAGCACCGAAACCGACAAGCCGGGGACGGGAGCAGCGCCGGTCGACGTGCCGTATGCAAACATCACGATGGAGCTTGACGGCGCACCAAGCAGCAACTGCGCCGGCTTGACCGCCTCGCTTCCGTAAAAGCTGTACGTTTGAGCCGAGTAGATGCTCACGCTGGCGCGCTGCTGAACTGTAAAGTCGATTCCGCCGGTGGCGGCGCCCGCGCTTACGTTCACCGTCTGATTCGGCTGCCGGCTTTGCGGATAGAACTGCAAGTCGAACGCCGGACCCGGCAGATATGCGGAATCGAACGCCGTGGGGAGGACGATATTGACCGGCTGCGGCTCGCCCGATACGGCGGGCGGCAACGGATGCGCGTAGACGAGATAGTTTCCCGGAGCAAGCCCGTCAATCCGGTAACTGCCATCGGGGTCGGTGAGCGCCGCCACAGCCGGACCGGATGGAGTCAACGCGACGACTGAAGCCAAACTCACACCGCTCCCGTTGAGCGTGACGCGGCCTGTGATCGAACCCATCGCCTGCGGGTAACCAGCCGTTGGATACAGCAGCGAAACGCCCGCCACATCATCGGCGCTGAGTGGTTGAGCCTTGGCGCTTGCGCGGGTGACCTCGGTCGACATGACGCCGGACGTCCAGGTGTGCTGAAGTCCAATGGCGTGCCCGAACTCGTGGACAACCGTAAGGAAGAACCGCTCCGAATAGCTATGGCGCTTCATCAATTCAACGCCGAGCACCACCTGCGACTTGACAACCGGAACGAACGCGCCATTTGGCCCGGCGATGGCTTCGCCGGTCGTGATTGGTCCGCCGTAGGCGATCACTCCAGGCGTGATCTCGTCGAAGATCACCTCAATCCCCGGAGCATTCATCGGCGTTCCAGCCGGCCGGATGCCGCCAA
>JADZCI010000263.1 GCA_020851655.1 Bryobacterales bacterium
ATCCAGCACAGCTATGGCCCGGAAGGTAACCCGCACCGTTCGGTCATCAGCTTTGTCTACGACATGCCGTTCGGCAGAGGCAAGCGCTTCGCGAACAGCCTGCACCCCGCCCTCAACCTGATCCTTGGCGGCTGGCAAACTAATGGGATCCTGACCTTTCGCTCCGGCGGGTTCCTGAGCGCCGACTCCAGCGTCAACAACGGGGCCGGAGGCCGCCAGCAGAACCGCGCCGACGCGACGGGCCAAGCCGCCAACCTGCCAACGGATCAGCGGACCACCGGGCGGTGGTTCAACACCGCGGCCTTCATCGACCCATGGTATACACGCTTCGGCACGTCCGGCGTCGGCGTCATCCTGGGGCCGGGAGGGTCCAACTGGGATCTGTCGATCTTTAAGAACACGCGCATTACCGAAGGAATCAACCTGCAGTTCCGCACCGAGATGTTCAACGCATTCAACCACGTGAATCTGAACAACCCGGCTACCAACGTGAGCAACCGGTCGACGTTCGGCACGATCACCGGCGCGGCGGCGGCACGAATTATCCAGCTCGGATTGAAACTGGTCTTCTGACCATCCGTTCGTCATTGGGTGGCGCTCCAGCGCCACCCAATGGGCGTTAGACGTTGATCACCGACACCTTTACCGGCGTCCGGTCCGACTTGCCGACGACTACGATTCCTGTCTCGGTGACCGTGTACTTCTTCCGGTCGCTCTCCAGGTCGTAGCCGATTACGGTGTCCGGTTCGAGTTTCACGTTCTTGTCCAGGATGGCGCGGCGAACCTTCGAGCGGCGGCCGATGTTGCAGTTGTCGAAGATGATCGAATCCAGAACTTCCGCGGCGGCGTGAACCCGCACTTGGCGGCCCAGCACGGAGTTTTTCACCAATCCGCCGGAGAGAATGCAGCCGCTCGAAATGATGGAGTCGATCGCCTGCCCGCGGCGGTCCTGGTCATCAAAGGTGAACTTGGCCGGCGGGTCGTCGTAGCTTGCCGAGCGTACCGGCCAATGCTTGTTGAAGAGGTTCAACGCGGGTGAGACCGCCCGCAAGTCCATGTTGGCCTCGTAGAACGACTCGATGGTCCCGACATCCCGCCAATAGGCGCTCCCAGGTTCGTCGCCGGGAATCCGGTTGGTCTGGAAGTCGTAGGCATACACTGAGCCGTTGCGAACCCAGGCGGGCAGGATGTCGCGCCCAAAGTCGTGCACGCTGTTGTCGTTCCTGGCGTCTTCATACAGGCGCTTCACAAGCGGCCCTTCGGAGAACACGTAGTTGCCCATCGAGGCGTACACCATGTCGGGGTTGCCAGGCATCGGCGGCGCGTTGGGGTTCTTCTCGTGGAACCCTATGATGTGACCGTCCTGCGCCACTTCGATGACTCCGAACTCGGAAGCGAGCGCGCGCGGCACGGGAATCGCCGCCACGGTCGCCTCGCTCCCCTTCTGCTCGTGGAACTCGATCATCTCCCGGATGTTCATGCGGTAAATGTGATCGGCGCCAAACACGGCGATCACGTTCGGCCGCGATTGCTCGATCAGATTCACGTTCTGAAAGATGGCGTCGGCGGTGCCGCGATACCAGGTTTCCTCGGCGGACCTCATCTGCGCCGGGACGGGAATGATGAAATGGTCGCGCAGCAATCCGCTGAACTCCCAGCCTTCGCGCAGATGCTGGAGCAGAGACTGGCTCTTGAACTGAATCAGCACGTAGATCGAGTGCAACCCGGAGTTGACCAGGTTGCTGAGCACAAAATCGACAATGCGGTATTGGCCGCCGAAGGGAACCGCGGGCTTGGCGCGTTCCATTGTCAGGGGGTAGAGCCGTGTGCCTTTACCGCCGGCGAGCACGAATGTGAGTACTTTCAGCTGGTTCACTGCCTTATCCTCGCGTGGATCATACCACCGCTTCGGGCCGCAACGCTGAGGGCCCGGCGCGCGGCTTACTAACCCCGAGGATCTGTCAGCCAGACCACAGCGGCGGCGCCGTGCCGCTTGTCTTGCCGCGCAGCGGCGCTGTGATACGTTGTAAGTCCCTTTTCGCACCATGAGCGACGCGCGCCGCTGGTCCATCGTAGGCCTCCTCTGCTTCGGCATGATGGTGGCGTTCTTTGACCGGGCCACCTTGTCGGTGGCTCTGGCCTCACCCGAATTCAAAGCTCAGTTCCAGTTGACCGACTGGATGCGGGGTGCGCTGGGCTCGGCGTTCTTCCTCTCGTACGCCTTCTTGCAGGTGCCGGGAGGATTCGTGGTGGACCGCTTCGGCGTCAAACGCCCGTATGGCCTGTCTTACTTCTTCTGGTGCGTCACCGCGGGTCTGACCGCGCTGGCGCGAGGGTTCCCCATGCTTCTCGGGCTCCGGGTCATGCTCGGGATCGGCGAGGTGGTGGTCACCCCCGCAAGCCTGAAGTGGATCGGCACGAACCTGCCGGAGGTGCGCCGGGGACTCGCCACCGGGTTGCTGTTCGCCTTTGCGAAACTCGGCCCGGCGTTCGGAACGATTGTCGCGGCCAAGCTCCTGCAGAATTACGGATGGCGCGTGATGTTCCTGATTACGGGGTTTGGCGCGCTGCTGTGGCTGATTCCGTGGTGGTTGACGGTTCCACTGGACCGGGGTCAACCGCTCCGCGGCGCCGGCGGAACGCAGCCGCGCCTGGCTTCGCTGTTCAAGACGCCGCTGATCTGGGGTATCCTCATCGGAACTTTCAGTTACAACTACTTTCAGTATTTTTGCCTGACCTGGCTGCCCGCCTACTTCGTCGAGCACCGCGGCCTGTCGCTCACCTCTTCGGGCTGGTACAACTTCTTCACGTTCGGAGGAATGGCGATTGTCGCCGTCGCCGCCGGTTGGGCGGCGGACTCGTTGATCCGTTGGGGGCACGACCCGGCGCTGGTCCGCAGGCTCTTTACCGCCGCCGGCTTTCTTGTCGCCTCGACCGAAGTGTTCGGCGCCTGGACCAGTTCTCAAACACTGGCTCTCACCTTCGCCATCGTCTCGCTGTCGGGCTTGGGACTGGCGACAGCCAACTACTGGGCGCTGACCCAAACGCTGCTTCCCGGGCCGGCGGTCGGCCGGATTGCGGGCATTCAGAACATGGCCTCCAACCTGGCCGGAATTGTTGCGCCCATGCTGACGGGGTGGCTCAAGGAAGTGACGGGCGGCTACATGGCGGCGTTCCAGGCGGTGCTGGTGTTCCTGCTGCTCGGACTTGTCTGCTATCTCGGCCTGGTGCGGAGAAAGTATGTTCCCGCCGAGTTCCGCAACTGGGGGGAGCGGGCTCCCGTGGCTACTTAACCTGCAGGGATCCGATGTACTTGGTCAGGTTTCTGAGCCGCAGTTGAGTCTCGCCGCCCGGCGAGCCGGACGCCATGTCCCGGAATACCGATCCCCACACCGGCATGTCTTTCGATCCGTGCGCCGGCACATGGCTGTCGCCGGAGATCGAGTTCAGGACGCGCAGTTCCGGAAACTTGCCGCCGTTGGCCCGCGCCAGGGTGGTCAGGTCTCCCGGCGGCGTCTTCAGCGCCGCCGCCGCCGGACCCTTGCCCTTGGCATCCAACCCGTGGCATGACGCGCAATAGCTTTTGAACATCTCTTCGGGTGAAGATGCCGCCGTTCGCGGCGCCGGCACAACTTTGATCCCGGCCTGCTGCGCGGCAACCGGCGCAATCAGCATCACCGTGCACAGCGCCGCCGCAATCGCAATCAGCAACAGCCAGCGGCTACAGTCTGCTCCAGTCATAATCCTTCACTCCCTGCCGCGCGCCTGGCGCGGCCCTATTTCTGTTGAATCGTTTCCAGGAACGAAACGAGGTTGCGCACCCGCAAGGCGCCCAAACCTTCGTCACGATTCATTGTTCGGAATACGGGGCCCCAGACCGGCATGGTCTTGGAACCGTGCGATGCCAGTTCGTCCGTCCCGCCCAGAAGATGCTCGACGCGGTATACCGGAAACTTTCCATTGTTCTTCCGGGAAAGCAGCGTGAGATCGGTGGGACGCATGCGCAGGGCTTCGGCGGCTGGCCCCGCGCCCTTGGCATCCAAACCATGGCACGAAGCGCAGTATGCTTTGAACAACTCCGGGCCGGAAGCGGGCCGCGCCTGCGTCTTGATGGGCGACAGCTCAACCTTCTTGGGCGCCGTCTTGCTTTGAGCCGCCAGCGGCGCCGCCAGAATGGCCGCCAGGGCCAGGACCGGCAGAGACCGTACCCGCATGACCAATCTCCTTCGCGCCTCCGGCGAAACCGCCGGCGCCGGACGCGCGTCCTGTGAACTTTTCGCTGCAATCGTGCTGCCACAGGCCCGGACATGAGATTACTCGGCTTGGTATCGGATTAGACCATCTTTTAGTGCGAAATATAACCCAGCCGTAGAGTAATCCCCCGCGTCCTGGCCAAGCCAGCGCGTATTCGCCCAACGAGCACCGCGCGGAAGTGGTGCATAATCTGACTTGCGGGGGTTCCGTTCCCGGTCAAATAGGAGTACAACAAAGGAGGAAAGGGTCTAAGTATGCTTATCCGTAAAGAAGAGGCGCTGGAGTATCATTCGTCTGAACCCGCCGGCAAGGTGGCTGTCACGCCAACCAAGCCGTGCCGGACTCAGCGGGATTTGAGCCTCGCCTACACGCCCGGAGTGGCTGTGCCATGTCTGGAGATTGAAAAGAATCCCTCCGCCGTCTATAAATACACGTCCAAAGGGAACCTGGTTGCCGTGGTCTCAAACGGGACCGCCGTGCTTGGCTTGGGCAACATCGGTCCCGCCGCGGGCAAACCGGTCATGGAGGGGAAGGGCGTACTGTTCAAGAGGTTCGCCGACATCGACGTGTTCGATATCGAACTGGCGACGGAAGACCCGAAGGAAGTGATCCGCTGCTGCCAGTTGCTGGAGCCGACGTTCGGCGGCATCAACCTGGAAGACATCAAGGCTCCGGAGTGCTTCGAGATTGAAGAGGAACTCAAGCGGACCATGAACATTCCGGTCTTCCACGACGACCAGCACGGCACCGCCATCATCTCCGGAGCGGCTCTTTCCAATGCGGTGGAACTGGCCGGCAAACGCCTGGACGAGGTGAAGATCGTGTTCAGCGGCGCGGGCGCCAGCGCCATTTCCTGCGCCAATCACTACATCCATATGGGAGCGCGCCTGGAGAACATCCTCATGGTGGATACCAAGGGCGTGATCTACGACGGGCGCACGGTGGGGATGAACCAGTACAAGCAGAAGTTCGCGCGCAAAACCGATGCCAGAACGCTGGCCGAAGCCATGATCGGCGCCGACGTCTTCATCGGGCTTTCGGGCGCCAACTGCGTCCTGCCGGAGATGCTGCTTTCCATGGCGCCCGACCCGATCGTGTTTGCGCTGGCGAACCCCGACCCGGAAATCGACTATGACGTGGCTGTAGCCGCTCGCCATGACTTGATCATGGCGACCGGACGCTCGGACTTTCCCAACCAGGTAAACAACGTTCTGGGATTCCCTTTCATTTTCCGCGGCGCATTGGATGTTCGCGCGACGGGAATCAACGAGGAAATGAAACTGGCGGCGACTTACGCGCTGGCATCGCTGGCGCGCCAGGATGTGCCGGATTCGGTCCGGCGGGCGTACGGCGTCGAAACGATGGAGTTTGGGCGCGACTACATCATCCCCAAGCCCTTCGACTCCCGTGTTCTGACCTGGGTCGCGCCGGCGGTGGCGCGCGCCGCCATGGAGACCGGTGTCGCACAGCATCCCGTCGATCTCGAAGCCTATCGTGGCGCGCTGGAGAAGCGCTTTGGCAAGGCGCAGGAGATCATGCGCAACATCATCAACAAGGCGCAGCGGAATCTCAAACGGATTGTCCTGCCGGAAGGGCAGGAAGACAAGATTTTACGCGCGGCCCAGATCCTGGTGGACGAGAAAATCGCCCACCCGATTCTGCTTGGCGCTCCGGACAAGATTCGCGCCCGCGCCGCCGAGTTGCATCTACATCTTGACGGCAACGTCGACATCGTGGATCCCGCCTCCAGCCCGCGCCTGGCGGCATACCTGGATCAGTACCTCGCACTGAGACAACGGAAAGGGGTGACTCACACGGAGGCTCGCCGGCTCCTGGCCAACCCCACCCGCTTCGGTTGCATGATGCTGTACATGGACGACGCCGATGGCCTGGTGGCGGGCGTTTCGCAGCATTTTCCCGACACCATTCGCCCGGCGCTGGAAGTGATCCCGGTCAAGCCGGGGCTGCGCAAGGTCTCGGGCATGTACATGCTGATCAACACCAAGGGCCAGGTGTACTTCCTGGCCGACGCGACGGTAAACATCGAGCCCTCGGCGGAGGATCTGGCCGAGATTGCCATCACCGCGGCCGAGACCGTGCGCAGCTTTGACGTCGAGCCGCGCGTCGCGATGCTCTCCTTCTCCAACTTCGGATCCACGCGGCACCCGTTGTCGGAGAAGGTGAGGCGGGCGACAGAAATCGCGCGCAAGTTGTCACCCATGCTCATGATCGATGGCGAGATGCAGGCCGACACAGCGGTTTCAGCGGAGATTCTCGATACAACGTATGGGTTCAGCACCCTCAAGGGCGGCGCCAACGTGTTGATTTGTCCCAATCTCGAAGCGGGTAACGTGACCTACAAACTGTTGAACAAGATCGGCGGCGTCGAGACCATCGGTCCGATTCTGATGGGCCTGTCCAAGCCCGTACACGTCCTGCACCGCGAAGGCGAGGTCAACGACATCGTGTACGTAACGGCGCTGGCGGCGGTTGAAGCTCAAGCTGTGGCGGCATCCGCGCCGCTGGCCGCCAGATAGAGTTCTCACTCCGTCGCGATGGCGGTAGCCGGAGTCTTCTTCAGCAGGAAGACCAGGGGGATCATTGCGAGGCAGATCAGCGTGAGGACCCAGAACGTGTCGGCCACCGCCATCATGGCGGCCTGCCGCTGCACTGTGCCGTACAGCACGCCTTGCGCCTTCAGCGCCGCGTCGGCGGTGCTCGATCCTTGCGCCGTAATCGCTCCGGCCGTGCGCCGCAACGCCTCGGCGTAGTTTGGGTCCAGCGGCGTCAGGTGGCTTACCAGGACTTGCTGATGGAATTGCGTCCGCTGCGCGAGCATCGTGTTGACCATCGCGATTCCCGTACTGCCGCCGATGTTTCGAAACAGGTTCATCAACCCGGTGGCATAGCCGAGTTTTTCTCGCGCCACCGAAGAGAACGCGGCCGTGTTGACGGGTACAAACAGGAACGCCAGTCCGAAAGCCTGAATCGTCCGCGCCCACATGGCGGTGTTGAAGTCGATCTGCAGATTGAAGTGCGACATCCGGTATAGCGCCAGCGCGCCGGAAGCCATGCCGAACATGATCAGCCAGCGGGCCTCGATCTTCCGCAGCATCCGTCCCACCAGCACCATGCCGGCCATGGTGGCGAGTCCGCCCGGCGAGAGCACCAGCCCGCTGAGCATGGCCGTGTAGCCCAGAATCGTCTGTAGAAAGATGGGCAGGATTGCCGTAGTGGCGTACAGCGTGAAACCCACGGCATACATCGTCACCGACGCGACGGCAAAGTTGCGCTCTTTCAGAATATGAAAGTCGACAATCGGTTGATCATGATGCAATTCCCAAACCACGACGCCAACCAGGGCGGTGACCGCCAGGATGAAGGCCACCACAATCATGTTCGAGCCGAACCAATCGTTGCGCTGCCCTTCATCGAGCATGAGTTCCAGCGAGGCGAGGCCGATGCCCAATAGGCCAAGGCCGATATAGTCCAGGCGCAAGCCTGTGGCGAACGTCCGGCGTATCAGGTGCGGCGGATCGAGAATCAGCATCGCCGTCAGCAACACGGACAGGATGCCGACCGGAATGTTGATCAGGAAGATCCAGCGCCAGCTATAGCTGTCAGTGATCCATCCGCCCAAAGTCGGACCGATGATCGGCGCGACAACGACGCCCATCCCATAAAATGCCATGGCCGCGCCCTGCTTTTCTTGTGGAAAGGACTCCACCAGGATCGCCTGCGAAATAGGCTGCAAGGCGCCGCCGCCGAATCCCTGCAGGATACGGAACAGAACCAGCCACCGAAGAGAAGGCGCGAGCCCGCACAACAGCGAACTGGCGGTAAATAGGGCGACGCAAGCCATGTAGAACCGCTTGCGCCCGAACAGCATCGAAAACCAGCCGCTGAGGGGCAGGACGATGGCATTGGCCACCAGGTAGGCGGTGAGCACCCACGTTGCCTCATCCACGGAGGATGAAAGGCTGCCCGCGATGTGAGGCAGCGCCACGTTGGCGACGCTGGTGTCAAGAACCTCCATGAAGGTCGCCAGCATGACCGTCGCGGCGATCACCCAAGGGCTGGCCGCCGGCCGGGCGGGGATGGCGAAGGAAGTGTTTGCCGCTGCGCTCATGGCATGGGCTCTTAACGGGTGAAGATGGTCGCTTCGACGTTGGCGCCGGGGCGGAACCGGAAGCCGTCCGGCGCGCCTTCCAGGCGGATCTTCACCGGAATTCGCTGCACAATCTTGACGAAGTTTCCGGTGGCGTTTTCCGGAGGCAGCAGGCTCAACCGCGCGCCGGTTGCGCCCGCAATGGAGTCCACCCGGCCCGGAAACGATCGCCGGTACATATCGACGTAGATCTCGGCGCGCTGCCCTGGGCGGACGTTTTCCAACTGCGTCTCTTTGAAGTTGGCGGTGATCCACACGTCGTGGACGGGAACGATGGTCATCAGCGACTGGCCCGGCTGCACAATCTGGCCCAACTGCGCCATCTTCTTGGTCACCACTCCGTCGATGGGCGCTACGATAGTGGTGTAGCCGAGTTCCAGTTCAGCCGCATCGAGGCTGGCGCGAGCTTGCAGGATGGCGGCCGAAGCGCTGCGAGCCTGCGCGGAACTTACCTGTACCTGCTGGCGATTCGCCTGCGCTTCGTCCAGTGCCGCGCGCGCCGCGTTCACGCGCGCTTGCGCCGCCCGCAGGTTGGCCTGGCGCTCCTGAGCCTGCTTTTCAGCGTTGGCCAGTTGCTGGCGCGAGGCGCTCAACTGGCTTTCCGCCACGCGCGCCGCCGCCCGGTAGGCGTCAAACTGCAGTTTGGAGATCTCATCCTTGGCCGCCAGGGGCTCCATACGCGCCAGATCGGCGCGGGCCCGGTCCGCCGTAGCCCGCCTGGCATCGACGTCGGCTCGCGCAAAGGCCAGCGCGGAGGTGGAGGCTTTGTCGTAGTCCGCTCCGGCTTGCTGCTCTTCGGCCACGGCCGCTTCGAGTTGGGCCTGTGCGGCGGAACTGCCGCTTGCCGTGGTCAAGCGCGTTAAAGGGACCACGGCGCGAGCCCCTACGGCGCGCCCCTCCGCGGCCGCCAGCGCCGCGCGCGCCTGTGCGACTTTCGCAGCCAGGTCCCGCGGGTCGATCCGCACCAGCACCTGCCCCGTCTTCACCAACTGGTTGTCGTCCACCAGGATCGCGGCCACGTTGCCGGAAATCTTGGGCGCAATCTGCGCAATGTGCGCATCCACCTGGGCGTCGTCCGTCGTCACCCGGTCGCGAAAGTGGAAGTAGGTCCACACGCCCCCGGCCGCGGCCACCAGAAAAAACCCCGCCATGAGGGCTTTCAGCCGCGTTTGATTCCCGGGACCGGAGTTGGACTTCCCCTCATTCCCGGCCGGAGTTCTGAGGCCTGCGATCGCCGCTCCATCCATCTCTTTCATCAACGTGCCCATGCTTGCTTCCTCTTTGACGCTCATTTCGAATAGAGCCTTTCCATTTGGCCCGTGGCTCTGGCCAGGTCGGCGCGGGATTGGTTGTACCGGTACAATGCGCCAATCTGGTTGTCGTTGGCGCGAGCCAGCGCATCCTGCGCGGTGATGACCTCAATGTTGTTGGCCACTCCAGCCTTGAACCGGTCTTGCGCTTGCGTCACCCCCTCTCTGGCCAGGCGCACACCCAGTCCGGCAGCCTCGGTTTCGATGCGGGCCGACTCCAACTCCGCCACTGCCGTCTTAACTTCGAGAGCGATCCGGTTGCGGACGTCGCGTTCGGTCTCGGCCAGTTTCTTCATCTCGACCGAAGCCACGGCGGTCTCCGCCTGAATGCGCCCGCTGGTGATGAGGGGGATCTCGACCTTGGCGCCGAACTGGTATGCGGGGATCATCGTCGCCGGCGTCAGCCCTTGCAGGCTCCACCCGCCTGCGGCGGTGATGCGCGGCAGCCGCTCGTCTTGCGCGGCGCGCACTTGCAGTTCGGTGGCGCGCAGCCGTGACTGGATCTCTTTCATCTCCGGACGCTCCGCAAACGCCCGCGCCAGGCTGTCACCGGACTCATACGCGGGCGTCTCAAAAAAGCTTTGCTCGTCGGCCAGTTCGATGGTCTGCCGCGGGTCCAGGTTGAGCAGGCGGGCGAGCCCGAACAGCGCGATCTTCAGGCGCGTGGATGCTTCGGAATATTTCTGGCGTTCGTTTTGATACTCGACATTGGCGCGTAACGTATCGATGCCGGTTCCGGCGCCGCTCTCCTGCAAATCGGCGGCCAGTTGGTGGAGCGCTTTGGCCAGATCGAGCCGCGACTGCGCGGCGTGGACTTCGGCGGCGGCGCGAAGCCCGCCGAGATATTGTGAGACGACCAGCTGTGCGTTCAGTTCGCGCGCGGTCATCCGGGAAGCCTCGCTGGTCCGCTCGCTCTCTCGCGCCGCCTGCCAGCGGCGCCAGGCTGCCAGATCGAGCAGTGGAACGGATACAGCCGGACCCGCCTGAATCGCCCAGAACGGTCCGATATGGCCTGGAAAATTCGGCATCTTCGTGCCGAGCAGCGCTTCCACGTTGCCTCTCGTCACCTGTTCGGAAGCGGCCAGCGAGGCTTGCGGCAGCAGGGCGGAACGGCTCACCTTGCTCTGCTCCTGGCTTTGCGCCAGGCTCAGGTTGGCGATCGCCACCTGCGGATTCTGCCGTAGCGCAAGCGCCACCGCATCTTTCAAGGTGAGGCGTAGCGGCGCCGGAGGCGCGTCCTGCGCCCGCACAGGCGCCAGTCCAGCGAAGGTCCAAAGCGCGGCCAGCACGGCCAGACTACGCACGATCCCCGGCGTTCGGCGGCGTGCGCAAATCTCGCTGAGCAGCGCCGTGGTCGCCACACCCCGCGCTACAAAACGCGCCCCGCGCTGGTTCATCACCTCCAGCAGGCTGCGTCCCTCATCGTCAATGCACGTGACGCCGGTAAGATCGACTTCGACGCTCCGGGCAGTCTCTGGAACGGATTCCCACGCCTGCCGGGCTTCTTGCACCAGGTTTCCGGCGAGCTTGCCTTCCAGCTTGATGCGCCACGATGAATGCTCTTCAGAAACCGTGATCCTCAACATTTACTGCGTTCTCCAGTCGGCCTACAGTCACATACGGCAGGTGAAACTCCAAGCGGGAGAGCATCGCTAAGCTATTGATTCGAAATGCATATACAGCGTTGGCGGGATACGTGTGCCAAGCAGTGCCAATGCCAACAACCTGGCAATCGCCAGGATTCTGGCAGCGTCTTGTGATGGAGAAATGCGAGAATAGGGGTAAGCATGACGAGTTCAGCTCGTAGGGAACCGTCAGAGGAGCCCTCCAATGAGCCCGCGGCTGCGCGCTACGAATCGCTCATCCGGGTGGCCGAGGCGATCCGTTCCCAAGGCACGCGGCGGGACCTGTTCCGGGTTCTGGCCGAGGAACTGCGTGAGGTCATCTCATTCGATGCCATGGCGTATTACGATGCGCCGAATGATGTGAAGTGGCACATCTGCGAGCAATGCCAGGAACCCTCACAAGTGGCGCATTCCGCCGTGCCCAAGGAGGAAACCGCCGCCTGGTGGGTCTATCAGAATCAAAGACCTTTGGTGATTCCGTGCGTCGATCGCGACACCCGCCCGGCGCCGTCTCTGGCGCAGTTTAAGGCGCTGCGGCTTCAGTCCGTTTGCGCCCTTCCGTTGACGACTCCGAGCCGGCGGCTGGGAAGTCTGGTTCTGGCCAGCGCGCGTGAAAATGCCTATTCGCCGGATGAAGTGCGGTTTCTCGCTCTCGTGGCGAATCAAATCGCCATGGCAGCGGGCAACGCGCTCGACGCCGAGGAGAACCAGCGTTCCCGGGAACGCTTGAAGCTGCTGCTCGACCTGACCAACCGTGTGGTGTTGAATCTGGACCTGCGCGACCTGCTGCGCGAGGTCTCCGCCGCTATCCGGCAGATGATGCATTGCGATGGGGCCGGAATCGCGCTGCCCGACCCGGAGGGCCAACTCCGGATCTACGCGCTCGATTTTCCGACGAGCAAAGGCATTATCCGCGAAGGCGTACTCCTTGCGGATCCCGTGTCGAGCGTCGTGGAAGTGTTTCGCACGGGGCAGGTTCGGAATCTGACGCTGGAAGCGATCGGCCGCGAACCGCCGTCCGCCGCCGAAGGCGCGCGTTCCATCTGCCGTCTTCCATTGATCAGCCGGAGCGGCGTGCTCGGGGTCCTGAGCCTCGGCTCGTCGAAGGAAAACGCGTTTGCCGAAGAGGACATTCAGTTTCTGGGCCAGGCGGCGAATCAGATAGCCATCGCCGTCGAAAACGCGAACGTCTACGGCGAGATCGCCGCGCTCAAGGACCGGCTGGCGCGAGAGAACGTTTACCTCGAAGATGAAATCCGCACCGAGCTGAACTTCGAACAGATTGTCGGC
>JADZCI010000264.1 GCA_020851655.1 Bryobacterales bacterium
CGCAGAACCCGCCAACGGCGGCCAGCACCGCGGGATCGGAATCCGCGCCGGGGATCAACTCCAGCAGGCGCAGGTAGCGCGGCGGGTTAAAAAAGTGCGTCCCCAGAAAGTGCCGCCGCATTTCGAGAGGCCACCCTTCGGAGATCCTCGCCAGCGGGATGCCGCTCGTGTTGGTCGATACGATGGTTCCCGGCCGCCGCACCGCCGCCACTTTCTCATACAGCGCCCGCTTGATGGCCAGGTTCTCGGTCACCGCCTCGATGATCCAGTCGCACCCGGCGGCCGCGGCCAGGTCGTCCTCGAAATTACCCGGCGTCACCAGGGCAACCGCGGCGCCGGTGAAGAATCCGCCCGGCGATTGCTTCCTGGCGCTGTCAATGCCTCTCAGCGCCGCCTCATTCCGGCGCGGCGCACCCGGAACCACGACATCCAGCAAAAGCGCCGGATACCCGGCATTGGCGAAATGCGCGGCGATTCGGGAACCCATCGTCCCGGCGCCCAACACCGCTACACGGCGGATTGAAATCATAGTCGAAGCAGTTCCCTCAGCGTAGTTTAGCCGAAGGGTGCGGCCGGCTGTCGCGCAACGCTACTCAATAGGCCGCAATTTGGATTGATACGTACCGGCCTCGCGCAGAAAGGCGATGTTCATCCGGTTCCAGGAATTGATTGCGCAGACCGAAAGTGTGAGGTTGGCCAGTTCCGCTTCGCTGAACTCACGCCGCGCCTCCTCATACGCTTCATCGGGAACCTCGCGGTGTTCGAGCGTTGTCACCGCTTCAGCCCAAGCCAGGGCCGCCCGCTCCCGCGCCGAGTACAAATTCGATTCCCGCCACACGCTCGTCATGTAGAGACGCTCTTCACTCTCGCCCAAGGCGCGCAGATCCTTCCAGTGCATGTCCACACAAAAGGCGCAGCCGTTGATCTGCGACACGCGGAGATCGAGGAGCGCCATTAGCCGCGGGTCCAGCCCGGACTGCTTCACCAGATATTCGTGCACGTTCAATAAGGCGCGGTAGGCCGCCGGCGACGCTTTGGCCCAGTTCATCCGCCCGGTTGGCTTCATTCTGATTGCTCCTGAGCTTCGATTGTCCAACGTTGCCCGGCCCCGGCGTCCGCGCCCAACCGGATGGAAGGCGAGGTTGTCGCGTTAGAATAACGTTGTGTTGTTAAAATGACATTCTTGCGGAATACCCAGTTCGTCTTGCGCGCCTTCTGCTGCCTCGCCTCCTGCTGCGCGCTGTGGGCCCAGTCGGCGAAGACCGAACTCTTCGGAGTCGTACGGGACCCCGGCGCTCTGGTGGTGAGCGGGGCCGCGATCCGCCTGATCAACGCCGCGACCGGGGTAATCCTGTCCACGACCTCTGATTCAAGCGGCGGATATCACCTGTTCGCCCTGCCGCCCGGCCCCTATCGCATCGAGGTCTCCAAAGACGGGTTTTCGGCCCTGCGCCGCGACGGCCTTACGCTGCGCCTCGGCGACCGGATCAACCTCGACCTGGACCTCCAGGTGGGAGACGTCACCCAGTCCGTTGAGGTGTCCGCGGCGCCGCCCCTGCTTCAGTCCGGGCGAGGCACGGCAAGCTTTGCCGTGGAGCAAAGGAAGGTCGTCACGCTGCCGCTCGATGGCCGGAACTTCGTTCCGTTAGTCGCTTTGTCACCGGGAGTGAATTTGCCGCCCGGCAGCTTGCTTCCGCGCATCAACGGCAGCCGCCCGCGCGTCAGCGAGTACCTCTACGACGGCATCAGCGTGCTCCAACCGGAACCCGGCCAGGTCGCCTTCTACCCCGTTGCCGACGCGATTGAAGAGTTCCGCGTGGACACCAACAGCCCCTCGGCCGAGTATGGGCGCACCAATGGCGGCGTCATCATGGTGAGCCAGAAGTCGGGCACAAACGACGTGCACGGGACTGTGTTCGAATTCTTTCGCAACGAAGCGCTCAACGCCCGCAACCTTTTCGCCACCACCGGCAACAAACCTCGTTTCCGGCGAAACCAATACGGCTTTGTTCTCGGCGGGCCGGTCGAAAAGAACAAGACCTTCTTCTTTATCGACTGGCAAGGGACCCGGCTCGACACCGGCGTGGTTCGCACGAGCACGGTTCCCACCACGCAGCAGAAGCATCTGGTTTTCTCCCAGGCCATCTTCGATCCGGCAACCACCCGTCAAACCGCGGCCGGTTATGTTCGCGATCCATTTCCGGGCAATTCGATTCCCCTTGGCCGGCTCGACCCGGCGGCGCTCCCGGCCGCCGGCCGCTATCCATCGCCCAACGTCTTTGCCGGTGCGCGCGAAGCCACAGCCAACAATTACCGCCGGGTCGGCGCAGACACAACCGCGCAGGACCAGTTCGACACGAGGATCGACCGCTATTTTGGCGTTCGCCACAAGCTCTTCGGGCGTTACTCCTATTTGCGGGACGATTCGCAACCCGCCACCCCATTGCCCGACGGCAGCGGTACGTTCTCGGCCCCCTATATCGCGAATACTCTCACCAGGGCCGACAGCGTCGCGGCCGAGCACACCTGGAGTTTCACCCCAGCCGCCGTCAACCAGTTGCGCTTTGGATTCACACGGCGGGGCTTCGTCCGGTCGTCCATGGCGAAGGCCGGCGAGATCCGCCGCATTCCCAACATTCCTCTGAACTCGTTCAGCGATGCGCCGCCGGCCTTCGACGTCGTCGGATACCAACAACTCGGTCCGCCGGCCAACAGCAATGCGGCCTTCACGACCTCGGTCACCCAGTTCCTCGACACGTTTTCTTGGTTGAAAAGCACGCACAGCATCAAAGCCGGCGCCGACATCCGCCTGGAACGCCTGGATGCCCTGCAGCCGCCCAGTCCGGCTGGAAACTTCCAGTTCACCAACCTGTTCACCGCCGGGCTTACCTCGTCCGGGACTCCCGCGACGGCGACCGGCAACAGTTACGCTTCGTTCTTGCTGGGACAGGTCACCCGTTTCGCCATCGATGTTCAGTCTGAAGTCCTGAAACCCCGGGCCTCGATCGCCGAGTTCTTCGTTCAGGACGACTGGCGCGCCAGCCGCCGGCTGACCTTGAACCTGGGTGTCCGTTACACGCTCAATTTCCCGTCCACCATCGCCGGTGACCGCGGTGCGGTCTTCAACCTCAGAACCCAGCAATTGGATTATTTCGGGCAAAACGGATTTCCGCGCACCGCGCGCGATCTCGAAAAGGGCAACTTCGGTCCTCGCGCCGGACTGGCCTACAAGTGGACCGATTCGCTCGTCCTGCGTTCGGCCTACTCGCTCACCTGGATTGAGCAGGCCGGAATCACCACGCCGTTCACGACGCCTCTGTTTCCATTCATCCAAACGTTGGGACAACAGACGCTCGACAACATCAACCCGGCCTTTGTACTATCGCAGGGGCCCACGGTGATTCCTCAGCCACCGGGCCCCGAAGCGGGTCTGGGCCAAGGCGTGTTCGGCGTCCAGCGGGATAACGGCAGCGGTTACGCGCAACAGTGGAACTTCAGCGTCCAGAAAACCGTTGGCGCTGACTGGAGCCTGGAGTTGGGCTATCTCGGATCCAAGCTGACACGCCTGGGCGTTCCCGACGTCAACCTGAATCAGCTCACTGTGGAACAACTGCGCGCCGGCGCCCTGCTGACTGAGCAGACGCCGAACCCGTACTACGGACAGATTCCTCCCAATACACCCCTGGGAACGCCCACCATCCCGCGAGCCCAAACCCTGCGGCCCTATCCGCGTTTCACCACGGTGGCGCTGTACCGCAACAATGTTGGTCATTCGACTTACCACTCGTTCCAGTCTCGCGTGGTCAGGCGCTTCTCGAAGGGCCTGACTTTCACCGCCGCTTACACGTTCTCGCGCCTGATTGACGACGCGGGCGCGGTCTTTGACTCGGCCGTGCTTACCGGTCCGGCGGCGAACTTTCAGGCTGCCGACAGCTTTAACAAGAAGCTGGAAAAAGACGTATCGACGGGCAACATCCCGCACATTTTCTCGAGCGGGCTGGTTTATGAACTCCCGTTTGGGAAGGGTCGCGCCCATACCATGGCAGGCTGGCGCGATCTCCTCGCCGGGGGCTGGCAAACCGCCGCGATCGTCCGCTGGCAGTCCGGCAGCCCGGTCGCTGTCACTCAGGCGACGAACTTGAACGCCTTCGCCGGCTTCGGCATTCAACGGCCCAATCGAATTGCCAGTCCCGATCTTCCGGCGGGCCAGCAAACCGTAATGCGCTGGTTCAACACCGCGGCGTTCACGCAGGCGGCGCAGTTCACCATCGGCAACAGTTCCCGCAACCCGGTCACCGGGCCTCCCTATCGCGCCTTCGACCTGATGGTGGGCAAGTTCTTTACTCTCACTGAGCGGCTGCGATTGGAGTTTCGCGCCGAGGCTTTCAATGCGGCCAACACGCCGCCACTCGCCAACCCGAACGGCAGCTTCGGCAATCCCGCGTTCGGCTCCATCACCGCGGCGCTTGATCCCCGCGTGTTCGAATTTGTCCTGAAGATACACTTTTGATGGAAAGAGGAAAGCAACCCGTGCCGAAGGCTGTCATTGAAAACCGGCTGGCTCAAGTCCGCGCGATCCGGGGAATCGCCGTCTCGGAACTGGCCCGGCGGGTCAACGTAAGCCGGCAGACGATTTACGCCATCGAGGCCGGAACCTACGTGCCCAATACCGAGGTCGCTCTTCACTTGGCGCGTGAGCTGGAAGTCAGCCTGGAGGAGCTGTTCTCATTGCGCGGCGCCTCCCCGCTTTCCCAGGCGGTGAAGGCTGAATTGCTCGGCCAGTCCCCGCCGGCTGCCGGACAGCCTGTCCGGGTCAGCCACATTGGCGCGCGCTGGGTCGGCGTCCCGGTAAGCAGCACACCGTTCTTCATACCCGAAGCCGATGGCATCGTACGGCGCTCCGGCCGTGGAAAAGGCCACGCTGACGTGATGGTGTTCGCCAAGGAGGAAGCCGCTCACAAGCGCCTGTTACTGGCCGGTTGCGACCCCGCCACAAGCCTGGTCTCCGGGATGGTGGAACGTATCAGCGGTATCGAAATCGTGCCGGCGCCCGCCTCGAGCCGGTTGTCGCTGCAATGGTTGAAGGAAGGCAAGGTTCACATTGCCGGCACTCACCTTCAGGACCCCGGTTCAGGTGAATTTAATGTGCCGTTTGCGCGGGAAAGCTTTCCCGGCGAGGACCTGCTGATTGTGACCTTCGCCCATTGGGAAGAAGGCTTGGTTGTCGCGGCTGGAAATCCGAAAGCCATCCGCCGGGCGGAGGACCTCGGCCGGCGCGGCGTGCGGCTCATCAACCGCGAATCCGGGTCTGGAAGCCGCGCGCTGCTCGACCACCTGCTCGCCCAGGCTGGACTCGCCGCCTCGAAGGTGCGCGGTTATGAGCGGGTCGCGCCCGGCCATCTGCCGGCTGCCTACCAAGTCGCCACCGGCGGCGCGGATGTCTGCCTCGCTACCCGGCCCGCGGCCCGGACGTTTGGCTTGGGCTTTGTTCCGCTCCGTAGCGCCCGCTACGACCTGGTGATGCGAAAACGCACGGGCGGCCTGCCGGCCGTCAAAGCGTTCCTGGACGTGCTTCAGCGGGCGGCGCTGCGCAAGAAGCTGGAAGTACTAGCCGGATATGACACATCCCAAACGGGAAACGTCGTATCTGCCTGAATCCCTGGTGCTGGAGGTGGGGGTCGAACCCACATGCCCAGTGAAGGGCGCGGGATTTTGAGTCCCGTGCGTCTGCCAGTTCCGCCACTCCAGCACGCCTTTCCTGATCCTACCAGAGACCGCTATCGAAGCCCAACACAAAGAGTCTGTTTTCAGTCCGGAAATACCTCTGGCCTATCCGTTTGCCGCGGCGCTCCAGCCAACCTCCTTCCCGCCACTGAAATGGCGTCGTATCAGATTGAAGCCGCAGTACTTATGCCGAATTCTGACGATTACCAAAATGGAACACTAAAGATCGGCTCTGATTCCGCCGATGTTGTTGATTTTGTTCTTGCAATCCATTTAGGGGCCTGTTAGCATGACTCTTAAGGTGTCTGCAGGAGGAGTCCGTAGGCGAAGCACCTAAAGCTTCCGCGGACGACTTTCATGAGCAGGCGCTGGTTTGAGGAGTGAAACAAGAAATGAAACGAAGCTTTTTTCTGTGTGCGCTGCTTTTGGGGCTTGCCGGAGTGGTGGGAGCAACCCCATTCGTGTTCGATTTTGGTGGGCCATTCGGCGTACAGGGCCTGGAACCGGGGGTGGATGTCACGGTGAATGGTGGCGACGTGGTCCCGGGAGATACCAATGTGAGCATCACCGGCACGACGTTCTCCTTTAGTGGCAGTGGCAAGTGGGTGAACCCGGCCGATCCGACCGATTTCGTGATGTTCTCGTTTAGTGGTGTCAGCGATTCCGACCCGTTCATCAACTGGGCTTGGTCGCAGACCTCGGGAAGCAAGCAGGCTTCGGTCTCGATTACCTTCACCCAGCCCTCGGTCGGCTTCTACCAAGCCGCGATTGCCGGCTTCAATGGCAGCCTGGGTGTCGTCCAAAAGGGTGACTTGGCGGCCACGAACATACAAGCACATAACTACGTCGACGCCACGGAAATCATCACCCTGCCGAACCCCCCGGGCACTTGCGATTACGGCGTTCAACCCCCCGCCGTGAACAAGCCTTGCCCCATCGGGGGAGGCCAGTTCGGACCAAAGATCGCCTATGGCGCATGGACCGACCCCACCCTCAAGACGGTCCTGAACTACCAAGTGGGCCCCAACACGGCGTCTTCCTTCAACGGCCAGTTCATTCTGACCGCGATTCCCGAGCCCGCCAGCTTCGCGTTGATGGGCGCCGGGCTGATCGTTCTGGCCGCCTTCGGCCGCAAGTTCGTAAAGTAAACTGCTTCGTTCGCTCTGACGATACCCGCCGGATTTTGGGCTGGCGGGTATTGCCACATCAGGAGGCCTGGGAGCTTCCAATTGTTGGGGAGGCAACAATATAAATTGCAGAGAACGAAAGTCTTATCGCTTCTGATCTTGATTTGGCTTGCTGCATCTATGGGCTGGGCCACACCCCTGCCCCTCGATTTCGATTCCCCTCACCACCTCAACCCCGCGCCCGCCGCTAGTACGCAGGCAACCTGGGACCTGGGATGGCTCACCGATCCCCCTGGTGCTTCAGCGGCCGATGCTCCTGAACCAGCCACGCTGATTCTCGTTGGCCTGGGCCTGTTCGGTCTCGCTTCAACGGTCCGCCGCTTGCGCTAGAACGCGTTCCATCCGCGCACAAGCAGGCCGCCCGAGCGTTTGTCAAGGAACTGAAGACCCCACATCGTTCCACATCCCGCTGCCGGACCGTTTTAGTACCCTCACACCTGTTTTGGTCCGCTCTGTCCTCCGACAATCAAAGCGTGCGTGGCGGATATGCGCCGCGCCGGCTTTTGCTTATCGCGAGGAATATGATTCGATGCTAGCCAATCGTCTGCTTGCCTGTACTTTCGCCCTGGCGGTTCCGTGTGCCTGGGCCGTCCCAATTACGTTTAACTTGGCGCCCGCGTTCGGAGCGGCCGGAGATCCGGCGCCTTTCGTCACTCTGGATGTGGACGGGGCGACGGCAGTGGGATCCTCTTTTTCCTATGTCCAGACCGGCGATGTCTACGACTTTGCCGGCGCCGTGCAATTCAAGGGAACAAACGCCCGGGATATCAGTTCAATCAGTTTTGCGGGATCGATTGACAAAGACCCGTACATCAATTGGGCGGTCAGCGCCGTCACCGCGTCCAACTCGGTTACCTTCACCTACGTCTTTGGCACGCCGGTCGTGCCGGGCATCTATTACGGTGCGCGTGCCGGCTTCAGCGGAAGCATGGGCGACCTGAGGGGAGACGGTGTCAGCGCGACCAACATAGAGAACAAGAGCGAGATCCCCATGGGAACGGGCATTCCCGCGCTAACCCTGTCGGGCAACTGCGTGGCGGGTCCCAGCGTGCCGGCGTCCAATCACCCCTGCCCCGCGGTAGGCCAGTACGGCCCGATTTTTGCGAACTTGCCTGATGGCAACTACCCTTCCATGTCGTCGAGCCTCAAGTTCACGCTGACCCCAAACGATTCAGCCAGCTTCCAAGGGCAGCTCATTCTGCTGGAAACGCCGGAACCGGGAACCATCGGCCTCATGGCCTTCGGTCTGCTGAGCGTGGCCTTCGGACGCTACCGCATGGTCCGCGCCCGCAAGTCCCAGGCCTGAACTGCTAGCCCAGCAACTGGGATGTGATGGACTTGGCCCCCTCGTACAACATCCCAGTTTCGCTGCCGCAGCCCAGAAAAAGCATGCCTTTCTCTTTCCAGAATTTGGCCAGCGGGACATTCCTCGTCTGCGTGCCGGGAGCCACTCCGTGCTTCCGGCAACTCTCCACAATCTTCTCCATCGCATCCACCATCTTCGGATGCTGAAAATCCCCTGGAACTCCCAAACTGATCGACAGGTCCACCGGTCCCACCATGACGGCATCGATGTGCGGCACAGACAAGAGTTCGTCCCGCGCTTCGAGCGCCTTGACCGTTTCAATCTGCAAAACCACCAGCGTGTGCTCGTTGAAGTGTTCCGTAATCTGGCCGATGCTCACCGGTTCGAAATCCACGTGCAGCGGCGTGATGCCGCACCCGCGGATCCCGGCAGGCGGAAACTTCGTCCAACTGGCCGCCTTCTCCAGCAATTCCGGCGACTCGACTCGCGGAAAAATGATCCCTTCGGCGCCGCAATCGAACGCGCGCGCCACCAGGGCGTACTGAAGGTCGGCCACCCGGACCACCGGGCTCAATCCCGCATAGGCGGACATGCGGCAAAGGTCCTGCAACGTTTCGATACCGAACCCGCCATGTTCGGCATCGAGGAATGCCCATTGAAATCCCGCCGCCGCCAGAATGCGAACGACGTCCTGAGAACGAAGCTGTGCAAACCCGGTTCCCAGTTGCATGCGGCCTTCTTTCAAGGCCTGTTTGACACGGTTGACTCTCATACTTGCAGCAGAATGTGGTCAGGACAGCCTGACTGCGTTGCTTCGTACACTGTATCCAACAAGCCGGAGCCGTGCTTGGCCAGGAACGGCAAGATGGAGTAGTAGCGCTCCTGGAGGTGCTTTTCGGGAAACAGCAGCCCGCTGAGATGCGCGGCGCCTTCCGAGACGCGATGCTCCCGCCGCAGCGCCTCGCGCGCGGTCTTGCGGCGGTTCTTTGAAAGCTGATAGAGAATCTTGGCCTTGCTGCGCGCCATAGCCTCCGCCAGCGTCGGGTCGAATTCTTTGAGCGCTGTTTCGAGCCGCGAGGTTTCGGCCGAGACGGTTGCGCCGGCCTGCTCAAACAGCCGGTCAATCTGCTGGGGCACGAGGCGCGACGCAATCTTTTCCCGCAACGCCTCTTCACCAAGGAAACAGTCGGTGACCGGCAACCCGTACCGGTCGAGCAGCGAACGGCTGCGTTCGTCCAGTAGTGTGAATCCGGCTCGCGGTTGCGCCACCGGCATGCGCCCCAACAGTTGGTGGTAGATGACCTGCGATTGCGCCAGGTAGGCCAACTCGGCCGGGCCGCCCACGTAGGCCACCGTCGGCAACAAGTAGTCCTGCATCACGGGCCGAAGCAGCGCGTTCGGCGATAGAGCGGCCGGATCGGATGCCATCTCCTCCAGCGTCAGCTTTCGATTCTCGTGATAGTACTCCGCATCGTGGCGGCGCAGCGCGCGCCGGTTTCCGTTTTCCAAACGGAAGAACAACGAGGTGTGCGCCTCGAAATGAACCTGGGCGTGATAGCCCGCATCGCGCAATGCCTCGCTGCGCTCCAGGATCCGCGCCGACAACTCTCCGGCGTGTTGGAGGGCATCGGCGAGAAACGGCGCGGCGATGTTCCGGATTTCCGCCTCCATCGGATCGATGAAGATGATGCCGTAGCCGGCCAGCAGCCGCCTCAACAGGTCGTGAAACGCCTGTCCAAACGTCTTGCCCGTCCGGTAGGTCTCCTCCACCACGTTGACCACTTCATCGCGGTACAGGAACCCTTCCAGCGACTCCCGCAACTCGTCCAGCGGAATGTGTGTTATGGCCGCCGGGCCAACCGGGCGGCCGGGCGTCCAGTCTCCCGCCGCTTTCAATTGCTGGGGACGGTGCAGAACGTCGAAGGTGTGCGCGTGGTCGATCTCGGCGAAATCGTGATCTTCGGTGGCCAGCCAGAAAACCGGTACGGCGCGAATCCCGTGCCCGGACAGGTTCCGGGCCATGCGGACCGCCGTCAGCGCCTTGTAGACCGTGTAAGCGGGGCCGGAAAACAGGCCCACCTGCTGCCCGGTCACAACCGCGACCGTCTCCGGCAATTCGAGTTGAGCGACAGCCGGGCTGTCACCGTTGTAACGTCGCAGCGAGGCGGCAACCCGCATTCGCCGCTCATCGGGATACGCCAGCGTGGCGGCAAGTCGGCGAAGCGTGGCCTCGTCGCCCGGCGCATGATCGTAGAACCGCGCTACGCGGTCAAAATGATACACGTAGTCGCGGAACAGCGCACTGGTTCCCGGAAGCTCGGTCTGGGGGAGACAAACCCGATTCATGCCACTACGAGATTCGATGCATCTCGCTCCCAAAGGGTAGCAAACTCCTCTACTAGACTGATCTACTAGACGGAGATAAGAACTCTCATCACACAAGGCGAGCCTGAAAGGGAAGCCGGTTTCTCACACAAGATTTAGCCAGTGGGCAAGGCGTTCCGCATTTGCAAAAACCCAGCGATCCGCCGTTCTACTGACCTGGCTTCCCTGACCTCACACTCCCAGATCGTGAGCACTTCCCATCCGTCCGCCCGCAGCAACTTCTCATTATGCCGGTCTCGCTTCCGGTTCTTCAGCAGCTTCGGACGCCAGTAGTCAATCCGGCTCTTAGGAATGTGGGCCTGTGGACAGGCGGCGTGTTGATGCCAAAAGCAGCCCTGCACTTGGATGATCTTCTTCAGTCGCGGAAAAACCAAATCTGGCCTGCCCGGAAGGGCATGGACGTGCAGCCTGTAGCGAAAGCCCATCCGGTGCGCCAGACGCCGGACGGTCATCTCAGGCGACGTGTCCTTGCATCGGATGCGCCGCATGTTCTCACTTCGCCGTTCTGGTGAAAGACGATCCAACGCTCAGATTCCGAACGCGGCTATTTTCGCCCTGATCGCCTTGGCGTAGGAGTCTTCAGGCGGCAGGTTTCCCGGCGACAAGAACGCGTACGCCAATTGCTCCACCGTGGTCGTCAGTTGGCCCCCCGCGGCGAGCTTTCGTTTTTGGCCGCTGCGCACTTCCGGGCCGATGTCATACCATCGGAAGGTCAACGTACCGGGGGCAGGCGCCGGATACTTCAGCAGCTTGCCTCCAACGCGAACGCTGATCTTTTCGTAAACCGGCGTGGGACATACGAAAAACAGTCCTGCCCGGCACAGAGTTTCACGGCGCAGAACGTGCCCTTTGTAGATCAATTGCGGCAGGATTCTCTTGTTGACGTTCTCCCAATTGATGCCGGCGTTGCTGTAGCCGGTGAACTCCTTGTCCGCCAGGTAGGCATCACGTTCCTTGCGGTAATTCCCGGTGGTGTCGATGGACTGCACTTCGACCGCGACAAACTCTTTCAATTCGCCGTTCCCATCGGCCAGTGCGAGAATCCAGTCCACGAAGAAGCCGCCTCGCCCGCCGGTCGGCGGGAGTCTTATCTCGCCGCCGAGCGCCGAGCCAAGTGCGAACACCCGATTCCTCCCCCTCGTGCCGGGACTGATCTGATTGCCGGCGATGATCGGGACACCGGGGCCGAACACGGCGCCGGCGATATCCTGCAGGATCCGGTACTCTTCAGCGTAGAGCCTTTTCGGGCAGCAAATGATGGGGTTGGGAGTAGCCTGACGGACGGTGCAAGCTCCCGCGACAAGTTTGACGCCGCCGTCGCCCCGCAGAGTTTTCGTGCATGGCCCGCCGACGAACGGGCACGTCAAATTCCGACGTGCGGCAGCAGCGGCTGTTGACTTGTCCGCCGGCGCATAACCGAAGAACTCCACGATTTGGAGAGCCATGAAGCTCTCTTCTTATCACGTCCGCAGGAGAGTCCGCTGGATGTGGCCGGCTAACGTCTTGGCGAGTAGCGGCGGAACGGCATTCCCAACCTGCTCGTACTGAGAGACCCGGCTCCCATAAAATCGGTATTCGTCAGGGAAGGACTGAATTCTGGCGGCTTCCCGCACGGTTAGCGCGCGGTCCTGATCGTAGTGGAAGAAGGTGCCCCAATGAGGGTCGCACTTGGTCAGCACGGTGCCACTGAGGCCGTCGGGATCGATCCGTCCGTACCGTCTCGTATGATCACTCCGTCTTGCGCTTTTCATCCCCTTGGGAAGAAGCTCGTGGGGGATGTCGCGCCAGCTTCCCCCCGGCGGGATATGCCTGGCACGCTCCAAGTTCTGTTTGGAGAGCGCGCCGGCGCTGTGATTGAACAACCGCTTGGCGTGCCTTCGCATGAGCCGCTGGTATTCGGTTCTCGGCGGCTTGTCATACTCCATCTCCTCGGCGCCTTCATTCACGTCAAGCTCCGGAAGGTCTCCAATGGCTTGCTTCACAGTCGTGAATGGTCTGAGGATGTTCCCGAAGAGATTTGGCTGGCGCGCGCCGTTTTGGATGCATGGAAGCCAGGTGAGCTCCCGGCCGCCCGTGAAGTTGGCCCGGACGGGTGCAAAGTGTGTCGGTTCAGGGAACGTGATCTCCACGCCCTTCAGAATGGTTCCGATGAAGAAAAGCCGCCAACGTTCTTGTGGGATGCCGTAGTGGGCCGCGCAGAGAATCATGTGACGCATCTGGTATCCAGCCTGTTCAAAGAGCGCATAGATGTCCCAGATAAACCGCCCGCCGTCCAACGACACCATGCCCGGGACGTTCTCCATCACGATCACTTTAGGGCGCAAGCCTTCGAGCACCAGCCGCCCGTACTCCCTGAACAAGTGATTCCTGTCATCCTCCAGCGCCCGTTTCGGCGCGTTGATGGAGAACCCCTGGCACGGTGGACCACCTATGAGCAGGTCAATGTCTGTCTTTCGTAGCCCCGTCTCCTTGAAGATTTTGGCCGTCTTGAGGTCTTCGATCGACTCACGGAAGAACGGGGTCCCATCGTGGTTCAGACGGTAGGTGTTCGCGTACTCCTCGTTGATATCGTTGGCGAATGCGATTTCAAAGCCCGCCTGTTGGAAGCCGAACGATAGACCGCCGGCGCCGCAGAACAGATCGGCGGCTACGAGGGATGGGCCAGGAATCCTCTCGGCCATAGCGCATTCTCTCCTCGGCATCACCTGTTCGCTATCGACCTGACGCTCCACTGTACTTTCTATCGGCAGTTTCCCGCGCGCGCTGATGCTTTTCGGGGGAGTATCCCATTCTACTGCTGTCTTGCCAGCCATTCTCGAAGCGCGTCCTCCACCAGCCCGCTCATCTCCATTCCTCTCTCGTACAACTTCGCTCGAACCCGGTTTCTGAGATCGATGGGCAAGTAGATCGAAGTTTGCGTGTAAGTCGCATCGCTGTGCTTACCGGGTTTCCGGCCAGGCTTCTGCTGGCCTGCCGCCACAGTTCGGTCCTCCTGCTCTCTGCCGCGCGGCCTGCCACTCCGATCAGTTTGCGGTTTTGGCATTATGCGTATCCACCAACAATTCTAGTTCGTTATGTTGTCCATGTCAAGAGCCGAACTTGAGCCAACACGGGCATCTTCTATATGGTTGTCTGTCGACTCCAAAGGCGCTGGGCATGTCGAGACCTACCCATATCCGCTCAAACCATAATGCAGAAGAGAGATCCGGCAGTCCTATCCTTCAGGATCATACTTCAGTGAGAGAGACTGAGATAAGAAACATGGACGACCAGGAATTCAGCCGCCGGGCCGACCAGGCCCTCGAAGCCCTTTATGGCAAACTCGCCGCCGCGGCAGGCAGCTACGATTTTGATGTGGACATGAATGCCGGCGCTCTCACGATCGAATTCGATGAACCGCCGGAGCGTTTTGTCGTGAGCCCCAACTCGCCGGTGCGGCAGATTTGGGTTTCGGCGCACACGACGAGCTTTAAGCTGGACTGGGACCCCGGACGCGACGCGTTCGTTCTGCCCGCCACCAACGAAACCCTGGAACAACTGATGGTAGCCTCCATCGCCAGGCGCCTGGACGAGGACTTTCACATTTAGGTGGGCGTCTACCTCTCATACCCGTTCTGCGCGCAGAAATGCACTTACTGCAATTTCGCTTCCGGGGTTCTCCCCCGGGCGCTGGAACCGCGCTACATCGAGGCGCTGAGAGCGGAGATTCACGCCGCCGCGTGGCCGTGGACGCCGGAAACCGTCTACCTCGGCGGCGGAACTCCCAGCACCATGGATGCCGGCGGCTTGGCCGCGCTACTCGCGTCGATTCCCGGCAAGCCCTGGAAGGAGGCGGCCATCGAAGCCGCGCCGGGAACGCTCACCCCGGAGCGTGCCGCCGCCTGGACCGCCGCCGGAATCAACCGCGTCAGCCTCGGAGTCCAATCCTTCAACACGGCGGAACTGCGGCGCACCGGACGGCGGCATACGGCCGAGACGGTTGCCTCGGACGTGGCGCTGCTTCGCGCGGCCGGCATTGGCGCCATCAGTTGCGATCTCATCGCCGGACTCCCGGCCCAAACCGTGGAGTCCTGGGAGGAGTCGCTCGACTGGATCGCGCGCCTCGACATTCCCCACGTCTCCGTCTACATGCTCGAAGTGGATGAGGACAGCCGCCTGGGCCGTGAGATGCTGCTCGGCGGCGTGCGCTACGGCGCGGCCGAAACACCGGACGAGGATGCGATTGTGGCTTGCTACACCCGCGCCATCGAACGCCTGGCGCGTCTCGGTCTCGAGCGCTACGAAATCTCCAACTTCGCGCGTCCCGGCTGCGAATCGCTTCACAACCTCAAGTACTGGCGTCTGGAGCCGTACCTTGGATTCGGTTCCGATGCGCA
>JADZCI010000265.1 GCA_020851655.1 Bryobacterales bacterium
ACGCCAACTCCTGGAGCAACAATTGGAGCGGCTCGCCTCGCGCCAAGGTCCGTTGGAACATGTTCGGCGCGACCCTCGGGGGACCGATCAAGAAAGACAAGCTGTTCTTCTTCGTCGACTACCAGGGGCAGCGGCTCAACTTTCCCGCCTCGACCGGAACCCTCAGCGTCCTGACCGCCGCCGAGCGCAATGGCGATTTTTCGCAGTTGCTCACCGATCGCGGCATCCAACTGTATGATCCAGCTCAGCGCGACTCGGCCGGCAACCGTGTTCCGTTCGCCAACAACCAGATCCCGCTAACGCGGCTTGATCCGGTCGCCAAGAACCTGTTCGGTTCACCGTTGTATCCGCTGCCGGCCGCATCCGGTCTTCAGAACAACTACTTCAACACGAGTTCAAGCTACATCCACCAGGACCAGGGGGATGTAAAGCTGGATTACAACATCAGCGACAGGGACCACCTTTCGGCGCGCTATTCCCAGGGGTTTCTTCAAAACCCCAGTATCAATTCTTTTGAGTTGTTCGCACCGGGGTTTAACGACACGCCGACGTATAACGGCGTCGTGAACTGGACGCACACCTTTTCGCCGGTGCTGGTGAACGAATACCGGATGGGCGCAAACTATGTACAACTGCACAACGGGAATGCGTTCTCGAGCGACGCCGGCAACATCGCCAGCGACCTCGGCATCCAGAACGGCAACGACCGCGGCCCAGGTCTCCTCGCGCTGAACTTCAGTGGAGGCTTTGCCAGCAATCTCGGCACATCCGCCGTGCAGCAGCTCTTTGCCGATACCGCGATCCAGTTCCAGGATGGAGTGATTCTAACTTTGGGACGCCACACTCTGCACCTCGGCGTGCAGTACATGCGGCAGCGGATCAACACCTACTACTCGGGCAACAACGGCGCCTACGGGCTTATGGACTACACCGGGAGATTCACGGCCGGCCCCAACCCGCTGGCGGTGGCGGGCGGCGGTGTGGGGGCGGGGGAAGCGGACTTCTTCCTTGGCCTGCCCGACCAACTTGGACGAGGAGTGAGCACCGGCACGTGGGGGCAGCGCGCCAGCATCTACTCCAGCTACCTGCAAGACGACTTCAAGATCGCATCCAACCTGACGCTGAACCTGGGTCTGCGGTACGAGTCACACTCGCCTTGGGTTGAGGTGAAGGACCGCCAGACCAATTTTGCGCCCATCAGCGGCGAGATTCAGCGCGCGGGCATGCCGAACTGCATCTACAGCGACTGCCGCGCCCTCTACAACAACTACTATTGGGGTCTGGACCTGCAGCCGCGGGTCGGCTTTGCCTACACGCCGGGCAGGCAAACCCGTTTTGTGCTGCGAGGCGCCTACACGCTGTCGTCCTACCTGGAGGGGACGGGCACCAATCTGCGCTTGCCGCTGAACCCGCCGCTGAACCAGGAGTACAACACCACCTACTTCAATACGCCTCTGCCTGGTTCCACAACCGGTCAAGGCTTAACGGTGCTTTCCAACCCGGCAGACCCGTTTGCCGGCGCCATCATCCGCCTGTGGGACCCCAACGTACGGCCTGCGGCCGTGAGTCAATGGAATCTGACCACGCAGTACCAATTCACCGGACAAACCACACTTCAGATCGGCTATGTAGGGCAGCGGAGTACTCACTTAATGGTGCCCATGCCCTACTTTCAGCGGATGTTGAATCCGGACGGGACAACATCGCCTAGCCCGTATCTGTCCGGTAATCCGGAGTTAGCCAACATAGGCCAGATCTCCGGTACCGAGTCGAATGGCAATCAGAGCTACCATTCGCTTCAAGCGGTCCTGCAAAAGCGTATGAGCGATGGTTTGCAGTACCAACTCGCCTACACCTACTCGAAGTGCATGACCAATTCGAGCGGATATTACGGCTCATGGGGAGGGCAGACTACTCCCACATCTCCGTACTTTCAGAACCTCTATGATGCCGCGTCGGAATGGGGGCCGTGTTACTACGACGTTCAACACGTGCTCACGTCTTACGCTGTCTACGAAGTTCCTGTGGGCCGAGGCAGGAAGATCGGCTCTGATATGAACCGGGCGGCCGATGCGGTAGCCGGTGGCTGGCAAGCAAGCGGCATCTTTAGCTGGCACACCGGCTTCCCATTGACCATCTCGGGCGGCGACACGTCCGGCACCAATTCGCGGGGCGCTCGCGCCGACTGCATCGCACCGCCCGGCATCCTTGGCAAACAGGACTACGCCGGCGGAGGGTACCAATGGTTCGACCCGGCCAGTTACGCACCCTCACAGCCGGGGCACTTTGGCACATGCGGGGTCGGCACAGTCCGCGGCCCGGGCCTCGTTGACCTGGACATGAGCTTTGAGAAGCAATTTCTGTTCACGGAGCGGTATCGCCTGGCGTTCAGGACCGATTTCGTGAACCTGCTCAACCATCCCATCCTGAACTCGCCCGGCACAGGCCTCGGAGGTGGCCTTGGAGTGATCCAGAGCTCGCAACCGGGGCGGACAATTCAGCTTGCACTGAAGTTCTACTACTGATGAGCGGGGCCGCTGCACTTACGCGGGCGGCCCCGGCCTTTTTTGAAAGGGGAGGTTCGTTGGCGCCGCCCGGGTGGACTTGGCTGCTTATCACCGCGCTTGCGATTCCCACGCTCTGCCAGACAACGGGGAATGAATGCGCGGCGGGAACCACCGGCGCGATTCGCGCCTACAATGCGGCGGCAGACCGCGAGACCAAGCGCAAGACCGGCATGAACGGGGTGCGCTGCGCAATGCGGGAGAACCAGACCGGCATTGCTTCCGTGCTCATTGAAAAACTCACCGCCGATTTCAAGAACGATCCCGAGGTTCTCTATCTCGCCGTCCATACTTACTCCGACCTGGCTTTGCGCGCGTCGCAGGCTTTGCTCTATGCGCACCCGGATGCCTACCAGGTGCATCAGCTCAATGCGGAGTCGCTGGAAACCCAGGGCCGCTGGGACGACGCGGCCGCCGAGTACCGGGCCATTCTGGCAAAATATCCAAACCTGCCGGGTCTCCACTACCGCCTTGGGCGGCTGATTCTTTCGAGACCCGCCACTCCGGCTACACCGGACGATGCCCGGCGTGAGTTTGAGACGGAGCTAAAGATCGACCCCGCGAATGCGGGCGCCGAGTTCGTCCTGGGCGAGCTCGCGCGCCAGGCGGAACAATGGCCGGAGGCGATCAAGCACTTTACGCGCGCCACACAGATCGATCCTCATTTCACTGACGCCTTCGTTGGACTGGGCCGGGCGTGCCTGGCTGACGGCAAGCCGCTGGACGCCATTCCCTCTCTCGAAGCCGCCGTCAAACTGCAGCCCGCCAATCCCGCTATTCACTTTCACCTGGCCAATGCCTACCGCCGCGCGGGACGAAAGGCCGACGCGGATCGGGAATCTCAAACCCACCAGCGCCTGTCGGAGCAGGCGCTTCGGGCCAGCGACGGCTTGAAGAAAGCTGTGGGCGGTTTCTCCGTTGAGAAGATCACGAAGTGAACCTGTCACCTGCCGCGCAAGGTTAAGCTGAGTTATGGTTGACCCGTTTGTCGCAGAGTGTCTTTCTGTTTTGTCGCGCACCCCGGCGGTGCTTGATTCACTGCTCCGTGACTTACCCGATGCGTGGACCTCGGCGGATGAGGGGGCGGGCACCTGGAGCGCATACGTGGTGATCGGCCACCTCAACCACTGCGAGCGCGTGGACTGGCTGCCCCGCCTTACGATCATTCTGAACGAAGGGCAGAAACGTCCCTTCGATCCCTTCGACCGGGAGGCGCAACTGCGGGAGAGCGAACAAAAGCCACTTTCGCGGCTGCTCGATGAGTTCACAGAACTGCGCCGGGACAACGTTGCGCGCGTCCGCGCGCTCGAACTTCAGCCGCGTCACCTGGAATTGCGAGGAACGCATCCCGAGTTGGGAACGGTGACGGCGCGCCAGCTCCTGGCCACTTGGACGGCGCATGACTTGGGGCACCTGGTCCAGGTAAGCCGCGTCATGGCGAAACGTTACAAACAGGAGACCGGACCCTGGGCGCAATATCTTTCGGTCATGCGGTGACATGCTGCCGCGGCGCTGATTGCGCGTGAGTCACGGCCGGCGCCGCTCCAATAGCTTGGCGATCAACGCGGTCCAGCCGGTCTGGTGGCTGGCGCCCAAACCCTCTCCGGTTTCCCCGTGAAAGTACTCATGGAACAGGAGGCAATTCTGAAATTCCGGGTCGCCCTGGAGACATTCCATCTTGGCCATCGACGGACGGGTCCCATTGGCGTCGCGGAGAAACAGGTTTGCCAGCCGGCGCGACAGCGCGTCCGCCACCTGCCGCAAATCCATCTTGACTCCCGACCCGGTGGGGCACTCCACTTGCAGGCTGTCTCCAAAAAAGTGATGGAATCTTTGCAGCGATTCAATGATCAGGTAGTTCGTGGGGAGCCAGATCGGACCTCGCCAGTTGGAATTTCCTCCGAACATCCGTGTTGTCGATTCCGCCGGCTCGTAAGCCGCTGTGTAAGAGTTTCCGTCCAGCTTTGTCTCATAGGGGGCATCCAGGTGGTGGCGCGACAGAGAACGGATGCCAAATGGGGACAGGAATTCGTCCTCCTTCAGCATGATCTCCAGCAACCGGACCAGGCGCTCGCGAGTGACGACCGCGAGCAGAGCACGCGTGTGCCTTCCGGTCAGGATCTCCAGGTTCTGGCACAAGTCCGGCCTGTTCTCGATGAACCAGCGGGTGCGGCGCATGAATCCTGGCGTGTGTTGCCGCAGGGCGCCCAGTTCCAGAGATTCAACCGCAAACAGTGGAATCAATCCGACCAGGGAGCGCAGGCGGAGCGTCTCGGTGAAGCCGTTCGGATAGCGGATCCGGTCGTAGAAGAAGCCGTCCTGTTCGTCCCACAGGCCGCAACCGCCGACATGATTGATGGCGGAAGCGATGTAGAGGAAGTGTTCGAAGAACTTGCTGGCGATGTCCTCGTAGACCGCCTTCACCCGCGACAGTTCCAGCGCGATGCGGAGCATGTTGAGACAGAACATCGCCATCCAGCTTGTGGCGTCGGACTGCTCAAGGCGCCCGCCTCCGGGCAGCGGCTTGCTGCGGTCGAAGATTCCAATGTTGTCGAGCCCGAGAAAGCCGCCTTCGAAGATGTTGTCTCCACTGGAGTCCTTGCGGTTCACCCACCAGGTGAAGTTCACCAGTAGCTTGTGGTAAGCGCTCTCCAGGAAAGTCCAGTCCGGGCGGCCGGAACGGCGCGCGTCGATCTTGAAGACCCGCCAGCAGGCCCAGGCGTGCACCGGCGGATTCACATCGTTGAAATTCCACTCGTAGGCTGGCAATTGCCCGTTGGGGTGCATGTACCATTCGCGCAGGAACAGCGACAGTTGCCGCTTCGCAAAACCAGGGTCGATCAATGAGAAGGGAATCATGTGGAACGCCAGGTCCCATGCGGCGTACCACGGATACTCCCACTTGTCGGGCATCGAGACAATGTCGGAGTTGTACAGGTGTGTCCAGCGCGCGTTACGGCCTTCGCGGCGTCCCGGCGGAAGTTCGGGGCCCGAGGGATCGCCTTCCAACCACTCCTCGACGACGTAGTGATAGCGCTGCTTGGACCAGAGCAGTCCGGCGAACGCCTGCCGCTGGATCTGACGCGCATCCTGGCCCAGGCCCTTGCCATATCCTTCGTAAAACTCGTCCGCTTCGGCGCGCCGCTGCTGGAAAACCTGCTCGATGTCAACAGGGCCGGCATCGGCTTTGGCCAACCGGATCACGATGGACTGCGACTGTCCCGCATCGACGGTGAGGCGGTACAAAGCACATGTCTTTGTGCCTTCGTTGGCCGGGTTTGTCGCACTCGCTTTGCCTTCGATCAAGCGGCGGTGAAACGCGTCTTTGTAGAAGCCGCCGGCGCTCGGGTGTCCCCAAAGCGCCTCGCTGTTGCTTTCGTTCCCTGTAAACCAGATGTCTTCAGCCTGTGGCGTCTCCCACAGAAAATCGCCAAGCGTCGCCTCGGTCACGGCAACCACTCCGCCGCGAACGAGTTTCATAGATGGTTTCGCTCCGTTGGCGCGCCCCCAACTCCACTGGTTCCGGAACCACAGAGTGGGGAGCACGTGGATGGTCTGCCGTTCCTGTGCCCGGTTGGAAACGGTGATGCGGAGCACGATGTCGTCCGCGCCGTTTTTCGCGTATTCGGCGGTGACATCCCAGTACCGCCCGTTATCGAGAACTCCGGTGTGCCACAGTTCATACTCGCGATCATGCGTTGTGCGCGACTTGTTTTCGTCGCGCAGGCGCGCGTACGGGAACTCGGCCTGAGGATACTTGTAGAGAAACTTGTTGAAGGAGTGCGTCGGAGTGGAGTCGAGGTAGTGGTACACTTCCTTCACGTCCTCGCCGTGGTTGCCCTGGCTATTGTTCAGGCCATAGAGGCGCTCCTTGAGAATCCGGTCGGCGCCGTTCCAGAGCGCGAGAGCAAGACAGACGCGCTGATGGTTGTCGCTGAACCCAGCGAGTCCATCCTCGCCCCAGCGGTATGCGCGGAGGTGCGCATGCTCAAACGGGAAGTAACCCCAAACATCGCCGTTGGTGCTATAGTCTTCGCGGACCGTGCCCCACTGGCGTTCGGAGAGATACGGCCCCCAACGGCGCCAGTGCTTCACTCTCCAGGCGTCTTCTTCCAGGCGTAACTGTTCAGCGTTCACTGTCTATTTGGATGAGTCAGCCCGATCAGACGATCTCGCGAATGACTTCACCCTGAATCTCGGTGAGGCGCTCCCGCCGGCCCAAGTGCATGTAGCTGAGGGCATCTTGCTGCAAGCCAAGCTGGTTCAGGACGGTCGTATGGATGTCCCGAATATGGTAGGGCTTCTCGATGGCCTTCAATCCTATAGCGTCGGTGGCGCCGATGACCTGGCCTCCCTTGATCCCGCCTCCGGCCATCCACATTGAGAATCCGAGGTTGTGATGGTCCCGGCCCTTGCCGCCTTCGGCCTCGGGCGACCGTCCAAACTCTCCGCCCCACAGGACCAGAGTCGAATCCAGCATCCCGCGGCGTTTCAAATCCCGTATCAGCCCGGCAACCGCCTTGTCGGTTTGCACAGCCATGCGCGGGTGATTCTCTTCGATATTAGCGTGTGCGTCCCACTGCGTCTCGCCGGTTCCTCCTCCGGAGACGGCACAGACAAAGCGCACACCCTTCTCGACCATGCGGCGCGCCAGGAGGCAGCGGCGTCCGTAGTCATCGGTCTTCTCCTCACCCACTCCGTACATTTCCAGAGTTTCCGGAGACTCTCGGGAAATGTCGAACACGTCCGGCGCCTCAGTCTGCATCTTGAAAGCGAGGTCGTAGGAGGCGATGCGCGCCTCGAACTCTTCGTCGCCCTCACGGAGATTCGCTTCGTTCAACTGGCGAATCAGGCCGATGGTCTTCTTGCGCTCCGCCGGATCGACACCTGCCGGGAGGCTCAGGTTGAGAATCGGCCGCGGGCCGGGGCGCAGCATCGTGGGTTGATAGACAGCCGGAAGGAAACCGTTGGAATACATCGGCTGCCCGCCTTCCAACGCGCCGTGCGGGTCCGGCAGCACAACGTAGGCGGGCAGGGAATCGCTTTCGTTGCCCAAGCCGTAAACAACCCACGATCCCATGGCGGGAAAACCCGGAATGATCCGGCCCGTGAACATCTGGTATTGAGCGGCGGAATGCACGACCATGTCCGCGTGGCACGAGCGGATGATGGCGAGGTCATCCACGATTTGCGCGGTGTGCGGGAAGAGATCGGAAACTTCGATGCCGCTCTTTCCGTACCTGGCGAATGTTCTTTTCGTGCCCATCAGGCGGGCATCCGGCTTGATGAACTGGTACTTGGCCTCGCCGAATTCGGCCGGACGCTTCTGGCCGTTCAGTTCATTCAGCAGCGGCTTGGGATCGAATGTTTCGATGTGGCTGGGCCCGCCGGCCATAAACAGAAAAATGACCGACTTGGCCTTGGCTTTGTCCGGCATGTGCGGCGGCTTTGGCGCAAGCGGGTTCTTGACGCCCGCCCGCGCGGCGCGTTCCGCCAGCATTGCGGCAAAAGCGATGCTTCCGAAACCGTTGAAAGCGTCCGTGATGAATTCTCGGCGATTTCGCGTGGGGCGGCTGTGTTCGTATCTCATTTCAGTTGACGTACAGAAATGCGTTGAGGTTGAAAACCGCGAGTGCAAACTCAGACAGGGGCTGAGTCTTCATAAAATCCAACGACGTTCTGAGTTCTTCGCTGGAGGGCGGACGTCCGGCGCTCAACTGGAAGGCGCGTTCCACCATGCGTTGCGGACTCGCGTCCGCTTCTCTCTTCAGCCGCTCCGCAAACACGGCTGCCAGTTGGTTGGAGAACGCGCCGTTGAGCAATTCCAGGGCTTGCGGCGCGTGGGTGCTGGACTCGCGCCGGGGGCAACTTACCAGCCGGTCGGGCGAGTCGAACACATCCATGAACGGAACCCGCAGGTTGCGCTTGGCCAGGAGATAAATGCTACGCCGGCCGTGCTCGGAGGCATCTTCGGTCACTTTCCACTGCGACGGCTTGTATAGCAGACCGATGAGTTCTTTCTGAACGGGAACGATCACACTTGGCCCGTAAGGCTTGAGGTTCAGCGTGCCCGCCATCGCCAGCATCGAATCGCGAATCTGTTCGGAATCGAGACGATGGCGCTCAAACCTCCACCAAAGCTTGTTATCCGGGTCCGCCTCCTTGGCCGCTTCGGGCAGTTGGCGGTCCGAAGCCTGCTGGTAAGTACTGCTCAGGAGGATCATCCGGTGGATGGGCTTCATATGCCAGCCGTTTTCCACCAACTGGTTGGCGAGAAAATCCAATAATTCCGGATGAGTCGGGCGCAGACCCATGCGGCCGAAATCATTCGGAGTATTCACGATTCCGCGGCCGAAATGGCTCAACCAAATGCGATTCGCCATCACACGGGGCGTGAGCGGATGATCGGGCGCGGTCAACCATGCGGCCAGTATCTCGCGCGGCTTTGGCGTGGTGACGGGCAGTTCATCGGGGATGTCCGGCGCCAGGAGAATCCCCGGAGGACGCATACCCACCGCATCGCCGCGCTTGTTCCACTCCCCGCGCGTGAGCACGTGAACCGGCGCCGCCTTCGTCTGATCGTCCTGAACGCTGAACAGGGAGGGGAGCGGCTGAGGCAATTGTTCCTCGAGTGCTTCCAGTTCCTTGGTTTTTTGAAGGCGAGCCGCGCCTTCAAGTCCCTTCATGCTTTCCTTGACGTCTTTAATGCGAGTGTTGAGCGCGTCGGTCTTGGCTTTCCACGCGGCTTGCTGTTCCGCCGTGGAGATTGGAACTTCCGCCTCCTGCGTGGCTGCGAAATACGCTTGCACGCGGTAGTAATCCTTCTGCCGGATGGGGTCGAACTTGTGATCGTGGCAGCGCGCGCAGCCCAAAGTCATTCCCAGAAAGGCCGCGCCGACGATGTTGGTCATTTCGGTGAGCACTTCATTACGGCTGCTGGCGACTTCCTGATTGCCGGCGTTTTTCCGCAGCGCCCCCAGGCGCTGGAAGCCGGCGGCGACCCGGTATTCCTCGTTGTTGGGGTCGAGTTCATCGCCGGCGAGTTGCTCCCGCACAAATTGGTCGTAGGGCTTGTCGGTCTCGAACGACCGGATGACATAATCGCGATACCGCCAGGCGTCGTGCCGTTGCGTATCGTATTCAAACCCGTCCGTTTCGGCAAACCGCACGAGATCGAGCCATTGCTGCGCCTGCCGTTCTCCGTAGCCGCGGCTGGCGAGCAGTGCGTCGACGAGTTTCTCCCAGGCTTGGGGCGTGGGCGAAGCCAGAAATCTCGCGGTCTCTTCCGGTGTGGGAGGCAAGCCTGTCACATCGAGGTAGAGGCGCCGGATCAAGGTCCTTGGATCCGCCGCCGGGGCGGGTGTGATATTCGCCTTCTTCAGCCGGGCCAGAATGAAAGCGTCGACGGGCGTGCGAACCCAGGCTTGGCCGGAAACCGCGGTAAACGCTGGTATGTCCGGGTGCGTCCGCTTCTGGAAGGCCCAGTGCCGCCGCTCGGCGGCGGTATATGTGTCCGCGGCGGGCAGGACGAGGGAAATGGCTAACGGGAGAACCGCCCAGCGTCTCATCGCGTGTGACGCTTATGCTACCACGATTTACACGATCTTCAGTAACTTTGCCGCGTTTCGATAAAGGATCTTCTCCAGCGCCCGCGGGCTGGGCGCCAGCCGCCGTAAGGTGGCCAACTGCCTCGATCCACAGCACCGCGGTCCGGTTGTGTCGATGTCTTCGCAATCGCTTCCGTACAGCAGCTTGTTCTGGTGCCGGTCGAGAAACCCTTGCGTGAACTCTTCGTCCCTTAACATGGCCCGCATGCCCGAACCAGCCGAGAGATCACCGTAGAGGTTGGGGTAGTCGGCAAGCCACTTATCGGTGAGCCCTCCAGCGGTGACCGGCCCTTCGGGGTAGAGGACCTTTTGATCGTGCCGGGCGTCAATGTTTCCCCACCAGGTTTGTGCGTGGCCTATGAAATTCACGCTGGGAAACTTGTCCAGCATCTTGTAGAAATTTGGGAATCCGAGATTATAGGCATCGTGCTGGAAGTGCATCAGGACCGGGACCCGGTAATCGCGGGCCGTCGAGGCAATTCGTTCCATCCATGCCGAATCGCAGGCCACCGGGAATTTCTGTTCTCCGATTCCCCGAGCGCCGAACCGCAGATACTTTTCCAGAACCGAAACCGTATCGGGGAGATCGGGGAGTTCGTTGGCGAAGAAGACGAACCGGGTGGGATGCCGGCGCGCCAGGTCGAGCACGCTCGAATTGCCAGTCACGTTGGCGGCCAGGCCGAACTGTGAACCGGCCGGCAACAACACGGTTGTGGTTGCGCCCAGAAGTTCCTGGTGTTTGAGTAGGCCCTGTTCGTCGCGGCCGTGATAGTGGGGATGCTGATGGAAGTCGATCAAGCGCGGGGATGGCCGGGTGAGCTGCAGCGAGGCGGCACCCATCCATTCCCGCCGGGTTGAACACGAACGCGCCATCGTTCGATTGTAGCGGAGGGCCGGTCCGGCGCCGGCCCTCCGCCAGGCTGTCAGGGAGTAACCGTCAACGTGGCGGCCTTGTAGCTTGCGCCGTAGGTCGCCCGGATTGACGAAGAACTGGCCGCCGCGACCGCATGACTGGTCACGGTGAACGACCTTGTGGTGCTCCCGGTGGCTACGCCCGCGGTGGCCGGAACGGTTGCCGCGGCGGTATTGCTGCTGCTGAGTGTGAGGACGAAGCCGGAAGGCGCGGGCGAGTTCAGGGTCACGGTGGCCACCGAATTCGCCACACCTCCTCTAACCGAAGCCGGTGCGAGCGTGAGAGAGAGGATCACCGGGGCCTTCACAATCAGGGTGTCGGTCCGTGTCACCGCGCCCCGGACAGCGCTGATGGTGACCGTGATGTTGGTCCTGACGGGCTTCGAGGTCACATTGAAATTGACGGTTGTAGCGCCGGCCGGAATCGTCGCCGACGCGGGCACAACTGCCGATGCGGTGCTGTTGCTGGACAGGCTGACCGCCAATCCGCCCGTGGGCGCGGGGGTGTTGATGGTCAATGTGCCGGTGGCCGGCGTCCCTCCATTCACGGACGTTGGCAGGATCGACACCGACATGAGCACCGGCGCCCGGACCAGGAGCGTGTCCGTCTTGGCTACGGCATTGAACGTGGCGGTAAACGTCGCGGTCACATCCGCCGCCACTGGCGCGGTGCCGATCGCGAAGTTGGCGGTTGCCGACCCGGAGGGTACGGTTACGGTGGCGGGGATGGTGGCTGAGGCAAGGCTCTTGGCGAGGGCCACCACGATTCCGCTTATGGGCGCGGCCCCGGTGAGCGTCACGGTGCCGGTGGCGGCGGCGCCTCCGTACACGGCTCCGGGCAGGATCGTCAGCGACTTCAACGCCGGCGGATTTACCACCATTGTGTCGGTCTTAGCGACTCCGTTCAGCGAAGCGGTAAACGTGACGGTCGTAGCCGCGGCAACCGGGGATGACGAAATGGCGAAGTCGGCATAGGTGGCGCCACTGGAGACGCTAACCGTTGCCGGAACCGAGGTCGCTCCGCTGTTGTCTGAGACATTGACCGTAACGCCGCCCGGACCGGCCGCGGCGGCCAGGGTAACGCGTCCCGTTCCCGCGGCGCCGCCGAGGAGCGATGGAGTTACGGAGATGGAAGTAAGCGCCGGCGCCGGGCACGTCGTCGTGCTCAGGTTGAGGCTGTAGCTTGGCACTGAGCTGCTGCCGCCGTAGCTGGCTACTTTGACGTAGTAGGTTCCCGCGCTCAGCGGATCGGTCGCGCAAGCCCTGCTGATCAGCGAAAAGTACCCGCTGCCGCTGTCGTCGTCGGACGTAATCAGACCCAACGAAGAGTTGTAGAGGTAGAGAATCGTGTCGCCGCTCGTTCCATTCGTTGACAGGGTGATCGCCGATGTTTGCGTCAGCGTGAAGCGCGCCCAGTCTTGATCGGCCGACGGGCAGATGGCGTGATACTGGGCCACCCCCGGCGTCAGCAACGACGCCGCGGCGCTCGAATCGTCAGATTCCCAACTATCGGCCGGACAAGCCACCGAAAGCTGTTGATTGGTGATGATCACCTTGTCGTTGTCGGTGCTGGCCTGGGCGTTGGCGCTCCGCATGATGTAACCGAGATAGTAGTTTCCCGGCGGTACGTTGTTCGGAACGGTAATGTACTTTGAGTTCACCTGGTAAGTGTAGGCGCCAAGCGAAGGGTCGCCTTGTGTGGCCAGATAGTAGTCGTAGGTGGAGAAGTTCCAGCTACGAGTGAGATAGAAGTCGATCGACAGCGCGCCGGAATCGGCGAACCCCGCGTTGAAAGCGTTGTACTTGACTCCGAAACTGCTTCCGATCGTGGCCGAAGTGTTCAGCAGGCCCTTCGACGTCGTGTTGAAGACGTACTCGATCATGTCGGGACGGTCAAAGGGCGGGCGCACAACCCGGTCGTTGTTGATCGTATTGTTCAGGTCGTTGTGAATGGTGGACGTGTAGCGTGTGCCTTCGGCATTCCCCACCCGGTTCGACGTGGAGTTCACCGCCTCGATCCAGCGGCTTGTGCCGTCATAACGCCATTCCGGCCCGCCGCTGTGGCCGCCGTAAATGAAGGCGTACAGCCCGATGCGATTGCTGTTGCAATAAGCCACGTTGCCCGCATCGTAACCGGGGAATTGGTAGAAGCTGTTGGCATACGAGATGTAGGGAGACTCCACCGGGTAGCCGTCGAAATTGAGAGCCGATGCGCAGCTTGTTTCACGGCCCATCCACCCCGTGTGGTCGCCCATGCGCCGGTCCAGCGTGATAAAGGCGAAGTCCCAGTTCAGGTCCCGGCTGTTGATCCACGCGTTGTAGGTGGTCATGAGCGTCATCTTGGCGACGCCGTAAGGATAGTCTTCGACGTAACGCGGATCGACGACGTCGGTTTGCGCGGGCCAAGCCCACACTTCCGACGCCCAACCGCCCTCATCGTGGTTGTAGATGCAGTGGCCCGCGCTGATCAGGTGGAACGATGACGCCGATGCGGCGCTGCAGACGTAGTAGTTTGTGCCGAAGCGCATCAGCAGCTTGTAGACGGTGTTCCATGGGTAGCTGTAGGGATAGAGGTAAGGTCCGGGCGGTGTTGCCGCCTGGGCCCCTGGCCGGGGAGTGAAGCTACCGGCTTTTCCCTCGACCTGCTTGGTGTCCGGGATTTCGATGCCATCGCCGCGTCCTTGTGGCATCTGCCCGGACTGTGGCATAACCACCCCGTCCGCGCCTCCGCCGGGCCCCATGTCGATATGGCTGGTCCGCGTGCGGACTTGGCCCGTCACGCCGTCCCGCTCGGCCACGCCACCTGAAGGGCTCGTATCCGCGTTCGGAGTTCCGGTCCTCAACGGCATGGGCATCGGCTTGGCCGACTTCAGGCCATCGAGGAAGCGCTTTCGCTCGGCCTCCGCTTCAGGTGAGATTTGCGGCGCCGCCGGGGGCTCCGGTTTCTTCTTTTGTCCCGAGGCAGGACTGAGCAACAGGCATCCAATGGTTATGGCAAGGAATACTTGCCTTGTTCGACACGCCTCCGAGTTCTCAATGTGCATTTCTTCCTCCGAGTCTTTGCGGCCAACCTGGCCACTTAACTACAGAAGCGTGATTTCGAGGAAATCGGGGCCCAATGTCCGTTGGTTTAATGTAGGTATCGAATGACAGTTCCGGCGGGATTGGCCGCTTAAGTGGTGGCTTTGGCCTGCAACCCTTGGGCTTCCTGGATCGCCGTCTCTACTTCGCGCCGGTACTCGGCCAGCAGCGCGGGAGT
>JADZCI010000266.1 GCA_020851655.1 Bryobacterales bacterium
CGAGTTTGGCCTGGTACTCTTTTTCTTCCAAAGCGCCGGCCACGCAGCCCACCCAGAGCAGCATGTTCTTGCGGATTTCCGGGTGAACTTCGCCGCGCGTCACCACGTCTGAAACCGCGAAACGGCCGCCGGGCTTGAGCACGCGGAAGGCTTCGCGCAGGACCCGGTCCTTGTCCGCCGAAAGGTTGATCACGCAGTTGGAAATGATGACGTCGACCGAATTGTCCGGCAGCGGAATGTTCTCGATCTCGCCCTTCAGGAACTCGACGTTCCCGATACCGGCTTGGGCCTTGTTTTCGTTGGCCAGAGCCAGCATCTCGCCGGTCATGTCGAGCCCGTAGGCTTTGCCGCCGGGCGAAACGCGGCGCGCCGACAGCAGCACGTCGATGCCGCCTCCGCTGCCCAGGTCCAGCACGATCTCTCCCGGCTTCAGTTCCGCCAGAGCCGTCGGATTGCCGCAGCCCAGCGAGGCGAGGACCGCCTTCTCGGGAAGTTCGTCCTTCTGGAGCGCGTCATACAGGTTGGACGTAATCGGGTCGCCGCCCGAGCAACAGGACGACGGCGCGCCGCCGCAATCGGCCTTTCCAGCGCCGGAGGCGACGCGCAGCGCCGCCTTTCCGTATTTTTCCCGCACAATGTCTTTTACGTTCATGGTTACTGGCTCCTTAGCCTACTTGTGTACTTTCACAATCGTCTCCGGCTTAATGGCCTTGTTCCTGGTGCAGCACTCCGCATACAGGAAGGTCAGCAGATCCTGGAGCGCCTCGGTGTTGGCGCTGTAGCGCAGGAAGGTGCTCTCGCGCCGGACCTTGACGAGCCCTTCGTGCTTCAGCTTTTCCAGGTGATGAGACAGCGTCGAGGCCGGTATCGAAAGACTGGACTGAATCTCGCTGACAACCAGCCCCGTTGGGTGGGCGCCGAGGAGCAGACGCACGATCTCCAGCCGCGCCTCGGTTCCAACCGCGGCCAGCATGTCGGCAAACCGCGCGGTCTGCTCCACTCCGGTTTTTCTTCCGGTCATGTTCGTCTTAGTCCTCCCCGTTCTCCCGCAACTCCGCGGCGAGCGCGGGCAGCAGGTCGCTGGTGTCCTGGTCGAGCGAGTTGGTTGGAGGGGCCGCGGCGGCGCGCTCGCGCTCCCAGGTTTCCCAGCGTTGCAGGAGTTCCACCGCCATTTGGACGATCTCGTCCCCCTCCGCGGACGGTCTTCGTTTCATATTTCCATGGTTATCGAAATACCGAATCCTGTCAAGTAACGTTTTCAGGCGTACCGCGCGTACACGGCCCGCGTCTTTTCCAGGAATTCACGGCGGTCGATCAGGTAGTAGACCTTCATGGAGGCGCTTCCCGGGTCGAGCGCATCGACAAGATTCTGGAGAAATTCGGCGGGATCCTCGCCGGTGACGCCGTGTTGCGCGAGAAAGCCGCGGTTGTACAGGCGGCGCAGCAGTTCAGGCAGCGTGAGGCGTCCTTCAAAAGTGTAACCGCCGGCGCGGTGGGACCGGCTGACGAGGTATTGGATCAGCAGGATCTCGTCGAAGAGGGTGGGGGAGAGATACAGGCGCGGACCCTCGCGCTGCCAGCCTTCTTCCAGGCGGTGGGAGCGCCGCACGTGGCTCAGGGTGGCGAATTCGCCGCTCCAGGCGGTCTTGGGCTCGCGCTTCTCCAGGTAGGCGCGGGCGGCCTCCATCAGCCAGTCCGGCTGGTCGAAATCGAACCTGCGCCCCAGGTCGTCCAGCCACTGAAACAGCAGGTCGCGCCGGCTGGCCTGCTCTTCGACAATCTCGATTGCCCCTTCGGCCTTGGGCAGGGAATCGAACAGTTGCTTGCGCGCGGCGGTTGTGGCGCGGCTGCCTTCCAGGCGGATCACTTCAAAGCCGGCCAGCTTGCCCTTGGACGCGTCGCAGTGCGGGCAATGAGGGAACTTGTCCGCGGAATCGAAATAGGGCCGAGAGGGTTCGGGTCCGGTGAGCTCGGCGACCGATGGCGTGTGGCCGCGCACCGCCGTGTAGGCTGTTCGCGGCGCCATCTTCAACCGCTTGGTAAACAGGTCGAAGATACAGGCCAGGCAGACGTAGCGCCGGAAGCGGCGCACCGTGGTGGGCGGAAACGCCGACAAGTCCAGCCCGGCGGGAACCTTGGCCTTCGCTTGCTGTGCCTTTGCCGATGCCAAGGCAACACTCTAGCAGGAGACGGCTGCCGAGTCGAGGGTCTGCCGGGGCGCCTAATTCAGATAATAAGCGCGGTACAGCGAATCGCGCTTTTTGGGGATGAATCCGGCGTCGCGGATGATCCGCCGGAGTTCCTCCTCGGTGGCGTGGTTGTGCGCGCCGGCCGCCGAGACCACGTTTTCCTCGAGCATGATACTGCCGACGTCGTTGCCGCCGAACCGTAATCCCACCTGGCAAAGTTTCAAACCTTGCGTCACCCACGACGACTGGACATTCAGGAAGTTATCGAGATACAGGCGCGAGATGGCCAGGGTTTTGAGATACTCGACCGCCGTCGCTTCCTCCTTGACGAACCGTCCGAGCGAGGTGTTTTCGCGCTGGAAGGTCCAGGGGATGAAGGCCGTAAAGCCGCCGGTATCCTCCTGAATCCGGCGGACAACCTCCAGGTGGTGGAGGCGCTGCTCCAGCGTCTCGCCGCAGCCGAACATCATGGTCGCCGTGGTGCGCATGCCGAGCTCGTGGGCTGTCCGGTGGACCGCCTCCCACTCGCCGCTATTGCACTTCAAGCGGCTGATCCGGCGGCGCACGTCGTCGTGCAGGATTTCGGCGCCGCCGCCCGGAATCGAGTCCAACCCCGCGTCTCTCAGCCTCGCTATTGTGTCGCGAAGCGTCAGGTGGCTGACTTCGGCGATGTTGGTGATCTCGGGCGCCGAGAAACAGTGTGTGTGAATCCGGAACCGTTTCTTGATGCCGCGCAGCAGGTCCTCGTACCACTCGACCGGCAGGTCTGGGTGCAGCCCGCCTTGCATGAGGATTCCGGTACCGCCCATCTCGACCGTTTCCTGGATCTTGTCGTAGATGACCTCATAGGGGTGGACATAGCCTTCCTTATGACCCATGGGACGGTAGAAGGCGCAGAAGCTGCAATACTCGGTGCAAAAGTTGGTGTAGTTGATGTTGCGATCGATGATGTAGCTGACAATGCCTTCCGGGTGCAGGTTGCGCCGGACCGAGTCCGCCGCCATGCCGAGGCCGATCAGGTCGTCGGATTGAAACAGCTCCAGGGCTTCCTTCTGCGAAATCATATGGCGTTGGCTTGCGCGTAAACCGGAGTTGCCAGCATCCTGGCGTATTTCAGATAAGTCCGCATGCCCTGGTATTCCAGTTCTCCGAGAAGCAGGACCAGGTTACGGGTTAAGTACTGATGCACCAAGTGCTCGGGAAAACTCCGGCGTTCGGCTTCTTCTTCAATGATACGGTCCAAATTGGCCAAACCAAAGCGGCACGAGGACTCAAACAGCCGCTCGTAGCCGCGGGCGACGATATCGGCGCGCCCGGACCACACGGCGAAAACCATGGGCAACCCCGTCAGTTGAGCCCATTCCTCACCCAAGTCGAGGCAAGGGTGGGCGAGGCTGGCGGGATCGATGGCCAGGGCGGCGTCGCCGATGAGGAGCGCCGCGTCGGCGGCGTCGAGCATACGGCCCAAGTCCGGCGCCATGGGTATCAGCGCGGGCTCGCTTCCATACCGGCGCGCCAGGATGATGCGCGCCAGTTCTACAGAAGTTCGGGACCCGGTGTCGGTCGCCAGCGTGCGGACCTGGTTGAGCGTCCGTTTGGCGATGAGGAGGATGCTGCGGACCGCGCCGCGGCAGGCGATGCCGGTTCCGCGAACCCAGGCGAAGCGGTTTCTTTCGGTCTCGATCACCGGGATGATGCCGAGGTCCGCCTGGCCGTCCACAACGCGATCGGCGCAGGTGGACGGGACGGCAAACGAAAGGTCCACCAATCCTTTTTCTTCGCCGTGCATCATGCCCCAAACCAGGGGCACGGTGTTCAGGTAGCTGACGGCGCAAACACGCGGGCGCATCCAGGTTGTCGCAGGAACACTCAACCCGGTAGTGTAGCACCCTGTTGGCCCAGTACTTGCGCTCCACAATTCCGTGACTTTGGTCCGGTTGGCACCCGGATTGCGGGCATGTTACTGTGAAAGCGAGATTCCTCTTTGTCCTTCTTTAACTCCATGAAAAATTTCAGGTTGTTTGTTCTGTGCGCCGGCTTCTGCGGCGGCGCCCACGGGCAGCTTCAGCTCAATCAAGTGCCGTCCCGGGTGATTGGCCAGCCCAGCCTGACCGCCTCGGCTCCGAACCTCGTCGAAGGCAAGGAATTAAACTCGCCGCTGGGCGTCGCCGTTGATACGAGCGCCTCGCCGCCGCGTCTCTACGTGGCCGATACCGCGAACAACCGTGTCCTGGGTTGGAGGGATGCGCAGGGTTTTCAGAACGGGTCGAAGGCGGACCTAGTCATCGGGCAGAAGGATTTCTTCTCGACCACGCCCTCGGGCGCCGGCACGGACTTTGTGAGCGGGCTCTTCCGCCCGGTGGGAATTGCCGCCGACACCTCGGGAAACCTGTTTGTGGTCGATTCCGGCAACAACCGGGTGGTGCGCTACGCGCAGCCTTTCAATCAGCAGGACGTGGTGCTGGCGGACATCGTGATCGGGCAGATGCGGTTTTCGGACCGTGCCGCCAACCAGGGTTCCACAACGCCCACAGAACGGACCATCAGTACTAATCCGAACAATTCGACCAACTGCTCGGCCTGCCTGTACTCCACCATGGCTTTTGACGGCAGCGGGAACCTCTGGCTGACCGATCCGGGTAATAACCGTGTGCTGCGCTACCCCGCGTCCGTCGTGACTTCGAGCGCCAAAGACAGCGGCCCGCCGGCGGACCTGGTGCTGGGCATGAACGATTTCACCACCCGGCCGACTACCGATAATATTGCTCCGAACACGGCGGCGGGGCGCGCGGACAAGACGCGGATCCGGGCCGGCGACGCGCTGGCGTTCGATCCGGACGGGAACCTGTTTTTCGCCGATGATCTGAACCGCGTGCTGGTTTACCGGCCTCCGTTTGTGAACAACAAACCCGCCGAACGCATCATGGGTCTGGCGCCGCCCGGGACTCCATCCAACCAGGTTCCGCTGGGCGAGTACGGAATGGGTGGCGGCTCACTCGGGGGTGTTCGCGGCGTGTTCTTTATCGACCGGACGCCGTTTGTGGTCGATACCGCCAACAGCCGCATTCTGCGCTTTGATCCGTATTACGCCTGGCCGAATGAGACGCCGGAGCTGCCTTCTCCTGCGGCCAAGGCCGTGATCGGGCAGGATGGTTTCTATCAGGGCCGCCCCAACCGCGCCGATACCAACGAGCCCAATGCCTGGAGTTTCGCGGCGCCGTCTTATGCGGTGTATGGCGCAGGAACGACGTTTGTGGCCGACACGGCCAACAACCGCGCGCTGGCGTTTGACGAGGCGGTGGCACACCTGTCGACGGGTCCGCCGGCCGCGACGGTCGGCTCGGCGATCTATTTCGCGCAGCGGGTGGCTGGGCAGTTCGATATGGGCTTGCGCCCGATCAACCTGCTGGAAGGCAAGGAAATGACGTTTGGCCTGGAGGTTTCAGGAAGCGCGCTGATTCCTTACGGCCTGGTCACCGCGATCGACACGAGCGGCGCCGTGCCGCGCTTGTACGTCGCCGACACCGGCAACAACCGCGTGCTGGGCTACTCCGACTACCGCAGGGTGCTGCAAGGATTGCCCGCCGATATCGTCATCGGGCAGGTGGATTTCCGGCGCAACCTGGTGAACTCGCCCGGCAATGACGCCAACCGGCCAACCGATACCGGACTTCGGGCGCCCGCCGGGCTGGCGGTGGATAGCGAAGGCAACCTGTGGGTGGCCGACCGCGGCAACGGGCGCGTGCTACGGTTCCCGGCGCCTTTTGCGCAGGCTTCTCCGGTGCGGGCCGACGTCGTGCTGGGGCAGGCGTCGTTCAGCGAGAAGATCACGGATGCGACGGCGCGCACCATGGCGGCGCCGTATGGCCTGGCGCTCACCGGCGCCGGGGATGTGGTTGTGTCCGACGCCTCGCACAATCGCGTGTTGTTGTTTGTCAAGGGCAACGGCTTCACTAATGGCCAGGCGGCTTCGATCGTACTGGGACAGGTGCTGTTTACCAACAGCTTTACCGGCAATAACCCCAACCAGTTGAATGGTCCCAGGCACATCGCCGTCGACACCGACGACCGCCTGTACGTATGTGACCTGAACAACAACCGGGTTCAGATTTTCGAGCGGGTGACGACGCAGGCGAGCGGCAACAATGCCAATGTGACGTTTCCGGTGAGCACCGGTCCGGTGGGCATCGACGTGTCAAAGAAGAGCGGCGAGATTTGGGTCAATACCCTGCGCGGCAACGCGGTGCTGCGGTTTCCCCGCTTTGACCAGTTGATTCTCAACCCGGCTTCCAACGGCTCGGTCACCAACGCCGGCGCCTTGTTCACGCGGATCGATCCAGGCGGGAACCTGCTGGTGTCGGACACCTTCAGCCGCGTGGCGCTCTACTTCCCGTCGATGGGGATCAACAATGCGGCGTCGGGCTTTTTGCGCCTGGCGCCCGCGATGCTGGCGACCGTGTACTTGCAGACCTCCGGACCGCCCGCCGTCAATACGCCCGTCGTGGTGGACAGCAACGTGTTTCCAAAAGTGATGGGTGACATTGCGGCGACCGTGAAGGGTCTTCAGGCGCC
>JADZCI010000267.1 GCA_020851655.1 Bryobacterales bacterium
CAGTTGCTCGGCGGCAAATGCCGTGAAGCGGTCGATTGCTATGGACACGCCGGCGGTGAAAGTCCCAGCGAAGTGGTGGAGAGCGCGCGTAGCTATATGGCGCGCGGATTCCGTCATGTCCGCGTCCAGATCGCCGTGCCCGGCTACGCGGGGTATGCCAGCAGCCGCCAGAAGGTGGATGTCGGCGCCCTGCACAAGGCGCCGGTCTTCGAGTCGCAACCCTATATCCGCGCGGCTCTGAAGATGTTCGAAGCCTGCCGCAAAGAACTGGGTGATGAAGTCGAATTGCTCCACGATGTGCATGAGCGGATATCACCGATCGAAGCTATCAAGTTTGCGAAGGATGTCGAAAAGTTCCGGCTGTTTTTCCTCGAGGATCCGGTGTCGCCGGAAGACATCGCTTACTTCCGGCAGATCCGGCAGCAGTGCGCGACCCCGCTTGCCATGGGCGAACTCTTCAATAGCCCGCACGAATGGAGCCCGCTGATTTCCGAGCGTTTGATCGACTATATCCGTATCCACGTCTCGCAGGCGGGTGGTCTGACGCCATGCCGCAAGATCGCGGCCATGGGTGAAATGTTCAACGTGCGCACAGCCTGGCACGGACCCGGCGACGTCTCGCCTATCGGGCATGCCGCCAACATCGCGCTGGACACGGCTTGCTACAACTTCGGAATTCAGGAGTCCTACAACTTCCCGGAACGCGTCAAGGAAGTCTTCGAGGGCTGCCCGAAGCTCGAGAACGGCTACTACTACGCCAACGAGACCCCGGGCTGGGGCATCGAAGTAAACGAAGCCGCGGCCAGGAAATATCCGTTTGGCTTCGGAGAGCGGGACAGCCGGCAGCCATACAACGGCGGTTGGGGAGAAGTCCGCCGCCGGGATGGGACGATCATCAAGCAGTAACACGCCCAGGCAGAACGCTTAGGATAAGGGGATGAGGCGGCGGACGTTTCTCTGGACCCCGTTTGCGGTGCGGGCGGCGACTGCCGCGGCCACGGTTCATTGGCCGATGTTTCGCGGTCCTTCGGCGTCCGGAGTAGCCGAAGGCGATGTTCCGATGGAGTGGAACGCCGACGAATCGGCGGGAAAGATCAGCCGGATTCGCTGGAAAACGCCTATTCCCGGATTGGGGCACTCCAGCCCGGTCATCTGGGACGAACGCCTTCTGGTGGCGACAGCGGTTCGCACGCGCGGAGAATCCCCCCTGCGTCTCGGACTCTACGGCGACGGAGATTCAGCCAACGACAGCGCGGAGCAATCCTGGAAGGTCTACTGTCTCGACAAGAACTCCGGCAAGATTCTTTGGGAGCGTACGGCCCACAAGGGTCTGCCCAAGGTCCAGCGCCACACCAAGGCCACACACGCCAACACGACCCTGGCGACCAACGGAGAGATCGTGGCCGCTTTCTTCGGGTCCGAGGGGCTCTACTGTTACAGCCTCAAGGGTGATCTGCTGTGGTCGCGCGACCTGGGAATCCTCGACATGGGCCCTGAGCCGGAATTGCAATGGGGCTTCGCGAGTTCGCCTGTTCTGGCCAGCGGCCGCATTGTCCTCCAGGCCGATTGTAAGAAGGACCCTTTCCTGGCGGTGCTGCGAACCAAGGATGGGACCGAGGTCTGGCGAACGCCGCGAACCGGAACCTCCGAGCGTAGTTGGAGCACTCCGTCGGTGGTGCGGGCGGGACAGCGAACGCAGATCGTCACAAACGGCTGGCCGTGGATTGCGTCCTATGACTTCGAATCCGGCGAGGAATTGTGGCGCTTGCGGAGCGAGGGTGACATCCCCGTACCCGCGCCCGTCACCGCGCATGGATTGATCTACGTGACCAATGCGCACGGCGGCAAGGCCCCGCTGTACGCGATTCGTCCGGAGGCGGCCGGGGATATCACGCCACGCGGCGGCGAGCGTTCCACCGCGCATATCGCCTGGAGCGTCGAGCGGAACGGCGCCTACATGCAGACGCCCTTGATCTATGGCGATCTGCTCTACAGTTGCAGCGACCGCGGCATTCTGAAGTGCTACCGGGCCAAGACGGGCGAGAAGCTCTACGAACAAAGGCTGGGTGTGGGCACATCGGGCTACAGTTCCTCTCCTGTCGCGGCCGGCAATAAGCTCTACTTTGCGAGCGAGGAAGGCGACGTCTTTGTCGTCGAGCACGGCGAGAGCTTCCGGCAGGTGGCAAAAAACGCAATGGGGGAAACCGTGATGGCGACGCCGGCTATCTCGAACAACCGGCTCTACTACCGTACCCGGGGCCACGTGGCCGCCATTGGCGACTGAGCCCGATGCGCCGCCGCGATTTCCTCCTCGGGGCTCTCACGCTGCCGGAACGCAGCATTCTGGTTCACGAGCACATCCTGGTGAACTTCACTGGAGCGAACTACGACCCCGGCGAGGCCTATCGTGCCGCGTTACCCAAGGTGCGTGAACTCTTGCGATATGGATGCCGCCGCTTGCAGGAATGCACACCCAACTTTATTGGCCGGGATCCGGCGCTCCTGCGCCGCCTGTCTGACGCGGCCGGCCTCGAGATTTGGACCAACACGGGAATCTACGGCGCGGCCGGTCACAAGTATGTTCCCGGCTACGCCAGCAACGAAAGCGCGGAGCAATTGGCGCGCCGCTGGGTGGCCGAGTTTCGCAGCGAGATCAAGCCGCGTTTCATCAAGACCGGCGTCAACAGCGCGCCGCTGGATGCGATCGACACGAAGCTGGTCGAAGCCGCTTCGATCACGGCCAAAGAGACGGGAATGACGATCGCCTCGCACACATCCGGAGGCGGACCTGCCGCGATTCAGCAGTTGGAGATTCTTTCGCGTCTCAATTGCCCTCTCGACAAGTTTGTCTGGGTTCACGCCCAGAACGAGAAGGACCACCGGTTTCACGAACACGTGGCGCAAGCGGGGGCCTGGGTCGAGTTCGACGGCATTAACGAGAAGACCGCCGCCTGGCACCTGGAATGTGTCTCCTGGATGCGGCAAAAAGGGCGCCTGGACCGGACCCTTGTCTCTCAGGATTCCGGCTGGTTCCGCCCGGGAGAACCGGGCGGAGGCGACTACCGCGGCTATACCTACATCTACACAGACTTCCTGCCCAAGCTCAGCGACGTGGTTCAGCGCGCCCTTGTCTCCAGCAACCCGGTCGAGGCGTTCGGATGAATGTGGACGCCGTCGACGCACAGGCTTCGGTCCTGATGAACCGGGGCATCCGGCTCATGGAGCAGGCTGAGAAAGCCGCAATCGAGGAAGCCGTCCGCTGCTTTGATGAGGCGCGCGAGTTGCGCGAGCAATTGCCCTTTTCGGACCACCCGGCGCTCTGTTATGGGTTAGCCGCGTGCTGGCTCAATCGCGGCGAAGCGCTATCGCGCCTGGAACAGTATTCCG
>JADZCI010000268.1 GCA_020851655.1 Bryobacterales bacterium
CATCCGCAACGTGGAGACACGCGAAAAGGCCATCGAAGAAGAGCGCAAGACAATGGCTGCGCCGCCCGAAAAACCAAAGACCGAAGATACCAAAGCCGCGGAAACCCCGGGCGCCGCGCCCGCCAAGCCCGGCCAACCCGCCAAACCCGCAACCCGCAAGCCGCCCACGCTCCGCCGCCCCGGCGAAGTCGTTCCGCCCAAGCCCGGACAACCGAAGCAGTAAGCCATAAAGCTATCAGCGATCAGCCGTCAGCGTTCAGCGGTCGCCGCTCAACCGCCAGCGCTCAACCGCTAGCTGAAAGCTGATAGCTGAAAGCTGATAGCTAATAGCTGATCGCTCCCAACCTACGCCGCTGCCCGCTCCGCTGCCCGCTCCACCGCCTCGTGCGGCGCTCCAATCACACGCGTCCACTCCACCACCCGGTTGGCGAGCAATGCCAGACCGGCGGCGGCCGCGTAAGCCAGCACGGTCAGAACCAGCAGCCCCACCCAACTCATCCTTGCGCGGCTCAGTCCGGCAGCGAAGGCCTTGGCCGCAAACGGATGCAGCAGGTAGAACGAAAAACTCAAGCTCCCCAGTAGTTGCAGCGGCTTGGACCGCAAGAGTGAGTTGTACCATCGCGGATTGTGGCGCGACAGCAGCGGCGCCAGCATGCATACGGAAAAGGCCAGCGAAAGCAGCCACGTCAGAACCATTCCATGAAGACCGTCCGGGATCAGTGCTCCGTGGCGTTTCGACAATGCATAGAAAACGGCGATCACCGGCGCCAGCACGACTGAGCCCGCGGCAAAACGATTGCGCGCCACATTGCGGATCTTGTCCCGCAGGCTCCAGGCCGCCGCGCCGGCCGGCAGCATCGCCCACCGCCACGGATCGAGAACACGCGTTGCGCCTGCCAGCGCCAGCGTCCCGATGCCCACCAGCGCAATGTCCACCCACACGTCGCGATGCCGCCGCAATTCGAACTCGTCGTAGATCCACGCCATGACGGCCCCAAACAGCAAAATGTACGTCAACGTCCATGATTGCCGGACCACCGGACTTTGCCCGGCCAGCGGCGCAGCCAGCAGCAGGTTCAGGATCAAAGGCCCGGGCTTGGCCCAGTCCCGCGTCTCATGCGTCAATCCGGGCCATGCCGAAAGCAACACCAGTTGCAGCACTAGTACCACCGCATACAGCGGATACAGCCGCTCGATCCGCCGCCACGTGTACGCGGTCCACTTCACGTCCCGCCGCGCTAAAGACCGGCAGGTATAAACACCCGCCAGCACAAGAAACAGGTCCGTCCCCGCGCCTCCCGCATCGTTCAGAAAATCGGCAATCGCCCGCTGCGCCGAACCTCGCGGCGCCGTCCACTGTACCTGCTGCGCCCAGTGAACCAGAAAAACCAGGCTCAGCGCGATCCCGCGCAATCCATGTACACAGGAATTGAGCTGCGTCGCGCTCCCGGCCATGTCCCAAGCCTCGCGCTCAAACACGGATCGCGCAACGGCTGGTGGTTCCGGTACCATCTCTCAGCCAAACCGGACAACACTGTTACTAATTGCAGATAACTAGCCTGCTCCAGGGAAGCCGCGCCCTCACACCCGCCACCGGCCGAGTGGATTCGAACGCCAAAACGTGAGATCGTGACTCTACATGAAGCCGTTATCGACCCTGACCACCATCTGTCTGACCCTGGCGGGCCTGACCGCCGCCGCTTTCCTCGTTCGCGCTCCCTTTGGGCGCATCTCCACCACGCATGCGGCCCCGGCGCCGCAGCCCGCCCAACCCGCTTCCGACGGCAAGCTGCGCATCATCGTCTTTGGCGCGCACCCCGACGATGCCGAATACCGCGGCGCGGGCGTCGCCATGAAATGGGCCAAAGCCGGACACCACGTGAAACTCGTTTCCTGCACCAACGGAGACATCGGCCACTGGCAAATCGCCGGCGGCCCGCTCGCCCAGCGCCGCGTCAAAGAAGTCAATGAGGTCGGACGCCGGCTGGGTGTCGCCACCGAAGTCCTCGATATCCATGACGGCGAAATCATCCCCTCCGTCGAAACCCGCCGCACCATCACACGCCTCATTCGCCAGTGGAATGCCGATATCGTCATCACCAACCGGCCCAACGACTACCATCCCGATCACCGCTACACCTCGATCCTCGTTCAGGATTCGGCCTACATGGTCACCGTGCCGTTCTTTGCCCCGGACGTTCCGTTCCTGAAAAAGAACCCGGTCTTCCTCTATACCTCGGACCGTTTCCAGCGCCCCAACCCGTTCACGCCCGACATCGCCATCTCCATCGACGACGTCATCGAACCCACCCTCGACGCATTGCTCGTCATGGTGTCTCAAATCCACGAAGGCGGAGCGAACGGCTATGCCGGAATCTATCCCGAAGACCCCGCCGGCCGCCAGAAACGGGATGCCGACGTGCGCCAGAACCTCGCCCGCCGCTTCGCCTCGGAAGCGGACCGTTACCGCAACCTGCTCGTCAAATTTGAAGGCGAGGAAAAGGGCCGCAAAGCGCGCTACGCGCAAGCATTCGAAGTCTGCGAATACGGACGCCGCCCGCCGGC
>JADZCI010000269.1 GCA_020851655.1 Bryobacterales bacterium
CCATGATTGACCATGTGCTCGCCTGGAGCATCCGCTACCGCTACGCCGTGGTCGCGCTGACCTGCCTCGTTGCCGCCGCCGGCTTGTACGCGGCTTTCGATCTGCCGATCGATGCGGTTCCGGACGTAACGACCAACCAAGTCCAGATCAATACCAAGGCCCCTTCTTTCACGCCGCTTGAAATGGAGCAATACGTGACTTTCCCGATCGAGGTGGCGATGAGCAACCTGCCGCGAAAGGAAGAGCTGCGCTCCATATCGCAATTCGGGCTTTCGCAGGTCACGGTCGTGTTCGACGACGGCGTGGAGATCTACCGGGCGCGGCAACTCGTGCTCGAACGGCTCATGGAGGCCCAACAGCAGTTGCCGGACGGAGTCGTTCCGGAACTCGCGCCGGTGAGCACGGGTCTGGGCGAAATCGTTCAGTTCACCTTGAACGTTCAGCGCGGCGCGCCGCGCGGCTATAGCCTGACGGAACTGCGAACTCTGCTTGACTGGTTCATCAAACCGCAACTTCGCACCGTTCCCGGCGTAATCGAAGTGAACAGCTATGGAGGCGAGGAAAAGCAGTATGAAGTGCTCGTCGATCCAGCCAGGCTGGTCAGCTTCCATCTGGCGCTGCCCCAGGTGATCGAGGCGCTCAAGAAGAACAACCGCAATGTCGGCGGGGCCTACCTTGAGCAGGGGGGCGAACAGCACCTGATCCGCGGCGTTGGCTTGATCGAGTCCCTACGCGACATCGAGAACGTGGTCGTCGCCGAGCAAGGCGGCACTCCTGTGTACGTCCGTTCGGTGGCCACCGTCCGCTATGGCGCGCAGATCCGTCAGGGAGCGGCGACCAGAGATGGGCAGGGTGAGACCGTGCTCGGGGTGGCGATGATGCTCAAGGGCGAAAACTCCCGGCAGGTCGCTTCCCGCGTGGTGGATCGCCTGAACGAGTTGAACCGCGCCATGCCGCCGGGTGTCGAGATCGATACCTTCTACGACCGGCGCACGCTGATCGACCAGACCGTCCGGACAGCGGTGAAGAACCTGGCTGAAGGCGGGCTGATCGTCGGCGCGGTCCTGTTCCTGTTCCTGCTTCAGGTTCGCGCCGGCCTGATCGTCTCGGCCGCGATACCGCTGTCGATGCTGGTCGCCATCATCGGCATGCGGCAGTTCAACATCTCGGCCAACCTCATGAGCCTGGGAGCGATCGACTTTGGCCTGATCGTCGACGCCGCCGTGATCATCGTCGAAAACTGTGTGCGCCGCCTCAGCAGCGAACGGGGCCGGCTGGGGCGCGCTCTCACCGGCGCCGAAAGGCGCGCCACCATCCTGTCGGCGAGCGTCGAGGTGCGAAAGGCCAGCCAGTTCGGCGAGATCCTGATCATCGCCGCATACCTGCCCATCGTTTCCCTGACCGGCATGGAGGGGCGTATGTTCCGGCCGATGGGGCTGACCGTGATCCTGGCGCTCTCGGCCGCGCTGGTATTCAGCCTGACGCTGATTCCAGCCCTTTGCGCGATCTTCCTGAAGGAAGGCAAGGGGACGACGCACTCCGGAGACGAGAAACACGGACCGGCCGGCGATCTGAACCCGGTGGTTGCCTGGCTTCAGCGCCGTTACACTCCTATCCTCGACTTCACGCTGCAACGCCGGAAGCTGATTATCGTTGTGTCGCTCGCGTTGGTCGCCATCACCGGGGTGATGGCCACGCGCCTGGGTTCGGAGTTCCTTCCCAAACTGGAAGAGGGCGCATTGGCCATCAACGCGATGCGCCTGCCAGGGGTCTCGCTTCCGGAATCGGTCAAGATGACAAACGCGATGGAAGCCGCGCTGAAGGAGTTTCCCGAGGTCACCGGAACCGTCACCCGGATTGGCAGACCGGAGATCGCGACCGACCCCATGGGCGTGAACCTGAGCGACACCTACGTGCTGCTCAAACCTCGCCAAGAGTGGACATCGGCATCCAACCGCGAGGAACTGGTGGAGAAGATGGCGGCCAAGCTGAAGGAGTTGCCGACCATGGCCTACAGCTTCTCCCAACCCATCGAATTCAGAATGATGGAACTGATCGAAGGCGCCGGGTCCCGCTCCGATGTCGTGGTCAAGATCTTTGGAGAAGATCTGGACGAGTTGCGAACGCAGGCCGAACGGGTCGCCAGAACACTGGCCCCGGTACGCGGTGTTGCGGATCTGAAGGTCCAACAACTCACCGGCCAGCCGGTGTTCAGCATCCGGCCCAATAGGGAAGCGATCGCCCGCTACGGCATCAACGTTTCAGACATACAGGAGATCATCCAGACTGCGATTGCCGGATCCGACGCGGGCCGGATTCTCGAAGGGTTCAAGCGGTTCGGGTTGGTGGTCCGGTTCGACCCGGCGGCGCGCGGAAGGGCCAGCGACTTTGAAAACCTCCTGGTCCGCACACCGGACGGCCAAAACGTTCCGCTCGCGCAAGTTGCGGCGCTGCGCAATGAAGAGGGCCCGCAGGAAGTCAGCCGCGAGAACGGCCAGCGCCGCATCTCGATTGAGGCCAACGTGCGCGGGCGGGACATCGGCAGCTTCGTCCAAGAGGCGCAAGCGCGCGTTGACAAGGCCGTCAAGCTCAAGCCAGGTTACCTGATGGCCTGGGGCGGCATGTGGGAGCACCTTGACTCGGGCCGCGCCCGGTTGATGATCGTCGCGCCGCTGACCTTTCTGCTGATCTTCGTGTTGTTGTTCGTCACGTTTCATTCGGTGGGCCAGGCGGCACTGGTGTTCACGGCGATTCCTTTTGCCGTTACCGGCGGCGTGCTGTCTCTGCTCGCGCGAGGCTTGAACTTTTCGATGAGCGCCGGCGTCGGATTCATCGCCGTCTCCGGCGTGGCGGTGCTCAACGGTGTCGTGATGCTGGCGTTCATCAACCAGAATCATGAGGCCGGCATGGTGTGGAAAAACGCCGTGCGGCTGGGAGCGTTGTCCCGGCTTCGCCCTGTCATGATGACGGCCTCGGTCGCGAGCCTTGGATTCCTGCCCATGGCGCTCTCCTCGAGCGCCGGGGCCGAGGTGCAGCGGCCGCTCGCTACGGTCGTCATCGGAGGGCTGGTCACGTCAACTCTTCTGACGCTCCTGGTCCTGCCCGCTTTGGCGTTGCTTTGGGAGCCGGTGCGAAGACGGCCCTGATGCGCCGGACCGGCGTGGGGCAGAGGCAACCCAGATTCTGCGCGCCGCCGGCCCGCCCAGCGGAATACGCTTTCCGCCGACCGTCAGGTCAACGGTCTCGTCATAGTTCCGGCCATTCCAGCGCAGGCATGTGCCCGGCCGCAGTCCCAGGGTTTCCAGAAACTCGAGGAGCTTTCTGTCGCGTTCAAAGACGCTGACCACCACAAATTCTCCAGCGCTGGCCACCTCGTGCAGCGGCATCCAGCCGCGCTTTCTCCGGTCCGCGGGAGTGTCGGAAGCGATGCGGTTCCCGTGGGGGCAAGGTTTTTCCGCGCCCAGGACAGCCAGGAGCTTCTTCTCGAAATCCGCCGACACGGCGTGTTCCAGCCGTTCCGCTTCGTCGTGCACCTGATGCCATCCCATGCCGAAAATCTCGGTCAACATCCTCTCGATAAGGTGGTGCCGCAAGAGCAACCGGTCGGCGATGGTCCGCCCAGCTTTCGTCAGCGTAATGGTGCCTTCCTTCTCCGTCCGGATCAAAGCGTCTCGCTTGAGGCGGCGGACGCCCGCGGTCACCGCCGGAGGAGAGACCTGGAGCCACCGGGACAAGGTCGCCGGTATGACCGCTTCGCCCTCGGACTCCGCTTCGGCGATTGCCTTCAGGTAGTTCTCCTTTGAGACGGTAATGTTCACGGTCCTGCCCTTTCCGGCAGGCTGGCGGGATTGGCGGGTGTGTCAATCATAGTTATTGACTTCTGATTCACTATAGTTAATACTTGGGCATTCATGCAAGCTACACCCGGATCTGGGATGCCGGTGAAGCGCTGGGCGCTGGTGCTGTTTATGGTGACGCTGGGCTTATTAACTGTCCACGCTCAGAATCCGCCAGACCTGGAGAAACGGCTCGCGGACCTGGAGCGGAAAATGAAGCAGCTCGACCCCGCGTTCGTTCCCGCGCCTGAGCTCACGCTCATCCAACGGCTTGATGCGCTGGAGGCCCGCCTGGACCAGGCCTTGACAGCCAGAACCGCGGTAGCGGCGCAAGCCGCACCGGCCACACCGCCACCGTCAGCCTTTGCTCCCACCCAAGCCGGGCCCGCCCTGCAACCGGTTTCGGTCAGCGGCGACTTCCAAAAGGCCGCCGACTCGGAGACGCGGCTCCCGGTAGCGGGCTACATGGACTTCCACGTGAACAAGTTGTCCGGTGATTCCTTCCGTCCGGACTTCCATCGCTTCGTGCTCCTGTTCGGCCACAGTTTCTCAGACCGGATCAAGTTCTGGAGCGAATTGGAAGTGGAACATTCCCTGGTGGAAGGCGGGGAAGAGTCGGGAGAGGTGGCGCTCGAGCAGGCCTACCTCGACTTTCTGATCACGCCCAAGTTCAACCTGCGCGCGGGCATGCTGCTCACTCCCGTCGGCATCATCAACGAGCGTCATGAACCTCCGGCGTTCAACGGCGTGGAGCGTCCGTTCGTAGAGTCCATCATCATCCCCACGACGTGGCGCGAACTGGGCTTCGGCTTCACCGGTGACCTCGGAAGGGGTTTCCGATACCGGACCTACCTGACTTCGGCTCTCGATGCCAGCCGGTTCAATGCCGAGTTCGGGATTGCCGAAGGCAAGAGTTCCGGGTTTGATGCATCCATGCGCAATCCCGCCACAGTGGTGCGACTGGAGTATGCCGGTGTCCGCCGGCTCGCGCTTGGCGCCAGTCTCTATAGCGGTCTGGCCGGGTACAACACCCCGGGTATCAATCCACGAGTCACGATTGCCAGTTTCGACGGCCGCTACAGCTACCGGCGGCTGGATCTCCGCGGACTTTTCGCCAACACCTGGGTTTCCGCAGCGGGCGCGCTCAACCAGCGATTGCGGCAACAGACCGGCGTGAACCCCAACGTGGCCAGCCAGATGCGCGGCTATTACATTGAACCGGCGCTGCACGTGTTGCCGCGGCGGTTCCGCCACGACGTCATCGCGTTCGCCCGATTTGAGCGGTACAACACGCAGCAGGCCATGCCCGCCGGCTACCTTCCCTTGCAGCAGTTCAACCGCTCGTCGTGGGTAACCGGATTGACTTACAAGCCTGTTCCCGACATTGCCGTGAAATTCGATTACGTCTTCAACAGAAGCCAGAGCCGCGTGGTGAATTCGCTGAATGGCGTCAACCTTGGAATTGGATGGTGGTTTTGATGAGACTCCTTCTCACGTTCGTGGCCGCGTGGGGGCTCCTCCAGGCGCAGAATGACGCGGAGCGGAAGCCGGACCGGGTGATCTCGATCTCGGCCGAGCGGTTCACGTTCAATCCTTCGAAGGTGACGGTCAAGCAGGGCGAACTCGTCGAATTCGTATTGACCAGCGAAGACACGGACCATGGTTTCCGCGTACCCGGCGCGGGGATCGACGTGGCGATCCCGCCGCTGGGCCGGGGCGAAGCCCGCGTACGCTTCATTGCCAGAGAGAAAGGCAAGTTCGTTTTCGAATGTTCGCGGCCCTGCGGCGCCGGGCACAACCTGATGCGCGGCACCATTGAGGTCAAGTAGGAGCACCGGTATGACGAGGTTCTTCATGGCTCTCGCCGCACTCCTCGGCGTAGCCTGGCTGTCCGGACAGTCCACTGCGCGCCAGACGCTGCCCGGCGACCCGCTGCCAGACATTACCGCGGTTGAATTTGAACAGTTCCGCATGGGGTTGGAGGATTTCACCGAAGTGGAAACCGCCGAAGACGGCCTGGGCCCGGCTTTCAACGGCACCAGTTGCGCCGTCTGCCACAGCGTCCCGGCAATCGGTGGAATCAGCACCATGACCGAGGTTCGGGCCGGGCACGCCGATGGCGAAGGGAATTTCACAGAGTTGAATGGCGGCACGCTCTTTCACCTGTTTTCGATTCCAGGGCATCTCTGCCAGGTGCGGATACCGCCTGAAGCCAACGTGCTCGCCAGGAGGGCCCCGATTCCGGTGTTTGGAGCCGGGCTCGTCGAGGCGATCCCGGATGAAGCGATCATCGCGCTCGAAGATCCCGAAGACCGGGACGTTGATGGAATCCGTGGCCGGGCGGCCAGGATCACTGACGTGGCATCGGGTCGCGGGAGAATCGGCCGCTTCGGCTGGAAAGCTCAGCACGCTACCCTGCTCGCCTTTGCCGCCGACGCCTACCGGAACGAGATGGGCATCACCAATGATCTCTTCCCGGACGAGGTGGCGCTCGGCGTCGATGCCCCAACGCTTGCGCTCTGCAGCCCGCCAAGGAGAGGCGTTGAAGATGTCCGTGATCGCCGGACGGGTTTGCGCGGAATCGACAACTTCGAAAATTTCATGCGCTTGCTGGCGCCCATTGCGAGAGGACCGGAGAACCATCAAACCCGCAATGGAGAGACGTTGTTCCGGACCTTTGGGTGTGCGTCATGCCACACGCCCGCTCTCTTGACTGGGCGCCACTCGAATCCGCTGTTCGATCAGAAACCAGTCCGGTTGTATTCGGATCTTCTGCTCCACGACGTTGGCACGGGGGACGGCATCCCGCAGGCGGCCGCGCAAGCCAGCGAGATTCGCACGCCCGCGCTGTGGGGCCTCAGGTTCCGGAAGCCTTTGCTTCACGATGGAAGCGTAGCGACACCGGACCAGGCGATTCGCCGCCACGGCGGCGAGGCGCGCACCGTGGTGGAACGCTACATCTCGGCATCCGCCGCCGAGCGCGCGGCGTTACTCGTTTTCCTGATGTCCCTGTGAGAGTGAGGAGGCGGCCAAACTGGCCGCGTGAGTCAGGTCGCTCACCGAAAACGGCCGCTGCCGCCGCCGCAACCGGTCATGGCAAACCCCGATACCTGCCGTTCGACCTTTTCCGAATGACAGTCGGGACACTCTAAGTCCTTGTCGGCATCGGACATACGGCGGAGCTTCTCAAAGGTTTTCCCGCACTTTTCGCAGCGGTATTCATACATCGGCACACTTATATGATGCCGTTTTCGGCTGCAAGGTGACATTGGCGGGTTACACTGTCGAAATGTGGCCGGCCGGATTGCTGCTGGGCTTAACACTCGTTGCCCCGGTACTCGCACAGAGCCCTCCTCCGCCGGAGCCAGTGACGTTTCCCACTGAAGACGGTGGGCTCATTCAGGGAGACCTGTACGGCAAGGGCCGCCGCGGAGTCATCCTGGTCCATGGCGGGCGGTTCAACAAAGAAAGCTGGCCGGAGCAGGCACGAGCGCTGGAAGCGGCCGGGTTTCGTGTCCTGGCAATCGATCTGCGCGGCTACGGCCAATCCAAAGGGCCCGGTTCCGCCGACATCTATACCGCCCCGCTGCACCTGGACGTCTTAGCAGCCGTGACATATCTGAGGACGGCCGGAACGCCCACCATATACGGCTTGGGCGGCAGCTTGGGAGGCGGCGCGCTGGCCAGCGCCTCCGCCGCGGCGCCGGGTCAGATCGAACGTCTGATTCTTCTTGGGTCCGAGGCCGGCGGCGACGCCCCCAAGCTGACGGGCCGTAAGCTGTTTCTGCTGTGCCGCAATGATCTCGGACCGCGCGACATTCCACGACTCCCGAGGATTCGCGCCGACTTCGAAAAGACTCCCGAGCCGAAAGAAATGATCGTTCTGGAGTGCTCCGAGCATGCCCAGTTCATGTTCACGTCCAGTCAAGGCGAGCGCACGATGAAGGAGATCCTGCGGTTTCTGACCGCTCCTTGAGACACGCTCCCGAGCCTGGCGGTTTTGGGCTACGCCAGTCGGGCTAGCCGCCCTTGAATTTGGATGCGGCACTGTGATACGTTGCCTCTCAACGCGGGTTGCTGGTTAGCCAGACCCAATCAGGAGTAGCACAATGTCTCGCATTAGCCTGTTTGCCATTCTTGTCCTGTTTCTGTGCTGCGCGGCGGCGATCGCACAGACCGGAACGATTCAGGGCGTTATGCTCGATCCGAGCGGGGGAGCGATCCCAAACGCGAAGATCACCGCCACCGACGAAGAGAAGGCCATCGTGGTGCGCGAAACCGTCTCGGCCACCGACGGAACCTTCTTTCTACGCAATCTCTTGCCCGGACGGTACACCGTCAAGAGCGAAGTCGCCGGATTTCGCACCATGGAACGGAAAGGGCTGCAACTCGACCAGAACCAGATCATGGACCTCGGCGCGGTCACTTTGCAAATCGGGCAAACCGCCGACTCGGTCACGGTGGAAGCCGATGTGCCGATGGTGGAAACCTCGACCGCCAATAAGAGCTTCGTTGTGGACTCCCGCCAGGTCACTGAGCTGAGCCTGAACGGGCGCGATTTCCAAAGCTTGATGCGAACGCTGCCCGGTGTGGTCTCAAACGACCGTTCCAACTTCCGGCTTGCGTTCAACAACACCGACGCTTTCAACACCAACGGTCTTCGCGGTTCCATGAACAACGTGTTCCTGGACGGCACGATCAACACCGACGTCGGCGCCAACGACGGGCAGTTTACGCAGATCTCTCTCGACGCGGTCGGTGAGTTCAAGGTGCAGACATCCACGTTCAACGCCGAGTACGGCCGCAACCCAGGGGTGTTCATCTCCATCAACACCAAGAGCGGCGGCAAGCGGTTCCACGGAACGGCATACGAATTTTTCCGCAACAATGCCCTGGACGCGCGCCGCCCGTTCGACACCACCGGCAAAGTCTCCAAGCTGAGGTTCAACCAATACGGCGGCAACCTGAGCGGCCCGATCTACCTGCCGAAAGTATCCACGCGAACCGATCCGCGGCTCTTCTTCTTCTTCAACTACGAGGGGACGAGGGCTTCACGTCCGATCGGCGGCAGCTTTGTGGACCTCCCACACCCCGATCTGTTCAACGGCGATCTGAGCCGCCTGTACCGGAACCAGGATTTGACCACCAGCGCGGGTCAACCGACCGGTTATAAGGTGGGGCAGGTCTTCCGTCCGGGAACCGTGGTGCGGGAACCGAACGGCCGCATCATCGGAGGCGTCCCCTACATCGGCAACATCGTTCCGCGCAACGAGTGGGCCCGGAACGCGGCAGGCTTCATCAATGTCTTGAAGTTTTTCAACGTCGCGGGCGATCCCGGCACGCCGGGCACGCCGGAAGCCGTGCGCCATCCGTACCAGCAGAACTACGGTTTTGAGAAGGATGCGAAGGTGGCCCGCATCGACTGGGCCATCAGTTCCAAGATGAACTTCTTCTTCCGCTGGGCGGACGACGCGCAGCAGGAAACCCAATCGCTGGGGATTTTCGCGACGCTGCCATCGCCGATTTTCCCGCAGTTCCGCAAGAAGCCCGGCTCGTCGTGGTCTTACAACCTGGTGAATGTGATCTCACCGACCATGACCAACGAGTTCATCTTCGGCTACAACCGGCTGACGCAACTCGTCGACAACACGACCGACGTGGATGCTTCCATATGGGACAAGGACAAACTGGGCTTTACCTACAAGGAACTCTACAACGATGTGAACCTGAGGAACCGTTTCCCGCGGTTCAATTGTGGAGTGGGGTCCTGCAACTACGGCGGGTTCCCGTCGGGCTGGCTCTCAGAAGCCAAGCAGTTTGCGTTCACCGACAACTTCACCGTCGTCCGCGGTTCGCACTCGCTGAAATTCGGCGGGTTTTTCAATTTCAACCTCAACGGGCAGCAGCCGTCCTGGACGGATGTGCCCAACCTGAACTTCGGCTCCAACGTCGAGAACATCAACGACACCGGCAACACGTTCGCAAACATGCTGCTCGGCAACTATACGTCGGTCTCGCAGACCAACGGACGGTATTACGGCTCGTTCAAGTTCTACGGGTTTGAGTGGTACGCGCAAGACAGTTGGAAGGTCAGCCGCAGGCTCAACCTCGAGTTCGGCATGCGGTGGGCTTATCTGGGACCGACATACACTTATGGCCAGTTCCTTCAGAATTACTTCGATCCGCGCCTTTACGATCCCACCAAGGCCGTGCAAATCGATACCCGGTCCGGTTTGCGGAACGGTTCGATTGTCCCCGGCATCGGCGATCCTTTCAACGGGCTGGTTCAAGAAGGCACAAAAGGAATACCTCTTGGCTTTGCCGAGCACCGGTACAATAATTGGGGACCGCGTTTCGGCTTCGCCTACGATCCGTTTGGCGATGGCAAGACCTCGATTCGAGGCGGAGGTGGAATCTTCTACGAGCGCATCCGCCAGAACGCGAACAATTTCGATGGTCTGGGCAATCCACCGTTGTCCTATACACCGTCGGTGTACGTGGGCAACATAGACAATCTCGGCCCGCAGCTCGTGTCGCAGGGAGTCCGGTTCCCGGTGGGACTTTCCACCTTTGACAATGCCGGCCAGATCCCGACCATTTACGCGTGGTCGTTCGGAATCCAGCGGGAATTGCCCTGGCGTATGTCGCTCGATGCGTCCTACGTAGCCAACGCCGGGCGGCACTTGCAATACCGCCGCGACATCAACATGCTGCCGCTGGGCTACACGCTCCAGCCGGGCGTTCTGGCTTCGGTCAACAACACCACCAACGCGCTGCGCGCGTACAAAGGCTTCACCAACATCACCATGACCGAATACGGAGCGACCAGCAACTACAATGCGCTCCAGATGCGCTTGAGCCGCCGTTTTGCGCGCAACCTCACGGCGAACTTCAACTACACGTGGTCGAAGACTTTTGGGATCGTCGACGGCGATACCACCAGCCTGGGCTACGCGTACAACCGCCGCCGCGAATACGGTCTCACCGCCTACGACCGGTCCCATATTGCGACCATCGATTGGGTGTATGAGCTGCCTTTCTTCGCCGGCAATTCGAACCCGTTTGTCAAAACCGTGCTGGCGGGATGGCAGTTCAACGGAATCACGCGCTTCTGGAACGGCCCCCCGGCGGGCATTAGTTCCAACGGCAACGCCGGCGCCACGGTGGGCGGAATTCGCGCCAATTACCTGGGCGCGCAACTGTACCCCGAGACTCGCGACCGCTACAACTATTTCAACGTCTACGCCTTCGGCCGTCCGCTGGACGGGTCGCTCGGCAACCTGGGCAAGACGGTTATCCGGCTGCCCGGCATTAACGAATGGGACCTGTCGCTGTACAAGAACTTCAGAATCACCGAGCGCATGAACGTGCAGCTTCGCTGGGAGACTTTCAACTCGCTGAACCACACCCAGTGGGCCGCCGTGAACACGGGCCTGAGCCTGCCCAACCCCGGCATGGCGATGCAACCCGCCAACAAGGG
>JADZCI010000270.1 GCA_020851655.1 Bryobacterales bacterium
CCGATGCCGAAGCGGGTATGCCGCCCTAACGGCTCGTTGCGAACGACTTTCAAATCTGGGATGTTGGTGAGACGCTCTACCGTCTCCTGGAGCGGCATTCCTTTCGATTATAGGAGAGGCAGTGGAATGAAATCCCCGTTCCGAGGCTTCCCGCCGGAAGCCCGCAGATTCCTTCGCGCACTCAAAAAGAACAACAATCGCGATTGGTTTGAAGCTCACAAGGAAACCTTTTTGCACTCGGTCAAAGCCCCGATGGAGGAGTTGGTCACAGCCGTGTCGGCCGCCTTGGGCCGCTTCGCCCCCGCGTATGTCACCGAGCCCAAGAAGGCGATTTTCCGCATTTACCGCGATACGCGCTTCAGTCCGGACAAGACCCCGTACAAGACCCACGTTGGCGCATTGTTTTCCCGCGCCGATTTACCCAAGAACCAGGGCGGCGCGTTCTATTTCCACATCGCGGGCGACGAGTTCGGCCTCGCGGGCGGCGTGTACTCGGCCGAATCCGGACAACTTCTTGCCCTCCGCAATCACCTTGCCGCCAACCACGAACAGTTCCGCAAACTCGCCGCCTCCAAACACCTGATCAACGCCGCGGGCGAAATCCAAGGCGAGAAACTCGCGCGCGCCCCGAAAGGCTTCGCGCCGGACCATCCCGCCATCGAACTCCTGCGCGGCAAACAGTGGTACTTCTGGCGCCTTCTCGACCCAAAAGTCGCCGAGACTCCCGACGCGTATCAAGAGATCGTCAACCGCTTTGAGCGCATGTGCCCCGTGGTGGAATTTCTGAACACCCCCCTCATCGCATTGGCCAAGAAGACACAACGCCTGAAACTGGAATAACCATGCTCGCACCAAGCAAGAGGACGCCCCGACGCGTCCCGAGACCCAGTGGAGCCCAACCTGCGAATCCTGGAGGGACTCCACGAGCGTTGGAGCGCACGGCCACCCATCCTGAGTACGGCCCACGTCAACTTGATCACCCGCGCCTCGACCGCCGCCACAAGTCTCCGGCTTGCGGGTGCAGCCTCAGGCGCTGGTACGGAGTTCCCAGTCGGCCGCCGTACTAGGACAACCGATCTAGAGACGTAGTAACTGGCTGTAGGCCACTGAAAGTAAACTGGTTGCCGTCGGCCGTATGTCCTTGGCCACTCCACCCTACGACCTTAAGATAGTTGACGAGGCAGATCGACTTATGACACGTTGAGTAGCAGGGTCAGGACGCGTGAAAGCAAGCAAGCCGGGCCTAGCTGCGGAGCCGGCTCGAGTGTTGCCGGCGGAATCGGGGGAAGTGCCTAGGAAATGGATTATCGGGCTCGGAGGGAATCGCGCCGGAACGACGGCCAATCCCCTCTTCCGGGCGCTCGAGAATCTCTTCCCGGTCGCATTCTGTTCCAGGGCGGACGGTGACTGGCATGGCCTGGATGCGCTGATCCTGACTGCACTGCACCTCACGGAATTCGCGGAACACAACCACGTTTCGGCCGGCTTGCCAGTCTTAGCCGTGCGAGCTCATGATCCGTCCGCTCCGCGGGAGTCGCGCGCCCGGTTCCACCTCGACATGAGCCCTTCGCTGGATGCCTGCCTTCGCGGACGGAGCTTCGTGGAACGGGAGTTCACACCAATGCTCCCGTTGCCGGCGGCCGCTGGCGATGACGTGATCGCGACTAGAGAAGGGATGCCTGTGTGGTTACGGAGGCGGACTGCGGACGCTGACACCACCTTGGTGGCGTGGTCACTGCCAGCGTTCGGCCCTGAGGATCACGTATTCGAGCACTTTCAAGCGGGTAAATTTCTGCGTCTCCTGCCCTTGCTGCAGTTCCTTCGTAATTTGACCTGTCAGGAGGACTGGCAGGCGCCGCCTTCACCTGCGTGCCTCCTGATCGATGATCCGAGCTTGTACTCAACGGCTTACGGGCACCTGGACTTTTGCAGACTGGCTGCCGCCGCGTGGCAGCTCGACTTCTATGCTTCGATCGCAACGGTGCCTCTCGACAATTGGTGGATCAGCCGCCGCGTGATTGAGTTGTTTCGGACGAACGCGCCACGCCTTTCTCTCGTGCTTCATGGCAACAATCACACGTATGAGGAACTCGCGCATCCCCCATCCAACAGCGATCATCTGGCCCTGCTGGCCCAGGCGCTCCGCCGCTGGCGGCGATTGGAGAGGCTGCCCGGGCTGGAGGCTTGCCGAGTGATGGAGTGCCCGCATGGTGCACTGTCTGTTACCCTGTTGGAACCGCTGGCAAGATTGGGTTACGAGGCCGTCTTTGCAACGGCAGCTCACCTGCTAAGACACAATCGCAACCACACCTTTCATCCTTCTCTCGGCGCGGAGCCTGCTCTGCTTGGTCGTAACGCGGCGCCGGTCATTCCGCGCATCCGGGCCGAGGATGGATGGCAGACGGAGGTGCGATTGGCAGCCTTCCTGCGGCAACCTATCGTTCTGGCCGTCCATCATTGGGACTTCGCTAAACGGAGCCAACTTGTTGAAGACTTTGTCGGAATCGTGAATAGTTTGCCCGGCGTGCGCTGGGCCAGCCCGGCGGGAATCGCTCGCACCAGTTACCAATATCGCCAAACCGGCGGGGTCCTGCACCTCAAACTCGGCTCGCGGTTGGTGCGCGCCTCGATTCCGCCGTCCGTCCAACATGTTGTTGTCCATCGTCCGTGGTTGTGCGGGGCGCCGGAGCCGGAACCGGAACTGCTCACCGTACGGGCTCAAGGAATTGATGTCCTGCGCGAAGTGTCTTCAGCAGATCGGTCTGGCCCGATACCGGCTCACGGATTAGCCGAGCTAGAGATTTCTTCGTCCATTCTGGCGCCAATTGATCGTGATTCAGTGCCTGCGCCCCGCTTGCGTTGCTGGCCCCTCATGCGCAAGCTGATAGTGGAGGTTCGAGATCGAAGCCGCTTGCGCCTTCCTCGGCTGCCCCGGACCCAGCCGGCGTTGCGCCGGGCAACCGGGCCCTTGGAGGAGGAGTAACTCGGGAGTCTTCTTACATCTATGCTGGTGCAAGATTTCCTGCGTGACTCCGCAGCCCGGCTACCTGACAAGGTAGCGCTCATTTGTCAGGGGCGGCGGCTCACCTACGGCTGGCTGGATCAGGCGGCTGACCGCATGGCCAACGCCCTGCGGCAACTCGGCGTGGCTCGCGGCGACCGCGTGGCCCTCTACCTCAACAACTCCGTTGAATTGGTGGTTGGAATCTTCGGCGTGGTCAAGGCGGGCGGTGTATTCGCGGTGATGAACCGCTCGGCCAAAGCGGAAAAGCTGCTCCACGTGCTGAACGATTGCCAGGCCAGGGTGCTGTTCACCGATGACCGGGCGCTAAGTTCGCCGCTCCCGGAACGGTTGTTTGACCGGGTCCCGGATCTGAGAGTCGTGGCTTGCTCCACGCGCGGCGGTCAATACTTTCAGGCGCCGGCGCGCATTTGGGACTTCGGTGGAATCCTGGACAGCCTGCCGCCTGAGCCAGGTCCGTGTCCCAACATTGATCTCGACTTGGCCTGCCTGATCTATACCTCCGGGACAACCGGCGAACCCAAGGGCGTAATGTGCGGCCATAGCAACGTCGTCTTTGCCACGCAAGCTATCGTGCGCTATCTGAGAAACTCTTCGGAGGACAAAATCCTCACGGTCCTTCCACTTTCGTCCAGTTATGGGCACTACCAGTTGCTGGCCACTTTCCTTACCGGCGGCACATTGGTGCTCGAACCCTCCTTCGCCTTCCCCGTTGAAGTTCTTGAACGAATGGCCACGGAGCGAGTGACCGGCTTCGCAGGCGTGCCGACCATTTACTCGATCATGTTGGGAATGGATCTGCAAGGGTTCGATCTGTCGAGTTTGCGATATCTCACCAATGCATCGGCCGCCCTTCCCGTCGAGCATGTGAAGCGCCTGCGGCACGCGTTTCCCAAGGTTGAGTTGTTTCTCATGCATGGCTTGACCGAGGTGGCGCGCACCATGTACCTTCCGCCGGATCAAGCCGAGATCCGGCCTGGCTCCTCCGGCATCCCATTGCCGGGAACTGAACTTTGGGTCGAAAACGAGTCGGGCTGCCGGCTCGGCCCGGGTGAGATTGGCGAACTGGTCGTCCGCGGCCGGCACGTTATGCGCGGTTATTGGGGCAATCCGGAGCGCTCGGCCGAACGCTTCCGCCCAGGCCACTTACCCGGCGAGCGAATCTGCTATACCGGTGACTTATTCCGTACCGACAAGGATGGATACTATTACTTCGTGAGCCGCAAGGACGACATAATTATGTGCCGGGGTGAGAAGGTGGCGCCGTGTGAAGTGGAGAATGTGTTATACACCATACCAGGCGTCCAGGATGCGGCTGTGATAGGAGTGCCCGATCCGCTGGTAGGCCAGGCCGTGAAGGCTTTTATCGTCGCACCCGGCGCCAAACTGACCGCCGCCCAGGTGATGGGCCATTGCCGGGCGCGTCTGGAAGATGTCATGCTCCCGCGCTACATCGAGTTTCGCAGTGACTTGCCGAAGTCGCCCGGTGGAAAGATTCAAAAGCGGTACCTGAGCTGATGGACGGCATCGCAGGCGCCTCCAGCCGCAATCCCGCGATATTGTTTCATCGAGAGCCCCTCAGCCTATGATCTTCAGCAAGAACGCCCTCGACCTGGACCCCGGCCAGGAGACCGCGCGCCTCAGCCGCTTCATACTACAGACGGCGCGCGCATCGTTGCGGCGCGGAGGCGTCGTGGGCATTAGCGGCGGCGTCGACTCGGCGGTCGTCCTCGCCTTGGCGGTCCGCGCCTTCGGGCCGCGCAACGTTGTCGCGGTCATGATGCCGGACAAGGACTCGGATCCTGTCAGCGAGGTCTATGCGCGTGAACTGGCAGCGAGGTTTGGTGTCGAGCCGGTGCTGGAAGACATCACGCCGGCTCTGACCGGTTTCGGGTGTTACGCCCGCCGCGATGCTGCGATTCGCCGCGTCTTTCCGGAGTACAGCGCGGAGAATGGGTGGAAAGCGAAGATCGTGCTGCCTCAGGATCTGCTGAATGGCGGAACCCTGAATGTCTTCTCCATCACAGCGGTCTCGCCCGATGAGAAGGTGGAGAACCGGCCCTTGCCACCTCGCGAGATGTTGGAGATCGTCGCTGCCACAAACCTCAAGCAGCGGTCACGGATGCTCACTTTGTACTACCACGCCGAGGTCAGACAGTTTGCCGTCATCGGCACCGCCAACAAGAATGAACACTCTCTGGGGTTCTTCGTAAAGTACGGAGACGGCGGCGTGGACATGCAACCGATTGCCCACCTCTACAAATCGCAGGTCTATCAACTGGCGCGGCATCTCGGCGTGCCGGAGTCGATTCAGAATCGCATTCCCACGACGGACACCTACAGCGCCGCTTGCGACCAGCAGGAGTTCTTCTTCCGCATCCCGTTCGAGATGCTTGACCTGGTATGGTTCGCGCTGGATCACGAGGTTCCAATCGCGCATGTTGCCGAGGTCATCGGGTTGGCCGAAGCTCAAGTTCAGCGTGTTTTCGACGACATCCAGCGCAAGCAGCGCGCAACCCGCTTCCTGCGGCTCCCGCCTGTAGTCGCCGAGCCGCTTACCGTATGAACCACAAGCCGCTTGGACCAACCGCGGTTGAACTGCCGGAGATTGGCCTTGGGACGTGGGATTACCGCGCCGGTCCGGACGTGCTACGTGCGGGATTGGACGCGGGCGCGCTGTTCGTCGACACGGCTGAGTCCTACGGTTCTGAACCCGTCGTCGCGGACGCTCTCCGCGGCCTGCGGCAACGCGTTTTTCTGGCCACCAAGGCCTCTCGTCATCACTTGGACGCCGCCGGTGTTCGCGCCGCGGCGGAGCGGAGCCTCCGCCAATTGCGTACCGGATGGATAGACCTTTACCAGATTCATGAACCCAATCCAGCCGTGCCGGTGGAAGAAACCCTCGACGCCATGGAGAGACTGGTGGATGCCGGCTTGGTGCGCTTCATCGGCGTGTCGAACTTCACCGTCCCCGAACTCGAGCGTGCCCGCATGGCGATGAGCAAGCACCCGATCGTCTCCAACCAAGTGCGATACAACCTGGCCGACCGCTCGATCGAGGATGGACTGCTCTCCTATTGCCAGGCTCATCAGATCACGGTGATCGCCTATAGCCCGCTCGGACGGGAACTGCCGCGGTTGCTCGATTGCGACCCGCGAGGTCTGTTGGCCTCGGCCGCCCGCGAGACGGGAAAGTCCATACCCCAGGTTGCGCTGAACTGGTGCCTGTACCATGACGGGGTCGTCACGATCCCCAAAGGGAATTCGGCAGAGCACCTGCTCGACAACTGCGGCGCCTCCGGCTGGCGCCTGTCCCCTGACCAGTTCCGGCAGCTTGAGGAGGGAATCCTCTTCCGGCGTAGAAACATGCTGGACTCGATGCTGCGCCGCTACATTCCAGGCTGGGTGGCGCCTTTCCTGAAGACGTGTGTCCGGCGGTTGCCGCCTGCGCTCCGCCGCCACGTAAACTGAGACAACCCCGACTTTATGACGACTCAACCCGGAAAGATGCAAATTGAGGAACAGATTCGCGAGTACGTGGGACGCAGCTTCCTTTACGGCGACAGCAGCTTCAGCTACGCCGACGACGCGTCGTTCCTCCAGGAGGGCATTATTGATTCTCTCGGTGTGATGGAATTGGTGGAGTTCGTCCAGCAGACCTTCGCCGTGAAAGTGAACCAGCAGGACGTTACCGCCGCCCATTTCGATTCCGTGTCGAAGCTCGCCGCCTTCGTTCGCCGGAAACTGTCTGACCCGAATCATTAGGAGAACCACGGGCCATGCGCAAGTCTTTTCCGAGGCGGGCTGCAAATCGCGTCCTCCACATGCTGGCCCGGTCATGCCCCGGCGCCACGACGTTACGGCCCTTGCTGCACCGCTGGCGCGGCGTCAAGGTCGGCTCCGGAGTTTTCATCGGCGACGAGGTGTACCTGGATAACGAGTGGCCCGAGCGAATCGAGATTCATGACGGCGTTCAGATCAGCATGCGCTCGATTGTGATCGCGCATACCCGCGGCCCGGGCCGCGTGATCATCGAAAAGGAAAGCTTTATCGGGCCGAACTCCGTCCTGGTGGCCGGCGCGGGCCGGGTGCTGCGCATCGGCGCCGGCGCCGTGGTCGGAGCGGCCTCCGTCATAACCAAAAGCGTTCCGCCGCACCTGTATGTGGCTCCGCCGCCCGTCGATGCCCTGGCTCGCGTCAGAGTCCCGTTGCCCCGAGCCGAATCCATGGAGGAGTTCTGGGCTGGGCTGGAGACGCTCGATCGCCGCCCCCCGGAAACATCGAGGCCCGCTCAGGAGTAGGCCCCTCCCGGACGATCGCTCCTCACCGAATCGGCGAGCCGCCAATCGGCGACAGCAGCGTGTTGCTGATGTTCGACACCACTTCGGCGTCGGAGAGCCCGGGCGTGGCCGAGAGCTTCTTCCACTCGGGACTCGTCGCAAACGCCCGCCAGTTCTTTTCGCGTGAGGCGAGGTCGTCGAAGCACACCATGTAGGTCAGGTTGGGCATACTCCGGCCGATGATCGTCTGTCCAAAGAAGACCGGCTGCAAACCGTGTTTGCGAAAGATGTCGATCTCTCCGTCTTCGAACATCTTGATCTTCTTGCGCAATGTGAACGGCGTGTTCGATTCGTAGGTGCGCAGCTCGAACAGGCGGGGAGCGCGGCCGTCAGCCGTCTGAGGCGCTTCGATTGAAGGAAACCCGCCAAAGGCGCGGAGCACCTGCGATTCGGACCGCACGTACGGCAGCCCCGGCTGAGAGTAGAAATTCTCGGCGGTTTTCCAGAACGCCGCGTCGGCTTGCATCCGGGCCTTAACTTGTTCCATATCCGCCAGGCTCTTGAAGCCGGCCACGATGATCAACTGCGGCGTCTCTACACCGACACTCACCGTGAAGGCGCCGCAGGGACCTCCTCCGGCGCGGGTGTGAGCCGGCAGATAATGCTTGGCGATCATTTCCGTGAGCCGCTGGCGCTGCGCGTCGGCGCCATTCCGCATCCGGTAATAGCGAATCTCGATGACGGAAGGTTGCGCCTGCTGGGCTTGAAGTGAGCCGGCGAGCGGTGCGGCAGCCGCGCCGGCGACAAAGTGACGTCGTTTCATCCTGCCTGTAATTGTATAAGCCCGCCGTAACGCCGTTGACGCCCTCTGAAGTTGTGTAGTGCTTGTTCCAGGTCGGACGCGCCGAAGTCCGGCCACAACACCGGCGTAAACCACAATTCGGCGTACGCGCACTCCCATAACAGAAAGTCGCTCAGCCGTTGCTCGCCGCTGGTGCGAATCAGCAGGTCCACGTCCGGCGTAAACTCGCGCCGCTCAATCGCCTCGCGCGATGAGTAGTCGAGCGCGATGCGCAAGTGCAGGCGCCGGCACTTGCGTGTGGTTTGCTCGGATTCCTCCATGGCCTCGACCAACGCCGGACTCAAGCGGTCCCGCCGCCCGATGAACTCGATGCGCACGCCCTTGCCGGCGCATCGCGCCGTCTCCTCGGCCAGGTACTTCTTGAGCAGCCTGAACAGGCCCGAGACTTCACCCGTGGGACGCTTCCAGTTGTCGCTCGAGAACGCATAGAGAGTTAACTGCGTCACGCCAAGCGAGGGCGCCGCCTCAATGACCCGCCGCACTGAATCGGCGCCGGCGCGGTGTCCCGCCAGGCGCGGCCACCCACGCCGAGTGGCCCACCGGCCATTGCCGTCCATAATGATCGCTACGTGCAACCCTTGAGCGCTTTTCATTCCGGCTCCTTCATGGCGCGCACCAGGGCTTCCATGTGTTCCAGGTACCGCTCCAAAGCACGCCGGCCGGCGGAGGTGAGCGAGTACGTCGACCTTGGAATGCGTCCTTCAAATGCCTTGGCGCACTCGATGTAGCCCGCCTCCTCGAGTTTTCGCGCGTGAACGCTCAGGTTCCCGTCGGTCGTGTCGAGCAGGTGCTTCAACTCGCTGAACGTCAACACCCGGCTTGCGGCCAGCGCGCTCACGATCCCCAACCGCAGGCGTTCGTGTATCAGCCGGTCAAGCCGTGGAATGTCCTTGCGCACCGACGCCAGTTTGACGTCCTGTGATCCCGGTGCGAGATTGCGCGCCGCGTTCGATCTAGCCACCGTACCTCCTGTAAATCAGCCACCCGAAAAGGATGTGCAAGCCTCCGAAACCCGCCGCGAGCGTCAGGTCACGCCAGGCCGCCGGACACACCAGCGTCACCAGACCCAGCACCAGGAAACTCGCGCCCATCGCCGGGACAACCACCGCCGAATGAGAACTGCCCGCGAGAATCGCCACCCCATACAACAACAACCACATGGCCGCCAGCAGTTGCAGATTCCCGGTCAGGAACACCGGCAGCGTAAGCACGGCGCCCACCAACAGCGGCGGGGCAAAGCTCAACGCGAATTTCCGGCCCGGTTCAGCCAGCAGCGAGACCCGCGACCGCCGGGCCTTGTGAACCATCGCGACCCCGCCGATTGCGCCCGCCACCACGGCTGCCGCGATCCAAATCGTGAGCCACGCCTCCCTCGACACCGGCCCGGAAGCCAGTACCGCCGCTCCCAGCGCCGTGAGGCCCATGCCGATGCCGCCGGCGCCCGGTACCGCCGTAAACGACGAGGCCCGCTCCATGGCGGAGCGAATGTAGCTGAGATTGTCGAGCGCGTGATCGCTCAACGAAAGCGCCGGCTTGCCCACATAAACGAGCCTACCCTTGGATGGCAGGATTTGTCAAGTACTTTATAAAACAAAGCTCAGCGCTTGGGACGCGCCGGCGGAATCGCCTTCTGGAACCGGTTGGCCAGCGAAAGCAGCAGGTTCTCGGTAAACGGACGTCCCACCAGGCAGATGCTGACCGGCAAGCCGCCGGCCAGGCCGCACGGCAACGCAATGGCGGGCAGTCCCGCCAGGTTTCCCGCCGGAATGTGATCCCGTAGCCCGCGTGGTCCGCCGGAAGGCCGGGTAGTGGAAGGGGCGTCCAGCGGATCGGAGACCTTGCTCGCGACGCTGAAGCGGGTGGGTACGATCAATACGTCGAAATCAAGAAATAATTGTCGCAGTTCCGCCTGCGCCATGGTCCGGACACGCATGGCGCGAAGGTAGTCCTTGGCGGTGACCTCCGAACCCGCCTTCAACCCCGCGATCTGCCGGGCGTCGGCCAGTTCGTCCACCTTGCCGGACTCGATCAATTCGGCGAAGATCGATCCGGCTTCCGCTCCAATGATCGTGCTGACCAGCGCGCTGTATGGGAAATCCGGCAACTCTGCTTCCTTCGTCTGGAGGCCCATTTTCCGGAACACATTCAGCGCGTCGTTCAACGCCGGGCGCAGCGGCTCATCGAGATGATCGGAGAAATCGGCAGGCGCGAATCCGGCGCGCAATTGTTCCGCCGGACGCGCGTATTGCGGCGCGTAATAGTAGCTCTTGCCGGCCGAACCCGGGTCGTGACTGTCACCTCCGGCGATCCCTTGCAGGATGTGCCCGCAGTCTTCGGCGTACCAGGCCAGGGGACCGATCTTGTCCAGCGTCCACGACAGCGCCATGGCGCCGGCGCGGCTTGCCAGGCCGTAGGTGGGCCGCAGCCCCGTTACGCCGCAGAAGGCCGCGGGCGTCAGAATCGACCCGCTGGTCTCCGAGCCCAACGCAAAGGGCACGAGTCCCGCGGCCACCGCCGCGCCCGATCCGCTCGACGACCCGCCCGACCAGCGCGTGCGATCCCACGGATTCAAACCCGGTCCGGTCACCGAAGCCGAGGCATACCGGTATCCTCCGCCGCCCGCGAGTTCGACCATCGCCAGCTTGGCGGTCAGAATGGCGCCCGCCTTGAACAACCTCTTCAATACCGTGGCGTCTTCGTCGAAAACCTGCGCGGCATATGGCTTCGCGCCCCAAGCGGTGGGGTGGCCGTGGTAGGCGAGCAGATCCTTGGCGCCAAACGGCACGCCCTGTAGCAATCCGCGAAACCGCTGGCGCTTGATGTCGCGGTCAACCTCCCGCGCGCTGGCCCGCGCGTCCTCGCGAACCACCAACGCCACCGCGTTGTACTTCGGGCCCTGGCTCTCCAGCAAGTTGCAGGACGCCTCGGCCAGATCGAGAGCGGTGAACCGGCGCGCGCGCAGCGCGGCGTTGATCTCGCCCAGCGAAGAAAAGAAAAAGTCTCCCGGTACCTGCCCCATCAATTCGGCCTACGGAACAAACTTGAACGCCGGCTCGGTGGCCATCGCCAGGCTCACGTTGCCAATCGAGGCGCGGCGCCGCACAAACGCCTCCCGCGCGGCGCGGAGTTCTTCATCCGGCGGCGTCTGGCCGGCGGCCGGCGCCAGCGTGCTCAGCACCGCTGAAACCGCAAGCTGGCGCCGCGTCACGCGGCCGGTCTGCTTTGGTCCGCGCATTTCCATTCAGGCTCCGCTGGCCGCGCCTCCGCTATGGTGATTGCCGTTGGTCAACTCCCGCGACGAAAGCGCCTCGACCGCGGCGCGCTCCATCACCGCCACCGGAGGCGGTTCGCCGGTGAAGATCCGGAACTGCGCCACGGCCTGCTCCAGGAACATTTCGATCCCCGGAATAACTTCACAGCCCTGCGCCGCGGCGCGCTGCAGCAACATCGTATCCCGCGGAGTGTACACCATGTCGAACACGATCTTTCCTGGAATCCGGTCAGCAAAGAAGCACTCATTGACATGCGGCCACATGCCCAGCGTGGTGGCATGCAGCACGACATCGAAGTTGCGCGCCTCGGCCTGCTCCCGCAAGAGCGGTTCCGCGTTGCACATGCGCGCCAGGGCGCGGACGCGGTCCGGATTGCGCCCGGTAATCGACAGCTTGACTCCGGCATCGACAAGGCTGAATGCGGCCGAGCGCGCCGCACCGCCATTTCCGGCCAGCAGAATCGAAGTCTTGCCGGTCAGCCGCAGCCGCTTTTCGAGCGGCACGCGGACGCCATCGACATCGGTATTGGCGCCGCGCCACTTGCCCGCTTTCCGCCACACCGTGTTCACCGCGCCGATGCGTCGCGCCAGCGGGTCCACCAGGTCCAGGTAGCGCAGAATCCTTTGCTTGTGCGGAACCGTCACGCTGAACCCGCTCACGGGCAGCCGGTTGGCCAGCAAAAAGAAGTCTTTCAGTTGGAGCGGGTGTACCAGGAAGGGCAGGTACACGGCATCGATTCGCCGCGCCTGCAGCGCGCGGTTGTGGACTGCCGGAGAAATCGAGTGGCGTACCGGGTCGGCGATCACGCCAAAGACCTTCGGGTTCTTACCCAGCTTTTCCAGCCGGTACAACTGGCGCAACTGGCGCGAACAAATCTGTCCCGCGGCGGTGCCTTCGGCGGCGGCGGGCGCCGCATACGTGTAGGCGCCGCCCATCAGCACGGAGAGCACACGCGACGGAAAACCCGTCTCGCCCATCGCCAGCACCACGAACGGCGATTTCGGATACTGCCGGGGAAGCACCAGCAGCCGGCTCATGTCGCTCGGTTTGCGCGCCGTGGTGACGATCTTGTACATCCCCGCCGGAATTCTGCCCATGCGCCGCACAACCGGATCCAGCGCCGGCGTGCCCTCGAAGTTGTGATACGAGATCACCATGAAGGCGCGGCCATCAAAGATATGCAGCTTGGCGCCCGCCACCTCGGCCGACTCCACCTCCACATCGACGGCGCACGCGCCCGCATCCACCGCATCGCTCAAAATCGCAATCTGCTGCTCAATGCTGCCGTTGAACTTCCCGTGATTCTGATGGCGGCGGCACGTCGCCAGCACCTGGCAGGCCGGATGCTCGTTCAGGATCGTGCGGATAATCGGCAGGCCCTGTTCGGGGTTCGGCAAAAAATCGAGCCGGAACTCCAGAAAGTCCTCACCCGCCTGCGCCTCGCGCCGCGCGTGATCCAACAGTTGTTGCGCGTCCGGCAACCCGAGGGCGATGCAGATTCTTGAAACTGGCGGTCGCAGGGCTCTCTTCTCCTCAACCGCCCCTAATATCCGCCGGAAGGATTTGCGGTGGACGGACCCACACTCGCGGTCGCGGTTTCACCTGCCAGCCGCGCCTTCCAGGCGTCGAGAATCGGCCCTGTCTGCGTGGCGCCAAAGCGGTCGCACCCGCACGCGTAGACTTCCAGCGCCGTTTCCAGCGTCCTGACACCCCCGGCCGCTTTCACTTTGGCCCGGTCGCCTACGATGCGCTTCATCAGCAAAAGGTCCTGGCGGGTGTATCCGCCCGGCCCAAAGCCCGTGGACGTCTTCACGTAATCCGCCTCGGCGCGCTTTGAAATCTTGCAGGCGATCACCTTCAGGTCTTCGGTCAGGTAGGCGTTCTCGAAGATCACCTTCAGCAGCGCCCCGGATTCGTGGCACGCCTGGGCGATCTGCTGGATCTCCATCTCTACATATTGAAACTGCCGCGACAGCAGCTTGCCGATGTTCAGCACCATGTCAACTTCTTTGATTCCGCGGCGCAGCAGGTCTCGAGTCTCGTATAGTTTGACTGCCGTCGTGCTGGACCCGTGCGGAAATCCAACCACACTCGACGCGGCCACCGGCGCGCCTTCCAATTCGCGCACAATCAGGTCCGCATCGCTCGGCCGTCCGCACACGCTGGCGACATCGTAAGTCTTCGCCAGGCGGCAGCCTTCGATCACCTGCTCTTCGGTCAGTTCCGGCCGCAGCAGCGAGTGATCGATCATCTTCGCGAGGCCTTCGTAGGTTGTCAGCGGCGGTCTGGCTTCGGTGGCGGTGACGGATGAATCCATAGTGTTCCCCATTGACGCAATTGCGTCCGCACGTCCTTTGCCCCGGCAAACCAGTCTTCGTGGTGAAAATTCCCGAAGTTGCCGGTACCCGATTCTTTTTTGTCCAGGTCTCCCACCGCAATGTTCAGGCCAAACGAACGGTCTCCCAAGGCCGGTGAGTAGAATTTGCCGGTTTCGAGTTCGAAACAAGGCTCGAAACTCACGCTCCATTCTATAACGTAGCCCTTGCCGCGCGGTTTGGGCCGCGCCACGGCGCGCATGGCGCCATCCTGGATCCATTTCTGATACGTCTCCCACGCTCGCGGATCGGAACGCGGTTCGCCTTCGAGCAACCCGCCTTTCCCGATTCCACCCAGCCGGGACTTGGTCAGGTTCGCCACCATCTGCCACGAAAACCCGTTGCCCGCCGCGCCTTCGTCCCCCTTCCAGCGAGGTCCGGCATGGATGAGAAGTTCGATCTCGTCGCCAAACCAGGGCCAGCCTTCGCGGCTTAATTCGTGCGCCTTCGGATTGTTGTCCGGCAACCAGCGGGGCGTGTCGATGCCGTACAGCACATCATCGGTCACATCGAACGCAATGTGCAGGCTCTTTCCGTCGTGTTTGACGTATCCCGCAAAGGACAAATCCTCCGGGCTCTTCACCGGGCTGAACTGCGAAGTCCACCCTTCCGGACCGGTAAACCGGGTCGCATCCGTCCACTCGCCCTCGGCAATCCGGCCGTCGAGAACAGGCGCCGTTCCCAGGTAGGCGTGCAATTCTCGCGGGAACTCTCCACAGGTCCCGGCGCAAAGGACGGCCAACCACAGCGTCTGGCGCATAACCCGGCCCCTCCTCTTCACGGCTGTCGTGCCGTGCTTTGATAAGATCGGTCCCATGATAAACGGCAAGTCCGTGGCTGTGTGCGCCGCCTTCGCGCTCGGCGCGCTCTCCTGCGGCAAGACCGAATCCACTCCGGCGCACAAACCGATGGTGTCCAACGTGACCAAGCAATCATTCGGCCAGACCACCGATGCTCAAGCGATCGACCTCTACATCCTCAAGAACGCCAACGGCGTCGAAGCGTCCATCATGAACTATGGCGCGACTCTGGTGTCGCTCAAGGCGCCGGACAAGGCGGGGGCTGTGGCCGATGTCGTCCTCGGCTTCGACTCGCTCGACGGGTATCTCAAGCCGGAGCCGTATTTCGGCGCCATCGTCGGACGCTACGGCAACCGCATTGCCAAGGGGCGATTCACGCTCGACGGAGTCACCTACAAACTGGCGGTCAACAACGGCGAAAACCACCTGCATGGCGGCATCAAGGGCTTCGACAAGGTGCTGTGGACCGCGCGCGCCATCGACTCCCCCACCAAGCCCGGCGTGGAGTTGAAATACCTCAGCAAGGACGGCGAGGAAGGCTACCCTGGCAATCTCAACGTGACCGTCACCTACACGCTCTCACCGGCCAACGAACTGCAAATCGACTATCTCGCCACAACTGACAAAGACACGGTTCTCAATCTCACCAATCACACCTACTTCAATCTGAGCGGCGGCGCGGCGCCCGATATCCTGGGTCACGAGTTGATGATCAACGCCGAGAGATTCACGCCGGTGGATGCGGGGCTGATTCCGGCCGGCGAACTCCGTCCGGTCGAAGGCACGCCGTTCGACTTTCGCCAACCGGTGGCGATCGGCGCCCGGATCGGCGCCAGCGACGAACAGTTAAAGCGCGGCAAAGGCTACGATCACAATTTCATCGTGAAGCGGACCGGACCAGGGCTCGAACTCGTGGCTCGCGCCGTGGACCCCGCCAGCGGGCGTGTCTTGGAAGTCCTCTCAACGCAACCCGCGGTTCAGTTCTACAGCGGCAATTTTCTGGACGGGACGCTGGCTGGCAAGGGCGGCCGGATCATCGGACACCGCTCGGGCTTTTGCCTCGAAACCCAGCATTACCCGGACTCGCCCAATCATCCGGCTTTTCCAACTGTGGTGCTGAAGCCAGGCGAAACCTACAGTCAGTCGACCGTGTTCCGCCTGGCAGCGCGGTAAGGGCTTAGAAGTTGAACCGCAGCGCGAGTTGCATGTAGCGGGCGGTACCGGCACTGGTGATTTTGCCGAAGACACCGCTGGCCACGTTGGTGCTCGGGTTGCCGTAGTTCACCTTGTTCAGGGCGTTGAAGGCCTCCCAGCGGAACTGGAAGTCTTTGCCGTCTCCCACGGCGAAGCGCTTGGAGAGCGCCGTATTGAACTGGATCATCCCGGGTCCTTCAACGATGCCGAGCCCCGAGCTTCCAAAGGTGTAGAGCGCCGGGCGGACAAACGCCTTGGTGTTGAACCAGGCGCTGGTGGCCGGATTACTTACCCCCGGCGAGCCCACGATGTCGGCGCGCGTGCCCCAACCGTTGCCGAGATTCGAGTATCCGCCGCTGATGGACAGCGGGGCGCCCGAGCGGGCCGCTTGGGTAAAGGTGAGGTCCCACCCGCCGATGATCGCGTTGGCTACCGGGTGGACGTCGGAGAGGTAGCGCCGCCCCTTGCCGGCCGGGAGTTGCCAGACGAAGCTGGCCGATTCCAGGTGCCGGTAGTCGAAGCTCGTGCGGCCGCGGTTGTACCAAAGCGGCGAGTAGGGGATCAGGGAGGAGTATTCGTCGCTGCCGCTGGACGATTCGCCCATCGAGCGCGAGAACGAGTAGGCCAGCGTAAACGAGAGACCTTCGGCAAAGCGCCGTTCCACCTTCGTCTGCACCGCGTGATACCAGTTGCGGCCTACGTTTTCCATACGCTGCACGTCGCTGACGAGCGGATTGGGCCGCTCCGCCTGCAGGTTGGTGTGCGGACCGATGGCGGCCGCGTTGTATGGCTGGAAGACCACGTCGCCGTCCACCTTCGTTCCCACGTAGCTCACGGTGAGCGCCGTCTTCCAGGGAAGCGCCGATTGCAGCGTCACGTTCCAGTCCTGCGTGCGCGCCGCCCTCAATCGCGGATCGACCGCTTCGCCGATTCCGAAGATGCCGAACGCGTTGGGGTCGGAACTCCACACGGTTTCCCAGCGCTGGAGCTGTGACAGCCCATAGCCCAGGGATTCAACCCCCCAGAACGGGAGATTCGCGGCCGCGGACGCTGAGCGGTTGCCCGTAAGGCTGTTGTAGAACAGCCCGTACGCGGCGCGCAGTACAATCTGGCGCCGGTCAAACGGGCGATAGACGATACCGACACGCGGAGCCCAGTGGCCCGTGCCTTCCGTCAGGTTGTCCGAGTAGCCGGCCTGCCGCGCGGTGGTCCACACGCCCGCCGTCGCCGCCGCGACATTCGGCGTGTTCAGAAACGCTTTGGAGTTGATTTCGCCGTTGCCCTCAACCGCTGCGACGACCATGCCGGGGTATTTTCCGAGCTGCAGCTTGGGATCCCAGGTGCTCATGGCCTGGCGCTGGTTGCGCCGGGCGTACCAGCGCTCGTAACGGATGCCCGCATCCACCGTCAGGTTCGGACGCACACGCCAACTGTCGTTGAGGTAGATGCCGGTGTACGGCGCGCGATTGGTGCCGAACTCGGCCAGCGGGGCGTTTCGCGAACTTCCCGAGGTGTAGCCCAGCAGAAAGTCTCCAAACCCGTCATTGGTGTAGAGGTTGCCGAAGTTGAAAGTCCCACGGACGCAGCAACTGCCGTGATCGCCGTAGGTGTGCGAGTCCAGATACTCGAAGCCCGTCGACAGCGAATGGGCGCCGCGGTAATGCCGGAAATCGGCCTTGGTGTTGTAAACACTTCCCCACAGTTGGCCCGGCGCGCCCCAGCCGGAATAGTAGATGCCTTGATAGCCATTGCCGAAATTCAGGTTCGAGGGGCCGATCCACTTCTCGCGGCCGGCCGTCGGAAAGCCCTGAATGCCCGCCTTCTCGGCGGTGTTGGTGACGCCCAGGTCGGCGTTGGTGTACTTCTCGCTGGTCCGCATCATGCCGCCCGCCAGGGTCAGCACGCTGCTGCTCGATAGCGTCCACGTATAGTTGACAGCGATGCTGTGCTGCGTGACTTGGTCGTCTGTGACGGCCGATGGGCGGTAGCCCAGCAGTTGGCTCGGCTGTCTCACCGTGACATAGCGGCCATAGATGCGCTGTGCGCCGGTGAGGTTGTGATCGATTCTGCCCGTGCCCTCCCACGTGTTGTTGGATGTGGCTGTGTTGGTTTTGAAGAGGCCGTCCGGCGAATTCGACTCCAGGAGCAGGGGCGTGTAGTATGCCGAAGCCGCCGAGATGCGCGCCGAAGGAATAATGTTGCCGGGAAACGGCGTCTTGGTCACCGGGTCGAGAATGGTCTTGGGCAGGGCGGAGAAGTTGCCCTGCTTCATCGCCGGAGTGACTGCCAGCGTGTTCCACACTTGGGCGTTGCGGATGGTGGTGCCTTCAAAGCTGCCAAAGAAGAAGGTCTTGTTCCGGATCACCGGCCCCCCCACGGCGCCCCCGAACTGATTGCGGCGCACCCTCGGCCGCGTGGATGCGAATGTGTTCCGCGCGTTGAGAGCGTCGTTCTGCAGGTACTCCCAGGCGGCGCCATGAAACGCATTGGTGCCCGACTTGGTGGCAATCTTCACCAGGATCGGATTGCGGCCGTTCTCGGCGCTGAAATTGAGCGTTTCGACGCTGAATTCCGCCACCGTGTCGACGTTGGGAATGGCTGTGCCGCCCTCATCCATCGGCGCGTTGGAGAGCATGCCGTCCAGCAGGAAGCCGGTCTTGTTGTTGCGTTGGCCCTGGCCTTGCACATACGTTGCGCGTTCGCCGCCGGATTGCGTGGACCAGTGCTGCATTCCAGGGACCAGTGAAACCAGGTTCAGCGGATTGCGCGTCGCCAGCGGGAGCTCGCGGATCTGGCGCACCTGGATCACCGTTTCGGCGCTGCTCTTTTCTGTCTGGAGCAGTGCTGTGTCAGCCGTCACGGATACGGATTCCGCGAGATCACCCACCGATAGAACCGGCGTCAGGCGGCGGCGGTCTCCAACCGTCAGTTCGGTGCCAGCTTGTGTCCAGGTCTTGAATCCCTTCGCCGTTACGACAACGTTATAGAAGCCAATCGGCAGCGCCGGAACATTGAAGCTCCCCTGGTCGTCCGTCATGGTCTGCCGGGTAAAGCCTGTTGCAATATGAGTTACTTTGACCTCCGCATTCGGGACGGCGCCGCCAGATGCGTCGACAACTGTTCCGAAGAAGGTGCCCTCCGTCCCGCTCTGGGCGTTCATCAGGAACCCGGTGAGGGCGCAAAAAACAACAAAAAGACCTGTCAGCCTTGGGAATCGCATCGCTAACTCCTTTGTGTCAAGCTTCGCGGACCATGCGTCCGCCGTCAACCTCAAGATGGAGCAAGATTCCAGCGAATTGGATTTCGCACATTTCAACAAATCCGGCAATCCAAGGCAGGACCGTCTGTTTGGCGCGCATTCTGTCTCCCAAATGTGCTAGAATCCGTTTAGCAGGAAACAGATTGCGGCAATGACGGCCCAGAAAACCCCCATGGTGCCCGCTCTGGAGCGCGGCCTGAAGATCCTGGAAACCCTGGCCAAGTCGAAGAACGGATACACGTTCTCGCAACTTGTTTGCCTGCTCGACTATCCCAAGAGTTCCATACACAGCCTGCTGGTCACATTCGAACGCCTGGGCTACCTGCATCGATTGGATACATCGGGGCGGTATGTTGCCGGGCTGAACCTGATGCGCATTGCGACCGCCGCCTCGCACGGCAACATGCTGCGGCAGAAAGCCGGATCCATGCTCTGCGAACTGACGCGGCGCACGGGGCTCACCTCACACTTGGCGATTCTCGAGGACAACGAGGCGCTGCTCGTCGCCAAAGTCGAACCACTCGGCACCCAACCCGTCGCCACGTGGATCGGAAAGCGAATCGACTACCACTGCACCAGCCTTGGCAAAGCGCTGATCGGCTGGCTGAGCGAGGAAGAGATCGACAAGCTCGTCAAGCAGCACCGCATGTTGCGCCATAACGAAAACACCATCTGCACGCCGGCGCAGCTCAAGCGTGAACTGATGCGCACCAGGCAGACCGGCTATGCGGTGGACAACGAGGAAGAAGAGGTGGGCATGCGCTGCATTGGCGCGCCCGTATTGGACAGCAAGGGCGAAGTCGCCGCGGCGGTCAGCGTCGCGGGCACCGTGGAGCGTATCCGTCTTGAAGACGTTCCCCGGCTCGGCGCGCTCGTTCAGGAAACCGCGTACGAACTGGGACGCCGTCTGGGTGAGGGGCAGTGGCGCCTGGCGTAAGCCGGTTCCAATAAGCAGGATTCCTCCGCTGGCATTCCCGCCGTCAATCGCAAAAAATAGAGAGGTATGCGTCTCGGCGGCAAAGTAGCGATTGTAACGGGCGCGGCCCACGGCATCGGGCGGGCCATTGCGCAGCGTTATGCCGAAGAAGGGGCCGCGGTCCTGATCGCCGATATCGATTCTTCCGCTGGCATGGCCCTGGCCGGAATGATCCAAGCCGCGGGCGGCCGCGCCGAATTTCATAAGACCGATGTCACTTCGGCTACAGACGTCGCCGGAGCGGTGGAAACCGCCGCGCGATGGACCGGCCGCATCGACGTCCTATGCAACAATGCGGCGTATCTGGGCGAGTTCCACGCCGTCCTGGAGGCCGATGATGAGGAGTGGGACCGTTGCCTGCAAGTGCAGTTGCTCGGTACCAACCGGTGCACGAAAGCCGTTCTCCCGTTCATGCTCAGGCAGGGCGGCGGATCCATCGTCAACGTCGTGTCCATTCAAGCGATGGTGGGCTGTCCCGCGTCAGTCGCCTATACCGCCGCCAAGTCCGCGTTGCTCGGCTTCACGCTCAGCGCTGCTTATGATTACGGAAAGCACAATGTCCGGGTCAACTCGCTGTGTCCCGGCCCCATCCAAACAAGGATTTCGCCCAAGCCTGGCGATGCCGCCTATGACTGGCAGTGCGCGCAAACTGCGCTGGGCCGGGTCGGACAGCCGTTCGAAGTCGCGCACGCCGCGTTGTTTCTCGCCTCCGATGAATCGTCCTACATCACCGGAGTGACGTTGCCCGTGGACGGCGGATGGACCGCGCGCTGAAGCATTTCCAATTAGCAGGATAGCGCCCCGCAAAACGGATGCCGGAGTCTTGGCTTTGCCGGTGTGGCTCCGTATAATCCCAAGCATGAGCCGCTGTGGGCTTGCCCTGTTGTTGCCGTTCACGGTCTTTGGCGCCGGCCCAAAAACGGAAAGCTTGGCCGTGCGTGTGACGTGGGGGCATCAAACGAACGCCTCCGGTATGGATGTGCGGGTATCGGCCGATGGCGGCATGGCGGTTCGCGAGTTGCAGAAGACAGGTCCGGTGGACGGCGCGAAAGACGGGCTCCGCTTCACGCTCGAGGCGCCGGAGCCGGCCGGGACGCGGTTGCAACGGCTCGACATCATCTGGGCCGACGTGATCGCCGCCGCGGATGCGGACACGGCGCGCCGGCTGGGGAACGATGCTTCCATGGAACCGCGGGCGCCGCGTCTCTATGTGCAGACCCGCGGCGATGGATCCGGCGGATTCGCGCTCACGTTCGAGCAACTCAAGCGTGAACGGGCCATCTGGGCGCCCGGTCTCGATGTGTATGTGACCGCCGGCAGCCCGTTCGTGGACTTCGCCGCACACCAGAAAGCGCTCGAACCGTGGAAAGGCCGGCGCGTATTGCAGCAAATCGAGGCGCAGCCAGAAGCCAGTTATGAAGAGTACGCCGCGCGTTGGGAAGACATGGGCAACCCGGCCTACACGAATCCACAGCAGCGGGACTCGGGCCATATCATCGGGCTGGCGTGGGACAGCTCCATTCACAAGTTCGGCATCGACCGCGCCGCGGGCGTGCGGCAGGATTATGGCAATCCGGACCGGTTCCGCTTCTGGTTCGATTTCGGCGACATCAACTCAGGTGTCGTGAACACGTGGAAACGCCAGTCTCTCCAGGATGGCCTGCCTTTGGTCACCACGGTGTTCGAGCGCGAAGGCGTGCGCTACGAAGTGGAGCAGTTCGCTGTGCCGTTGGATGGTCCGCCGCCTGAGCGCCGCGGCGATATTCGCATGGTGCTGATGCAGCGCCTGCGCGTGTCCACGCTCGACGGCAAGGCCCGCCGCGTCCCGGTGACGATGAGCCACCGGCGCCAGCTTCCGCCCCGCCTCACCACCAATCTGAATGTCGTGCAAGACGGTTCGCGCCTGGTCGTACAGAACAGCAGTTTTGGGCAGACGCTGTTGGAGGTGAGCGGCGCCGGCGGAGACGCCGTGTGGGCCGGTGTGCATGACTACGACAACTCAGGCGCCAGACGTGTCAACCTGACTGTGCCTCTCGACATTCCGGCGGGAGGATCGCGGGATCTCGTGGTCAAGCTGCCTTCACCCATGCTCGACGGGGCCGGCGCCGCGAAACTGGCCGCGCTCGACTATGACGCCGCCCGCGCTCAAACGCTGAAGTTCTGGACGGACTGGCTTGCCCGGGGAGCGCAGTTTGAGGCGCCGGAAAAGGTCGTCAACGATCTCTTCCGCGCCAGCCTTTGGCACGCGCTGCGTCTGCCGCGCCGCCACGGCAGCGGCGATAGCGTCCGCATCGATCTTCCCTACTCGAACTTTGCTTACGACCAGACCGGTACACCCTGGCCTGTGAATCAGGCCGTCTACGTTGATTACATGTTGTACGGCCTGCGCGGTTATAACAGCGTGGCCGCCGAGGAATTGCAGGCGCAATACCGCAACAACCAGGAGACCAACGGGCACGTCAGTGGTTACGCCAACTGGGTGGTCTACACACCGGGCCTGTTGTACGCGGTCGCGCAGAACTATCTCCTGTCGCGCGACCGCGCGGCGCTGGACCGCGTCATGCCCCAGTCGCTCGCCGCCATGGATTGGTGCCTGAACCAGATTGCGTCCGCCGCAAGCCAGGACGGCCCGGCAAAGGGCCTGGTGCATGGTCCGCTGAACGACCTGACCGGCGTGGGCGCATGGGCGTTCAACCAGGCCTACCTGTATGCTGGGCTGGATCTCTTCGGCCAGGTGCTCGAATCGGTGGGCCACCCGCGCGGCGCTGAAGCGCGGGCGGCCGCCAGGCGGTTGATGGCCGCTGTGGACCACGGATTCCGCGCCGCGGCCGCCAACTCGCCGCTGGTCCAGTTACGCGACCACACCTGGGCGCCGTACGTGCCCACCGAAGCCAGCACACACCACCGGATGATGGACGTCTGGTATCCAACCGATGTCGACACGGGCGCCACCCACATGCTGCGTCTCAATGTAGTTGATCCGCGCAGCGACATGGCCGATTGGCTGCTCAACGACCACGAAGACAACCTCTTCTACCGCGGGTGGGGAATCGCCAACGAGCCGGTTTACAACCAGCACGCCACCGCTTACCTGGCGCGCGACGACGTAAAGGCGGTGATTCGCACCTTCTATAGCTATATGGCGAGCGCCTTCAGCCATTCGGCGCTGGAACCCGTGGAGCACCGCTTCACGCACGGCCAGTATTTCGGACCGCCCTCAACCGATGGCGCGTGGTTCGAACTCTATCGCAATATGCTGGTGAATGAGCGGAGCGGCGGATCGCTGCTGCTCGGCGGCTTCACGCCGCGGCGCTGGCTGGAGAATGGCAAGCGCATAGAGGTGCGGCAGGCGCCGACGCGATTCGGAAACATTTCGATGACGCTGCGGAACAAAGCCGCCGGCAAGCGGTTGGAAGCCGAGGTGCGGTTCGAGTCCGGCTCGCGCCCCGAGTCGCTGCTGGTCCGCTTTCGTCATCCCGCCGGCGCCAGGATCCGCGCCGTGACTGTGAATGGAAAGGATTGGACCGATTTCGATGCGGCCAAGGAGTGGGTGCGCGTGAAGGCGCCCGGCGAGAGCAGGTATTCGATCGTTGTGGCCTATTGACGCTCAATAAACGGCTACGCTGTGACATGCGCATTCCGCACCGGCGGTTCTCGAGAACATCATGACCGAAGGGTATCTTTACGCACTGCTAGGCCTTCTGAGCTTCGGCGGCCTGGGCATTTTCCATAAGCTGGCGGACACGTGCAAGTGCCGCCCGGCGCAGGTGAATGCGCTGCTGTACTGCTGGTCGCTGGCTTTCGTCGCGATCGCGCTGCTGGTTCAGAACCGGGGCTGGCACGTGCCTTCGAGCGTGCCAATCCTCGCGCTGCCTTTCGGTATTTGCGCCTCGATCGCCATCCTGGCATTCCAGGCGGGTATTCGTTATGGCGACATCGCCACCAGTTGGCTGGCCATCAACTTGTCGTCCGGGCTTCCGACCCTGGCATCGATCCTCATCTACCACGAACCGGTCGGCTGGCGGCGCGGCCTCGCCCTGTGCCTGATTCCAGTGTCGATGACTTTGTTGTGGAAGGACAAGGCTGAAGCGGAGCGCCGCCGTGGATAGGTCGAAGCTGTGGATGCAGCTCATGCTGGTGTCGTTCGTGGCCAACGGCCTGGGCCCGTTCGGCCTCAAGATTTTGACCGAGAGAGGATTGGCGCCGTATCAGTCCCAATACCTCTTCTACTGGTACCTCGGCGGAGTGGTGTTTGCCTTGGCGGCGCTGATCGTCAAACGCGCCGGAGCCAACGGCCGCGAGGTTTTGCTAGGGGCCGCCATGGGCGGATGTAGTTTTGCGGGCCAGAGTTTCACTGCGTTGGCCTTGTCCCACGCAGTGCCCGGACACATCGCATTTCCACTGACGACCGGTGGGTCTCTATTTCTGGTAGCCGCGGCGGGCATTCTCTTCTTCAAAGAGCAAATCGGCCCGTACGGGCTTTGTGGTGTTGGACTAGGAATCGCGTCGCTGGTGATGCTCGGCATCGCCTAGACATTTCAAGGAGGGTTCGGCTTGGTGAACAGAGAACAAAGAAATCGGCGTGCCGCTGGCAAGGATGTCCAAAATGCGGATCTGCAGTTGTTTGAGCATGTAGAGAAAAACCTCTACACGGCCGTGCTGTCCGACTCCCTGGATGAGTTGGGTTTTCGCGATCAGGCCATGCGGGAAACAATCCGGCCCCTGGCGCCGGACGCCGTCTTCGCCGGATGGGCGCGAACCATCCAGTGCCAGGACGTTTATGAAATCGGAGAAAATCCGTACCAGATGGAGATCGAGGCGCTCGACAGCTTCCTGCCCGGTGAAGTGGCCGTCGTGTCAACGGGCGACTCGAAACGCAACGCGCCCTGGGGCGAGCTGCTGTCGGTAGCCGCGATGAGCCGCGGCGCGCGAGGCGCGGTCATCGGCGGGCTGGTCCGCGACGTGAAGAAGATTCAGGCGCTCGGGTTCCCCGTCTTTGCCACCGGGATCAAGCCGGTCGATTCGCGCGGACGTGGGCTGGTAATTGACTACAACGTTCCCGTGGAGTGTCAAGGCGTGCGCGTGACGCCGGGAGATCTGGTCGTCGCCGACTATGACGGCGTCGTCGTCGTGCCCGCCGCGGCGGTGGATGAAGTGGTTCGCCTGGCGACTGACAAGGTCACGCGTGAAAGCCATAGCCGCGAGGAGTTGATGAACGGAATGCTGCTCCGGCTGGTATATGAAAAGTACGGAGTCCTGTAAGTGATCGTCGATGTCCATACCCACGTCTGGGAATGTCCGTGCCACATTGGCGAGGAATTCATCCACGACGCGAAGGTGACCGCCGGCGCCGGGTATAAGGACATACATGTCAACCTCGATGCCCACTGGGAAGCCATGCGGCCCGTAGACCGCGCCATAGTGCTCGGTTTCCGGGCGCGGCATGTCGGCGTGCTGGTGCCAAATGAGTACGTCGCGGAGTACGTGGCGCGGCATCCGGAAAAGCTGATCGGATTCTGTTCGGTGGATCCCCAGGATCCTGACGCGGCCGAGCAGCTCGATCACTCGGTTCAGACCCTGCGGCTCCGGGGGCTCAAGATGGGACCCATCTACCAGAACGTGGCGCCGTCCGATTCCCGCTTTCGCCGTTTGATGAAGCGCGCCGAGGAACTTCGCATCCCCATGCTGATTCACCAGGGCACAACGTTCTGCGCTAATGTCTCCCTGGAGATCGCCAACCCAATCCAACTCCAACCCCTGGCGCTGGAGTTCCCGAAACTGGTCACCGTCATCGCACACATGGGCCACCCGTGGATCGCCGAGACCATGGTGTTGATCCGCAAGAACCGTAACATGTACGCCGACATCTCCGCTCTCTTCTATCGGCCCTGGCAGTTCTACAACGCGCTGGTCACGGCCATGGAGTACGGCGTACTCGACCGCCTGCTGATGGGTTCGGACTACCCGTTCACCACGCCGCGCGAGACAATGGACAAACTCCGCGCGGTGAACCGCATGGCCGAAAATACCAACCTGCCGCGCATTCCGGAGAAGGCGATTGAGGACCTCATCAACCGGGACACGCTGAGCATCCTGGGGTTGGACTGAGCTGACTTCGCCGCCTTACGCAACCCGGTATTTGGCGATGGTCTCTTCGTTTACCTCCACGCCCAGGCCTGGGCCGTCCGGCACACGCAGGTAGCCGTCTTCCAGCCGGATCGGACTCCGGCCCAGTTCCCGGCTCAGGGGCCCGCTGGCTGTGTTGAACTCGACCAGGACCGCCCGGCGCTGGAAAGAGTTGAGGTGGAGCGACGCCGCGGTCAGCAGGTCCGAAGACCAGGAGTGCGGGATCACCAGGACATTGGCGCGCTCGGCCATGTGCACGATTTTGCGCCCCACCGTCAGCCCGCCGCAGCGTGTGAGATCAGGTTGCAGAATATCGACGCGCGCGCGCTCGATCAGTTCGCGGAAGCCCCATTCGGTGGCTTCCTGCTCGCCGCACGCGATCGGCGTTGAGACGGCATCGCTCACGCGCCGGTAGCCGTCGTAATCCTCCGGATGCAGGATCTCCTCGATGAAGAACGGCCGGTAGGGCTCGAGCGACCGCACAACCTGAATCGCCTGCTTGGGCGAGCGCTCGACAAACCAGCCCGTATCGATCAACAGGTCGTTCTGTTCGCCCAAGGCGAGACGCGACGCCTCGGCGAGTTTGACGTCCCGCCGCGGATCTTCGCCGAACACCCCCCAGCCAAACTTGATTGCGGTGAAACCCAGGTCGAGGTACCTCTGGGTGGCGAGCCGCATGGCGTCGGGCGTGGGACGGAACAGGGTGCTCGCGTATGCGCGAATCTTCTCGTGCCAGCGGGCGCCCAGCAGCACGCACACCGGCTGGTTGTAGAACTTGCCGCAGATGTCCCACAACGCGATGTCGATGGCCGACATGGCCTGAATCGCCACGCCGCGCCGCCCGTAGTAGATTGATCCGCGGTACATCTTGTACCAGAGCCGCTCGACCTCGAGCGGGTTCTCGCCTATCAGCAAGGAGGCCAGGCCGTCGAAACACTCCATGCCTGGCTCACTCCAGCGCGGCGCTTCCACCGCGGCTTTGGCTACCGGCGCCGACGTCTCCATGTCCGAATAGCCCACGATGCCGGCATCGGTCGTTACCTTCACCAGCCCCATGTAAGTCGGGCCAATGGCTTCTTCGTCCGCATCGGGCGAGCGATAGAGTCCCGGTGATTTCAATACGAGCACTTCCACGCCGGTGATCTTCACGACGGGAACTCCGTTTCCTCGCCAATCACAAAGAGCGTCAGCCCCTTGTGGCAAACCGCCGCGGAGTAACAGGCGATCAGCACACCCGCGCGGTGCGCACGAATCTCAATGGGCTGGCTGGAATGATCCGAGAAGTCGTGCAGCCTGCCAATCAATTCGCCTTTCGCCAGGTTGGCGGCCGGCGCGGCAACCGGCTCCCAAATCCCATCGCGTGGAGAGGGCCGGTAGTCTTCGAGATCCGGCGCCTGAACGAGACGCTGGTCTGCGCCGCCAATGGGACGGACCTCGCCTGGAAGCAGACCATAGCGCCGCATCACATTGAGCGAACCTTCATAGGCGTGCCGCACGCCGGCGGGACTCACGGTCTCGCCCGATCCCAGCTCGCCTCCGATGGCGATCTTGCCTTCATCTTCCGCTTCGTCCGTCAACAGGCCCGACGCCATCTGCCGAGAATAGACAAAAAGAAACGGCGTGCCGAACAAACGCGCCGCCGCGGCAATCTCCGCAAACTGAGCCGCGTCCGGCAAACGGTGGAACGACATGCAAAGCGGAAAGACCGCTTCACGCCCGCCCGCGTGGATGTCGATAACCACCCTCACGCGGGGAAAAACCTGCGTCTTGACGAAATTCGAAATGCGATAGGAGATGGTGCCGCGCGGGTTGCCGGGAAACGCGCGGTTCATGTTCACTCCGTCCAACGGCGACACGCGCGTACCGGCGCGGCACGCGCTCTCGCTCAGTTGCGGCATCAGAACCACCAGCCCGGACATCGTTTCGGCCTCCAGGTCCTGGCACAAACGCTTGACGGCCACCTGGCCTTCGTACTCGTTGCCGTGTGTTCCGCCGATGACCGCCACCCCGGGCGCGCTGCCCGCCGCGCCCCGCACAACCGTCAGCGGCACGAGCGAATAGCCCCACGCCGAATCCAGATGGAATGCCAGCCGGTAGTGCCGCTTGCCGGGCGTGTCGAAATCAATGGCCGCAAGATCGTAAACGACAGGCGGTTCGCTATACATCGCCGGCGGCCTCCGCAAATACCGTGCAGGGAGCGCTGTCGAGGCCGTCAAACAACCACGGCATCACGAAAACGCGCTTCAGCGTGGGCAAATCGCGCGGTAGGTTCGCGTCCTCCACCAGAAGCACGGGCCGCTCCGAATACGACGTACAGCCTAGAAACACGCGGTGCGCCTCGGCGCCGGCCTGCTCGTGCGCCAGCGCGGACACCGATGGGAAATCCATCACGATGGCGCGCAGGCCGGGCAGGCGCGTCATCAGCAGTTCAGCAGACTCCAGTCCAAAGCCGGGTCCATGGTCGATGTAGCGGCGCTCGTCCCGCCGGTGTTCGCCGAACCCGGTCCGCATCAGGAGTATGTCCGTCGTGCCAGGCGCCTGCGCCAGGACGGGCTCCAGATGGGACGGCGTGATCAGTTCGCTGTCCCTCAGCGGAACATCCACTACGGCGGGCCGCTCAAACACGAGTTCGGAAAGCTCGTAATCCGTGATGGCGCGCCCCTGGCGGTTGAAATGGCGCGGCGCATCCACGTGCGTGCCGCAATGATTGCTCGTGGTGAAGTAATACGAGTTGCATGTGCCGCCCTGCGCGAGATCGTAAATCTGATTCAACCGCGGCTTGGGAAGAGATGCATAAAAGGGCGTACGCTCGGACAGGTTGTACGAGAGCTTGATCAGCACCTTGAGCCATTCTACCGGACACGCCCGGGCCGTCCGGATTGTGCGCGGCGTTCATTTCCCGCATATCGGAAAGTGAGCGGTAAAGCCACACCGAATCCGGTCAATTGAGCGGCCCTGCATGATAGCTTGGCAGCATGGAACCCAGCCGGCTCGTTCGTGCGTTCTCACTGAGCCTGATGCACGCGTGTTTCATGGCCGCTCTCCTGCCCGCTCAAGAGCGATCCCGCATCGATCTCAACGGGGAATGGGCCTTCCAGTTGGATCCCGGCTCGCGCGGCGAAGCCGCCGGGTGGAGCACGGGCGCGCAGCCGTTTACAGACAAGATCCAGGTTCCGGGCGCTTGGCAGGCCCAGGGATTTGGCGAGCCTTCCGGCGTGCTAAGGCATCACTACTCCGGAAAAGCATGGTACCGCCGCGACGTTTCGATTCCAGCCGGCTGGAAAGGTAAGGTTGTGGCCTTGCGCGCCGGCGGAGTGCTGCGGCGCGCCACGCTCTTTGTCAACGGCCAGAATGCGGGCGCGCACGATGGATTCAGCACGCCGTTCTCTCTGGATGTGACCAGGTTCGTCCGGCCTGGCGCGGCCAACACCTTTGTCTTCCTGGTCGCCAATACCGCGGCCGCCATTGAGGCGTCTCCAGACAAGCAGAAGGCCAGCGACCCCACTGGAATGATCAACTACATCGGCAACTGGGGAGGCATCTACGGCAACGTTGAGTTGGAGGCCATGCCGCCCACCTGGATTGACGAAGTGGCCATCCGCTCCCTCATCCAAACGCCCCGCGCGCAGTTCCACATCAGCGTGCGTAGCCAGGAGACGGGCGCCGCGTATGCCGCGCGAGTCGAGGTGGAGGCCGGCGCCTATCGTGCGTCGGCGGACGTAACCGTCCGTCCCGGAGGCGAGGTATCCGCGGACGTGGATCTCGATATGCCCGGCGCCGCGCTATGGTCTCCTGAAACACCGCGCCTCCACTCAGCCACCGTCCGGCTGGTAGCGGGCGGGCGCGAGCGGGACCGCCTCATACAGCGTTTCGGACTGCGCGAGATCACCACCCGCGGCAACACGCTGCTGCTCAACGGAAAGCCGTTCTACTTGCGCGGTTTCGGAGACGACAACATCGAGGTGATCAACGGCGTTCCCCCCGCCTCGAAACAAGTGTACCTGGAGCGCCTGCGCAAGGCGCGCGCCTTCGGCTTCAACGGCGTGCGCTTCCATTCCATGACCCCGGTGCGCGAGTACTTTGAGGCAGCCGACGAGGTGGGCATCCTGGTGATGGCGGAACTGCCCGCGGCCTACACCATGTACGTGCTGCCGCATAAGGAGTTCCTCCGGAATGAAATGGCCCGCGTGTTGCGCGTCTATCGCAACCACCCGTCCTTCCTCTCTTTGGCCTTTGGCAACGAGTTCAACCTTGATTGGTTGTCCTCGGCCGCCGAAAAGAGGGAGTTTCTCGAGACGGTCGAGAGTTTCTACCGCCTTGCGAAGTCCATCGATCCGGCGCGCCTCATTCTTTCCAATGACGGCTACGTCATGCGGCCCACCGACATGGTGAGCGTCATGCGGAATCCGCCGGGAGACGTCCCCGCAATGCGCCACGAGTTTGGAAACTACTACTGCTCTCTGCCCGACATCTCGCTCGTGGACAAATTCACCGGCGTCATGGCCCCCACTTGGCTCCAGGAGAAGAAGGCCTGGGTGGAGAAGAACGATCTGATCGAAGAGTACCCCACGCTGGTCCACAACTCGCAGCGGCTCCAACAGGTGGGGCGCAAGTTCCAGATCGAGCGCGCGCGCCGCATGCCGGAGTTCACCGGCTACCACTACTGGCTGATTGTCGATTACCCCGGCGGCACCGGCGAAGGCGACTCCTGGGAAGAGGGCTGGTTTGACTATTTCTGGGAGCCGAAGGGCGTGCGTCCCGAGGAGGGCCGCGAGTTGAACGACGCGGTCCTGCTCATGATCGATCCGGGCATCGACGACCGCACAATGTGGACCGATACGCCCAAACACATCCAGGTTTCTCTGTCCAACTACGGCGGACAGAATATCGTGGACGGCCAGGTGCGCTGGACGCTGAATTCGGAAGGCCGCGCGTTGAGCAGCGGAGTGTTGTCCGGCATCCAGGCGCCTGACGGCGCCGTCAGGACCGTAGGCGAAATCGTCGCCGGTCCGCTGACGCTCGATCACGCGCAGAAATTGGAGCTCGTGCTGGAGATGACCGCCGAATCCACTCGTTCCACCAATCGCTGGAACTTCTGGGCCTTCCCGCGTGAGGGCCGCGCCAAGCCGGCGGAAGGCGCCGTCGTATCCGATGTCCGGTGGGCCGGGATCCAGAGGCTCTACCCGTCAATCGAGCCCTCGCACGGACAAGTCAATCCGTCGAAACTGCTCATCACCTCCCGGCTTGATGCGCAAGCCATGCACCTGCTCGAAGCCGGTGGCCGCGTCTGGTTGATGGCCGGCCGGGAACAGTTTGAAAACGGCGGCGACGCGACTTTCCTGCCCGCCTCCGGCGGCGCTCAAGGTACGCTGCTCCCGAAGCACCCCGCGCTCGAAGGCTTCCCGAACGACGGCTATTGCGACTTGCAGTTCTTCAATCTCCTGGAGGGCGCATGGAACCTCAACCTGGACCGCTGGCCGCAATCCCTGGTCCCGATCGCCGGCGGGCTCCGGACAACCGCCTCATTCCTCGCTAA
>JADZCI010000271.1 GCA_020851655.1 Bryobacterales bacterium
CCCATCGCCACGCACTCCGAGGCGAACTCCCGGTTGTTCTTCAACCCGCCGGGAATGGCGCCCTGGCGTGAATATTCGAGCGCCCCGGGAAGGAACTCAACCTGGCTGGAAACGATTTCGAGGGTGACATGGCTGGCCAGCGCCATCTCGCGCGCATGGCCGATGAGTCCAAACCCGGTGACGTCCGTACACCCGTGCGCCCCGGCCTCCAACATCGCCTCGCACGAGGTCCGGTTCAACTTGAGCATCGACTGAATCGCCGCCTGAAGATGGCCTTCGGCGGCCATTTCCCGCTTGAGAGCCGTCGCCACAATGCCGGTGCCGACCGGTTTGGTCAGGACCAGCACATCACCTTCGCGCGCGCCCGAGTTGGCGAGAAACTTCTGTGGATGAACCGTCCCGGTCACCGCATAGCCGAACTTGATTTCCTCATCGGCGACGCTGTGCCCTCCGAGGATGACGCACTCGGCCTCCGCCATCTTCTCGGCGCCGCCCAGGAGGATTTGCTCCAGGTCCTCAATGTCTCCCTCGGCCGGATACCCAACGATGGAGAGCGCCGTCAACGGGCGGCCCCCCATCGCATAAATATCGCTCAGCGAATTGGCCGCGGCGATGGCCCCGAAAAGAAACGGATCGTCGACGATCGGCGTAAAGAAATCGACCGTCTGCACCAAAGCGCACTCCGGGCTCAGCTGGTAGATGCCGGCATCGTCCGACGTGTCAAAACCAACTAAGACGTTCCCGTTCGTCATGTGCGGGAGCCGCGGCAAAACCTGGTCCAAAACCTTTGGACTAAGCTTTGACGCTCAACCCGCCGCTTTCACATGGGCGGTAAGCTTCTTCGCCACGGTTATCAGGATAGCAGCGGACTTAACCAGGCAACCGGAAGCCTGATTGCGTCGTCTACATCAGGAGAGATCCGCGTGAAAATCATCCAATTCGTGCTCATGCTCGGCGCCGCGCCGCTGGCGTGGGGACAACTCCACTTTGGCGTCAAAGGCGGCGTCCCGCTCACTGACGCAATCGAGGCCGCCGGCAACGCGCAGTCCGCCTTCCGGCGCTACACCTTCGGACCCATGATTGACCTCGATCTGCCCGCCAGCCTCGGCGTGGAATTCAACGCCCTCTACAAGAGAACGGGATATTCGACATCAACCGAGTACACCTCTTCGTCCTGGGAGTTCCCGCTGCTGCTCAAGTATACGTTCAAGGGACACGTGGCCCGCCCCTACGTCTCGGGAGGCTTCGTATTCCGCCACATCGGCGACATCCCGTTGCTCGCCGATAGCGGATCAAAAGGATTCGCCGCCGCGGGCGGTGTACGGCTGAATCTGTGGATTTTCCGCATCTCTCCGGAACTCCGTTATACATGGTGGAACAACGATGTCTTCGGTGGACGGAACTTCCCCGCCTCATCGCTGTCTTCGTCGAGAAACCAGGTCGAAGCCCTCGTGGGCTTCACCTTCTGATCAGGCTGTGGCGGTTCGCTCCGCCGTAACACGGAAGCGCTCCCGCGCGTCCGGCGCGCGCCGGATCCAATAGCGGTCCGCTCCCAGCACCTCATCGAAGAATCCCGCGAAAACCGCCCGGGTCGCCTCCCACGTATCCTCCGTGTTGGGAAACAGCAGCCGGTCGTTCAGCGTAACCTCGACTTCATTGCGCGAAAACCGCAGCTTGCCCCGGAATTCCGGCTCCCGTTCAAGGCGTTCGGCCGCCGCCAGCGCCGCCATGTACGCCTGGCGGAGATTCTGCGCCGCATCGCCATCCAGAACCGACTTGCGGGCGTAGAGCAATCCGAGGCGCGAGCCCGTGAGGTCCAGACTGTAATTGGCCTCGTGCGCCACCAGCAGGATGCCTGGCCCCGACGGAACATGCTTGTAATCGGCCACGTCGATCAACAGTTCCGGCAGCCACCGGCTCTGGATCCAGCGGTGAAACACCGGAATGGCATCGTGCAGATCGATCGCCGCCGCTGGGTCGGCAAAGAGTTTGAGGTTTACGTGTTGCATTTCGCCGGTTATGCGGGCACGGGCGTCTTGGCAGGCTGCGCCGCCAGGCGTCCGTAACAGCTATGGCAGGCTTCAATAAAGAGCTGAGTCTCCTCGATCAGCCGGTGGGCCGATTCCTGGGTCCGCGGTTGTCCGGCGCGCTCGTGCGCGTGGAAAAAGTACTGCCCGAACCGGCCGCCCGAAAAGGGGTCAAAGAACAGTTCGGTGTCGTAGAAGTGCTCCCGGAACGTGCGCACCACACCATCCGGAGAATCCGGCCGGCCGGCCTTGCGCCACTCGATCAACGCCACCGCGCCATGCAGCATGGCTTCATACGCTATCTTCGCGGCACCGGCCAAATCGCCCTTTTCCAGCGCCAGTTGGGCTTCGAAGGCTTCGCGCTCACATGCGGTGAGTTGGAACTCGAGCGGCGTCACCACCTCGCCCGCGCACTCGCCCACACCCATGTCTCCCGTCGTGTACTCGCGCGCATCGCCCCAATCGGTGTAGAACGAGGCGTCCACCGTATGCGGCGGAACCTCAGTCAGGTCCTCGATCATCTTCTTGCATTCCGCCTTGCCAATGCGGCGGATGAAGACCTGGAACGATTCCTCACCCCGGCGCTCCTCCACGTACCGGCGCGTGATCCGCGCCACCGCATCCGGGATGCGCTTGGAAGGCACCGCTCCAATCGCCAGGCCGTAAGCCCCGGCGTTCTCCGTCCATTGCCCGCCCAGCACCACCTGGAAATGCGGCACCTGGTAGCCGCTCTTATTCCGGCTGACCCCGTAAAAACCGAGATCGGAAATATGGTGTTGTCCGCAGGAGTTGAAACACCCGCTCACTTTGATGCGCAAACCGCCTATCGCGGCGTCCAGCGACGCGCTGTCTTCCATCAGGCGCGCGCGCAGTTCGCCCGCCAGGCCTCGCGACGACGAGATGCCAAGCTTGCAGGTGTCGGTTCCCGGGCAGGCGGCGATATCGACGATCGTTTCCGCGCCCGGTTGCGCTAGTTGCGCCGCACGCAAGTCCTCGTACAGCGCGGGCAGGTCCGCCTCGCTCACCCAGCGCAGAATGATGTTCTGCTCCACCGTGGTCCGTATGGTGTCTTTGACGTACTTGCGGGAAATATCGGCCAGCGCGCGAAGCTGGTTGCTGGTGATGTCGCCCAGGGGCAGCGTCACTGTGGCCGTGGCGTAGCCCGCTTGCCGCTGCCGGTACACGTTGCTCGCGCGCCAGGCGTCGAATCCGGGCGGCCCGGCGCCCGCGATTTGCAACAGCGCCGGCGGCTTGAGTGGGGTCTCCTGGTCCCGCTCGATTCCCTCCAGGTAGCTGGTCCAGCGTGGATCGGGCTCCAGCAAGGCGCGTTCTTCTTGCACCAGCCGCTTGAATTCCTCGAGCCCGAGCTTGACCACCAGGAACTTCATGCGCGCCGTATTGCGGTTCTTCTTCTCACCCAAACGCGCAAACACCCGCGACATGGCCTGGGCGAGCGGCAGCATCTCTTCCTCGGGTACGAAGTCGCTGAAGAGCTTCGCCTGGTAAGGCACCGGACCCAGACCGCCGCCGACGTAGATCTCGAATCCCCGCTTGCCGTCGCGCACCCGCGCAATGGCGCCCAAATCGTGAATTCGAACCAGCGCGCAAGGGTTGGCGTCGCAGCCCGAAAAAGCGACTTTGAACTTGCGTCCAAAATTCTGCGTGTCCGGATGTCCCAACAGAAAATAGGCCATCGCCTTCGAATACGGCGTCACGTCGAAAGCCTGGTCCCGGCAGACTCCCGCCAGCGGGCAGGCCGTCACGTTGCGGACCGTGTTGCCGCAAGCTTCCCGCGTTGTGATCCCAACCGCGCCTAACCGCCGCATGATGCTCGGCGTGTCTTCGATGTGCACGAAGTGAAGCTGAACATCCTGCCGCGTCGTAATGTGCGCAATTGAATCGGAGTACTCCTCGGCCAGCTCGGCAAGGACTTCCAACTGGCGGGTATTCAGCCCACCAAACGGAATCTTGATGCGCTGCATGCCGGGAGCGTCCCACAGCGTATTCGGTCCTTTGGCGCCGGGGTGCGGATATTCGAGCTTTCGCGCCTCCTTCCCGTCGTGCCGCTGCCCGTTGTCGTAGCGCTGCCCGTACGAACCCCGGCGCAGACGCGTCTCGGCAAAGATCTTATCGTCGATTTTCCCCTGCTTTTTCAACGCGATTTCGTTTTCATACACGTCGAGTTCCGCGCCGAGTGCCGGAGCGATCAGATTGCGAAGACGCTCAGCCCAGAGTCCGTTGCTGGCTTTCATTGATAATTACCCAATACTTTATCGTGTTTGGGGGGATTAGGCAAGCCCTCCCAGCGCCGCTGTGCGCCGTTGATCGTGAGATTAAAGATGGATCGCATGCCGTCACCTATGTCGTATACTGAACCATATGGCTCAGTATAGCCAAGCCCACTTCGATGCCTCGTTCGGCGCGCTCTCGGACGCCACGCGGCGAGGTGTCCTGGAGCAACTGGGGCGTGCGGACGCTTCGATCACAGCCCTTGCCCAGAGCTTCCATATGACCCTTACGGGCATGAAGAAACATGTAGGCGTCTTAGAGCAAGCGGGGCTCGTCAGCACAGAGAAGGTTGGGCGCGTCCGCACCTGCAAGCTCGGGCTGCGCGGATTGGAAGAAGAGGCGGCATGGATCGAGAGGTATCGCCAGATCTGGGCCGCGCGCTTCGACCAGTTGGACATCGTTGTCGAGGAACTGAAATGGAAGGAGAAAGCAAATGGACGTAAGAAGAGAAAGTGAGACCGCCCCCACGAAGAACCACACGCGGGTGGAGCGGAAGTCCGAGTGCGAATTCGTGGTCACACGCACCGTCGACGCGCCTGCGCGCCTCGTGTTCGAGGCGTGGACCAAGGCGGAACTATTCAGGAGGTGGTGGGTACCCAAATCGTATGGGCTGAACCTGCTGTCCTGCGAAATGGATGTTCGCGTTGGGGGGCAGTATCGTTTGGTGTTTCGCCACGAAGATTCGACGATGGCGTTCTTCGGCACGTACCTCGAAGTGACGCCGCACTCGCGCCTGGTTTGGACCAACGAGGAAGGTGACCACGGCAAGACCGTCACCACGGTGACCTTCGATGAAGACGCAGGCAAGACGTTGTTGGCCGTGCACGATCGCTATCCCTCGAAGGAAGCGCTGGAGTCCGGATCGATGGACGCGATGCCCGAGGCGTTCGACCAACTCGACGAGCTTCTCGCCAGCCTGGGATCAAGTAACTAAGACAACTTGCGCCCTTACTCGGCGTGGGTGTGCGGGTGCCGCAAGTAATGCTGCCGTAACAGGTCCTTACCGTAGTCGTTGCCGTTCGGCGTGCGTACGACCACATGTACATGCTGGCGCTGTGGGATCTTCGGATCGGCAGCCAATTGACGCAATCCCGCCGGCAACTGATGGTCGAACTCGATGAGCACGACCGGGCTGTGAATCCGGTAGTAAAAAACACTGTCGCCGTTCGAGCCCCCGATCCAGGCAAACCGGGTCTCGTCCAGGTGGTCGCGGACTTCATCCATCTTCACGCGCGCGTGCCCGTCGTCCATGTTCGAAATGAACATCCAAGCCAAGTCCATCAGGAGTTTCTTCTGTGCCGGAGTCCACTCGGAGACCTTGGCGCCGGCGTAGTCCAGGACCACGTTGTCCTTGAAGGCCTCACCAACATTGTTGTTTCCAGTCTTTGAAACCGAGAGGACGGCTTTGGCCCTTTGCTCATCATTCAACGCTCGCAGCAGCGCCAGGCCGTTGTTCTGCTCATCTTGCAGGATGACGGTCCCTTTGTACGTCCCCGCCGCCGCGCTCACCGGCTCGGAACCAACAAAGAACGGCGACATCACCACCTGGTCGCCCAGCACGAAGTAGTTGATGATCAGGTGGTGGCCGTCCACCTGAAAACCCCACGGCTCCCTGCCGGACGGCTTGCCCATCACGGTGATGTAGTACAGCCACTCGCCGTAATCTTCAAAATTGTCGTGGTTCAACTCGCCCAGCGTATGATTGAGGCGCATGATGTCGCGCGAGAGCTTCAGTCCTTTGGCGCTGAGCGCGGCGCGCATCAGCGTGAAAGCCGCATCCCTCTGCTTGCCATCCATCTCGACAAACCCAACGCCCTGCCGGACGTAGAAATGCTGGTTCATCCATTTGCGCCACTCGTCGTCTTCGAGCGGGAACATCGTCTTCGACCGCTGCGCTTCCGTGAGCGACGCCAGGAAGGCCTCGGCAGCCTGGCGCACCGGCTCCGTGCTCACGCCCGTTGAGCGGATCGAAAACAGGCCGGTCTGTGGAGTTCCATTCGCGGTGACGCCCTTGAACGGCTCGGCCAGACCCGCCGCTTCGTACTTCCTGGACATCGTCTGGAACTGCTGCGCCTTCGGACTTCCCGGCGACGGCTGAGACAAAACCTTCCACTCCAGTGACAGGCCCGCCGAGGCCAGCACGAGTAACAGCGTTCCCACAATTCGCATCCCCATGGTTGGTGAGAGTACCACGGATTGTCTCAGGCGCGATATGGTGGACGGCATGAAGATTCCATCCCTCTTGGTTGCCGCCGCCGTCCTGGCTGGCTGGTTCGGACATTCAGCCTACGTCAGCGCGGCAGTCACCGCACGCGTTTACGAACTACGCACCTACACAACCGAACCGGGGCGGCTGCCCGCCCTTCTCGCCCGCTTCCGGAACCACACCCTCAGCCTGTTCGGAAAGCACGGCATGGCCAACATCGGCTACTGGGTGCCTCAGGATGATCCGGCCAGACAGAACACTCTGATCTACATCATCGCGCACAAAGACCGCGACACCGCCGCAAAGTCCTGGGATGCCTTCCGCGCCGATCCCGAGTGGATCAAGGTCCGCACCGCGTCCGAAGCCCCCGAAAACGGAGGCAAAATCGTCACCAAAGTCGATTCGGTCTTCATGGACCCGGCCGACTTTTCGAAGCTGAAGTAGAAGCTACTTCAAGAGCTGAAAACCTTGCTCTTCAAAGTGGCTGTCAAAGCCGAAAGCCGGCAGTGCGGCGCGCTGGCGCATCAGCGCAAAACTGACGCAGTCCACCAAACTCAAGTCCCGCCGGTTGGCGAAGCGGAGCGACTCCACAGCTCGAAAATGCAGTTCCGCCGTGACCCAGTCAACTTCGAGCATTGGGACCGCATCATCGTTGAACCGGCGCATAGCCGCGAGTCCGAGCCGCCGCTGCAGTAACGCGGATGTCTCCAGCAAGACATAGTTGTGAGTCCACAGGTGCGCCTCTTGATCCAGCAAAGCATTCCAGATTCGCACGCCGTCCGAATGCCGCCGGTCATCCCGGTCCATTACCGCGAAGATGCCGGACGTGTCGACAAAGACCGTCATTGGCTATACGCCTCGTCCAAATAGCGGTCGTGCTCCTCGCTGATGTCGTGCTCACCCGAAGCGAAAGCCCCGCAGATCCGTCGCGCCCGCTCCCGGTTTTCGACTTCTGGCGACATCGTCCGGTTGGCAAGGACCTTTTCGACACCTTCGCGAACCAAGTCAGAGACGGATCGGCCCAACGCCGCAGAGAGTTGCCTGAGTCCTTCAGCTTGAGCTTCGGTGATCTGTACCTGAGTCCTAACCATTGGTAGATTATGGCGCGGTATCAGCCCGCAGGCTCGTCTGTTGCCTTCGCCGCGACATGACCGGCTCGGCCCTCTCAAACACCTTTCGGCTGATCATATGACGTGGCTGCAGCGTTCACTCGTTGTTGCGGCCCGCTGGTTTGCTCCCCTCTCTTTCAAGGCTTTTGACACTCCGCTCGGCTCGGTCGGATCTCTCCTCCCGGCTGGAGTCTGCTACCGGGCGCTTCGGCGCTTACCCGGACGGGACTTGCACCCGCGAGATCAACACGTCTTTCAGGACGCATCATGTAGTCATGATATCACATCATGACGACATCGACAATCTTAATTTAATGAGGTGTTTCTAACGCAGGATGAGCCTGAAGGCTGCCGGAGTGCTACCGCACTTCACCCGCCCCCAGGCTCATTCTTCAATTGGAGAGTGCTCCGGCGCCGCTGCGGCAGGACGCCAGAAAACCCCGGTCAGTTGTTCGTGTGCCGCTCCACCGTCGCCAGAGCGTCGAACAAGTGCGGGATGGTCTCCTTGAACACGTCTTCGATCCGGTCGACAAACCGGAACTCCATTTCCTTCCGGACGTTCTCCGGAAGGTCGCGGAGATCCTTCTGGTTGGCCTTCGGCAGAACCACGCGGTGGATGCCGGCGCGCCGAGCGGCCAGCACTTTTTCCTTGACCCCGCCGATCGGAAGCACGCGCCCGCTGAGGGTGATCTCACCTGTCATGGCGGTATCGCTGCGCGCCGGCTTCTTCGTGTAAAGCGATGCCAGCGCCACGGCGGTCGTGATTCCGGCTGAAGGGCCGTCCTTCGGAATCGCTCCCGAAGGCACATGGATGTGCACGCCCGCATCGCTGAACAGGTGAGGATCGATGCCGAAATCCCCGGCATGCGACCACAGGTAGCTTTGCGCCGCCTTGGCGGACTCCTGCATCACATCGCCAAGCTGCCCGGTGAGCGTGAGCCCCTTGCCGCTGGGCAGCAGCGTGCCCTCGATAAAGAGCACGTCCCCGCCGGTAGGTGTCCACGCCAGTCCCGTCGCGACTCCCGCGGGAAGGTCCTTGCGTACTTCCTCGGGCTGGTAAATCTCGGGTCCCAGCAGATCGGCTATCGTGTCGGGCGACATCTCAACCGGTTCGGTCCGCCCTTCGGAGAACTTCAAGGCGGCCTTCCGGGCCAGGCTTGCGATGCTGCGTTCCAGGTTGCGCAACCCGGCTTCCCTCGTATAGCGGGCAATCAGGTGCCGCAGCCCCTCCTGCACAAAGACACACTGCTCGGCCGTGAGGCCCGCCTCTTTCAGTTGGCGCGGGATGAGGTACTTGTTGGCGATCGCCAGCTTTTCCTCTTCGCTGTAGCCCACCAGGCGCAGAACTTCCATTCGGTCCAGCAAAGGCTGCGGGATGGTGTCCAGCGAATTGGCGGTCGTGATGAACATGACCTTCGACAAGTCGAAAGCCAGGTCCAGGTAGTTGTCGCGGAACTTGCTGTTCTGCTCCGGATCGAGAATCTCGAGCAGCGCCGCGGCCGGATCGCCCCGGAAGTCGCGGCCCAGCTTGTCCACCTCGTCCAGCATCAGCACCGGGTTGTTGGCGCCGGCGCGCCGGATGGCCTGAATCAGACGTCCGGGCATGGCGCCGATATACGTCCGGCGGTGTCCGCGCAGTTCAGCCTCGTCGTGCAACCCGCCCAGGCTCATGCGCTCGAAGTTGCGTCCCAGCGAACGCGCAATGGATTGTCCCAGTGAAGTCTTACCCACCCCGGGAGGGCCCACAAAGCACAGGATCGGCGCCTTGGCTGAAGGGTTGCGGTGCAGCACGCCCAGGTGCTCCAGAATGCGTTCTTTGACATCCTTCAGGCCAAAGTGGTCTTCGTCCAGAATCTGGCGCGCCCGCGCGATATCCAGTTGGTCGCCGGTCGCCACCTTCCACGGCAGCTCCGAAACCAGTTCCAGGTAGGTGCGCAGGATGTGGTGATCCGGAGCCTGCGCCGGCGTGCGCTCAAAGCGCTTCAACTCCCGGTCGGATTCCTTGCGCGCTTCCTCCGGCAAGTCCGCCTTGCGCAGTTTCTCGCGTAGTTCGTCGACTTCCGCCGTTTCCGAATCGCCTTCTCCCAGTTCCTGCTGAATGGCCTTCAACTGCCGTCTCAGGACATACTCCCGCTGCTCCTTCGACATCTCCGTCTGGGCCTCGTTCACGATCTTCTGGCGCATCTCGAGCACCTGAATCTCGTGAGAAATGTGGCGCACCGCCAGACGCAACGCTTCGAGCTTGGTCGGCGCCTCCAACAGCGACTGCGCCTTGTCCAGGTCGAGACTGAAGGCCGTCGCCAGCAGCCAGATCAACTGCATCGGATCCTCGGTGGAAGACATCAGTTGGCCAATCTGCTCAGCCGCCTGCGGATTGACCTTTTCGACCGCCTTCGACGCCAGGTCATAAAGCGCCGTCTGCAGCGCCTCTTCCTCGGACGCCGACTCCTCGCTAATCGGATGCGGCGAGATGCGCGCCGACAGATAGCTGTTGCTCTGCTCCACCTTGAGCAGCACCACACGCTCCTCGCCCAACACAATAATGTCCATCGTGGTAGGCGACGTGCGCAGGACTTTGCGGATGGATGCGCGCGTACCGATCGTGTAAAGGTCCGTCGCCAATGGCGTCTCGACCGAGGCATCGCGCTGCGCGACAAGCACGATTTCCTTGTCGTGTTGCGTCAGCGCCGCCTCAATGGCTGCCCGGGACGAATCACGGCCCACCGTCAACGGCAGGACCAGTTTGGGAAACAAAACCACATTCTTCAACGGCAGAACCGGAAGAACCTTCACGCTGTGATAGTCAGACACGGGTTGCCCCTCCATACTGTTAGATGCAATCTCAATTCGATGCGTTGCCGGACACCGGCACTGTTTCGGCCTCAAATTCCAGCCCGTTCCGGCCGCCTTGGACCGCGACTTTCCCGCCGTCCCGTACCTTGCCTTCCAGAATCAGCTTCGCCAGAGGCGTCTCCAACTCCTTTTGAATCGCCCGCTTGAGCGGACGGGCGCCGTAGGTCGGATCATAGCCGGTGCGAACCAGGAACTTTCTGGCGTCGTCGTTCAACTCCACCGTGATGCGCCGCTCCGCCAGGCGCTTCCGCAAGTGTCCAAGCTGAATTTCAACAATCGTCTTCAGATCTTCTTCGGTAAGCGAGTGGAAGACCACGATTTCATCGACACGGTTCAGGAATTCCGGGCGGAACTGCCGGCGCAGTTCGTTCAAAACATCCACCTTCATCAGGTCGTACGCCGTCGTGTCCACTGAACCGCGGTACTCCAAAATCTTGTGGCTCCCAATATTGGACGTCATAATCAGGATTGTGTTGCGGAAGTCCACAGTCCTTCCCTGGCCATCCGTGAGGCGCCCGTCATCGAGGATCTGCAGCATGACGTTGAACACATCCGGGTGCGCCTTCTCGATCTCGTCAAACAGGACTACGGAATACGGTCTGCGCCGGATGGCCTCGGTAAGCTGGCCGCCCTCGTCAAACCCGATGTATCCCGGAGGCGCGCCAATCATGCGCGAAACCGTGTGCTTCTCCTGGTACTCAGACATGTCGAGGCGCACCAGCGCACGCTGATCGTCAAACAGGTACTCGGCCAGCGCGCGCGCCAGTTCGGTCTTGCCGACTCCGGTGGGTCCGAGAAAGATGAAGCTGCCCAACGGGCGGTGCGGGTCGTTGAGCCCGGCGCGGGCGCGCTGCACCGCTTCGGCAACCACCCGGACGGCCTCCTGCTGCCCGACCACCCGCTTATGCAATTCGTCGCCGAGGTGCAGCAGCTTGTGCAGTTCGCCTTCCAGCAGCTTCGAGACCGGCACTCCGGTCCAGCGCGACACCACCTGCGCGATATCTTCTTCGTCTACTTCTTCTTTAAGCAGCCGCGACTTCTGCTGCCTTTCCGCCAGGCGGGCTTCCTCGGCCTTCAAAGCACGCTCGAGTTCAATGAGCCGCCCGTACTTGAGCTCGGCGGCGCGGTTGAGGTCGTAGTTGCGCTCGGCGCGTTCGATTTCGAGCTTGGCCTGCTCCAGTTGTTCGCGCAGCCCGCGCAGTTTCTGCACGGAGTCCTTTTCCGACTGCCAGCGGGCTTTCAAAGCATCGGCTTCGGCACGCAGGTCGGCCAGTTCTTTTTCCAGCCGCGAGAGGCGTTCGCGCGACGGCGCATCGGTCTCTTTCTTTAACGCCTCGCGCTCGATTTCCAGTTGCATAATGCGCCGCGTGCTCTCATCCAGTTCAGACGGCATGGAGTCGATTTCGGTTCGCAGGCGCGCCGCCGCCTCGTCCATGAGGTCAATAGCCTTGTCCGGCAGGAAGCGGTCGGAGATATAGCGGTTGCTGAGCACCGAGGCAGCCACCAGCGCCGTATCCTTAATACGCACGCCGTGGTGCACCTCGTAACGCTCTTTCAGACCGCGCAGAATCGAGATCGTGTCTTCAACGCTGGGTTGGTCCACCAGGACCGTTTGGAACCGCCGCTCCAGGGCCGCGTCCTTTTCTATGTGCTTGCGGTATTCGTCTAGCGTGGTCGCGCCGATGCAGTGCAACTCGCCACGCGCCAGCATCGGTTTCAACAGGTTGCCGGCGTCCATTGCGCCTTCGGCTTTCCCCGCTCCCACGACGGTGTGCAACTCGTCGATAAACAGAACCACTTGCCCTTCGGACTTCTGGACTTCCTGAAGCACCGCCTTTAGGCGCTCTTCGAACTCGCCGCGGTACTTGGCGCCGGCAATCAGCGCGCCCATGTCCAGCGACACGACGCGCTTGTCCTTCAGCCCTTCCGGCACGTCGCCGCGCATAATCCGCAGCGCCAAGCCCTCGACAATGGCTGTCTTTCCCACGCCCGG
>JADZCI010000272.1 GCA_020851655.1 Bryobacterales bacterium
ATAGCGAAATGTTTTTCGGATTCCGAGATTCCATACTCGGCTTCACATTGGAGAAATGACATGAATCGCCGCTATTTCATTGGCGCCGCCACAGCCGCCTTGGCCTCGGCGCCGAAGCTGCGTTCGGCCGCCAACAAGGTCAACCTGGCCATTATCGGACTGCGTGGCCGGGGCAAAGCTCTGGCCGGGGCGTTTGCCACGGTTCCGGATCTCGCTATCGAGGCGCTGGTCGATGTGGATTCGAATGTGCTCGATCAGACGGCGGCCGGCGTCGCCAAGCAGACCGGCAAGGCGCCGCGAACCTATTCCGACCTGCGCCGCGTGCTCGACGACAAGACAATCGACGCGGTAGCCATTGCGACTCCCGATCACTGGCACGCGCCGGCGGCCATCCTGGCGTGTGCGGCGGGCAAGGATGTGTACCTCGAGAAGCCGTGCGCCCATAACGCGCGGGAGGCGCGGATGGTGGTCGAGGCGGCCCGGCGCCACGGCCGGATCGCGCAGCACGGAACCCAGGCCCGCTCGCGCCCCACGACACAGCGCGCGATCGAGCTCGTTCACTCCGGCAGGATTGGCCGGGTGCTGATGGCCAAGGCCTGGAACGTCCAGTTACGGAAGAACATCGGGCGGCTGCCGGACTCGCCGGTTCCTCCGGGCGTCGACTATGACACCTGGATCGGCCCGGCGCCTGCCCTGCCCTTCAATGAAAACCGCTTCCACTACACCTGGCACTGGCATTGGAACTATGGAACAGGCGATGCGGGCAATGATGGCGCGCATCAACTCGACCAGGCCCGGTGGGCGCTGGGGGTGGACGCGCCCACGCACGTGGCCGGTTCGGCAGGCAAGCTTTTCTTCGACGACGACCAGCAGACGCCCGACACCATGAACATCACGTTCTCCTACCCGGGCAAGATGCTTGTGTTTGAAATGCGGATCTGGAATCCCTACGCCATGGACGGCGTTGAGAACGGCGTCGCGGTGTACGGTTCGGAAGGGATGGTTGAGATCGGCAAGTCCGACCGCGTTAACGGCTACCGGGTCTACGACCGGGCGGGCAAACTGGTCTCAAAGGAAGAGGAGAATGTCTCCGACCGGCATGCTCAGGACTTTGTGGATTGTGTCCGCTCCCGCCGCGCTCCGGCAGCCGAGATCGAAATAGGCCGCCTCTCAACGCTGCACTGCCATCTGGCGAACATCGTGGCGCGGACCGGCCGGACCATTCGATACGAAGACAAAACCTTGACGATACCGGGCGACGCCGAGGCGGATGCCCTGCTCGGGCGCACCTACCGCGCCCACTGGAGTACGCCGGGCCGCAGTTCCTAAGGCGGAGACAAGAAGATGCCGCAGTGGAACGCAGTGTCATGTTCATCGATGAATAAATTCTCGTTATTGCATTGTTATGCAGGCCGGCGCTCCGTCTCGCGGGGGCGCCACTCTGCCAGGTCCGAGTCCAACGTTTCGGGAGGTTCACAAATGCTTCAAGTCAAGTTCTGGGTTCTCTTCATGGCCCTGTTGGCCATTCTTCTCGCTGCGCCGCTGAGCGGGCAGGTCACCACGGCCACCATCTTCGGAACGGTGACCGACCCGTCGGGCGGAGCGGTTTCCGGGGCCGACGTCACCGCGACCAACGAACTGACCGGCGCCGCGTGGCAGACGAAGTCCAGCGCGGCGGGAGATTTCACGTTCACGTTCCTGCCGGTGGGACGCTACACGGTTGTAATCCGCGCCGCCGGCTTCCGCGAGGAGAGGCGGACCGGGTTGGAGCTCGGCGCCGGCCAACAGGCGCGCGTAAGCTATGCGCTCGCGCTCGGCCAGATGACCGAGTCCGTGACGGTCACAGCGGAAACGCCGCTGCTCAACACGGCCAACGCCGAACAGGACTACACCGTAAATTCCGTCCGCATCACGGAACTGCCGGCGATCAACCGGGACTGGTCGACGCTGCTCAACCTGGGCGCGGGCATCACGGTGAGCAACAACGCCGTATCCATCAACGGACTCCCGCCGGACGGTTTCCGGTTCACGGTGGACGGCGCGGCGGCCAGCGGCAGCGGAGAAAACGAAACCATGGCCTCGACCGGCTACATCAAGGCGGTCAGCCTGGAAGCGATCCGCGAGGTGACGGTGACGGGCGGCATCGCGCCGGCGCAGACCGGACCCACCATGTCCGGCAACGTCAATGTCATCACCAAGAGCGGCTCCAACGAGTTCACCGGGTCGCTGTTTCTCAACAACCGCGTGGAAGATCTGGCGGCGCGCAACCAGTTTCTGGCGACGCGGCCGCCGCTGACGTTCAACCAGTTTGGCGGATCGTTCGGGGGCCCGGCGATCAAGAACAAGCTTTTCTACTTCGGCGTCTATGAAGGTTACCGTTCACGCGCGTTCAGCTCCATCAACGGCAATGTGCCTACGAAGGAGTTTCGCGCCATGGCGGTCGCCGCGGTTCCGGCGATGAAGGAATACTTCGACACCTACCCGCTCCCCAACAATCCGTACAGCGCGGGCGCGGTCACCGGTTTCTATCAAAGCGCCGCATCCTCCAAGGAAGACAGCAACCACATCAGCGTGCGAGGCGACTACATCGTAACGAACAACGACTTCCTCTCGGTTCGTTACACGCACGACAAGCCTTTCCAACTCTCGCCGCGCGTCTCGCCGGCAAACAACCGCACCTTCGACGTCAAGACGGACAAGGGAGTCGTCAGCTATATCCACGCCGCCTCCTCGTGGACGGCGGAAACGCGTTACGGATACAACCGCTTTGAGCGGGTGAGGCTCGACCATATCTATTCCCTTGGCGTGAGCGCCATCACCGGCAATCTTGGCTTTAGCAACAACGGCGAAATCATGGAGAACCTCGGCAAGAGCTGGTCTATCGAGCAGATGTTCGCGTTGAACCGGGGCCGCCACTCAATCAAGTTCGGTGGACTGTTCCAGAAGTACAGTTCGGGGCGCAACAACGTCACGCTGCCGGACTTCCGCTTCGCTTCAGTCGCCGACCTGCTGGCGAACAAGCCGAGCCAGGTTACGATCAGTTTCGGCGTCCGGCCGTACACACTTTATAACTGGGTGAACGGCTTCTTTGTCCAGGACGATATCCGAGTAACGCGGAACTTCATGCTGAACCTTGGCCTGAGGTACGACTACTTCTCGGTGCCGCAGGAGAGTTCGGGACGGCTGTTCAACCGGACGGGGCCGTTTGGACTTGGGCCGATCTCGGATCCCAAGAGCATTTACGACGCCAACTATCTGGACTTTTCGCCGCGTCTCGGATTTGCGTGGAACATCAAGCCGAAGACCGTGATTCGAGGCGGCGCGGGCAAGTTCACCA
>JADZCI010000273.1 GCA_020851655.1 Bryobacterales bacterium
CCGACCACCTGAAGCCAGGCGCCCAAACTGAATCCCGCGGCGCCGCTAACCGCGCCCCAAAAAGCGAACCGCCCCGGCAGCGCCGCCAACCCCCGCCACCATAGCCATGCCAGCAGGGCCAATCCGCCGGCAACCAGGCCCGCCCACACTTCTTCACGCGGCTTGTCCACCCGGTTGGAAAAGTACATGAGCTTCGGGTGATCGATCAGCAACCAGCCACACCACGTCGCCACGACCATCAGCAGAACGCCCGTCCAGAGGTCACGCGCCGCCAGCCGCGAACCGCCGCGCAGGAGCCCAATTCCGATAAACGCGCCGCCCAGCAACCCCCACATGCCACCCTTGACCGCAAAGCCGAGCAGCGCCCAGGGCATTGTGTCCGGTTGCAGAGAAAGCCCCACGGTCTGCCCGTAGGTTTCCTGCCCGCCGAAGCCAACGCCAACGGCGCCTAGGGCCGCCAGCACTCCAGCAGCCTCGCCGCCACGCCCAAGAAGCAACGCGAGCACCAGAGCCACCATCGCTCCGGGAAGCATGGCGCCCAACGAGCCTCCGCCAATGTAGCCTCGCAAGCCCCAACCCAGGGACATGGTCACGGCACTAAGCGCAATCCAGATCCAAAGCGGACGGTTGTTGGCCGGCACGTTAGAAAAGGAATTTCAGCGCCAACTGCCCCTGACGAGCCGGGAATGTCGAGTTGATAATCCCGAATGCGTTGCTGCTCCGGTTGCTGTTCGGCGGCAGGAAGTTGGTGTGGTTGAACAGGTTGAAGAACTCGGCGCGGAGTTCAAGCTGGAAGCGCTCTCCGCCCAGCGGAATGCGCTTGTGAACGCCCAGGTCGGTGCCGAAATAATCGGGCGCCACCACGCTGTTGCGCCCCGCGTTTCCGTACGGATTGCCCTCCGCCGAAGGAACGATCTGGACCGTAGCCGGGTTCAGGAACTGCGTCACGTCCGCACCCGCCGGCATCAAGGGATCGCCGGTCAGGTTGGCGCGGATATTTCCCACTGTCCCAATCTGCTGCCGTGAGACGGGACTGTAGATCAGATTGACCGGCAAACCGGTGCTCCACGTGGTTGTCTGGCTGAGATTCCAGCCGCCGAGGATGAGGTTCAGCGCGACCGGCGACGACGCGCCATAACGGCGTCCACGCCCGTAAGGAAGCTCCCACACGACGGTAAACGTATCGTTGAATTTCTGGTTGTAACCCGAGGGCCCCTTGTATGTGTCCAGCCGCGTGAAGCTGACGCGTGAATCGTCACCGCCGGAAGTCTCCAGGTGCCCCGACGCGTTATCCATCGCCTTGGAGTATACAAAGGTGTTGAGCACGTACAGCCCCGCCTGATAGCGCCGTTCGATTTTGGCCTGGAGCGCGTGGTAGTCGGCCCAGCCGGACGGATTGGCGATCTGGATCTGGCCGAAACCCTGTATGGGACGGCGCGCGTTGATCGTCAGGTTCTGCCCCGGCGCGTTGAAACGGGCTTCGTTATAGTCCTGCAGGATCACCAGCTTGTTGCTCCGGTTGCCCACATAGGCGACGTCCAGGATGAAATTACCGGGCAATTCACGCTGGACTCCAAAGTGCCAGCTCATCACGTACGTCGTGCGCGTATTGGCGGGAAGGAAGTTGACCCGGTTGTTCGCCACACTGGCGAATGACGGGTCCAGGAGGTTCGGCGGATAGCCGTCCTGCGTAGGACGGAAGCAGGTTTGTGGCGACTGTCCGGATGCGCACGCCCCTTGACTCGGCAACTGGTCAATCCGCGTGTTGATAATGTTCGGCAGGTTGTAAGCCAGCAGGTTCTCGCCGCCCAGGCGGTTGAAGTGAACGTGGCTTACACCGAAGCCGCTGCGGATGACGGTCTTGGGAGTCAGGTTGTAAGCCAGCCCCACGCGTGGCTGCCAGTTGTTTCTGTCAGGCTTGACCAGGGCGCGGTCGTAGATGCCGCCATTGGAGGCGTGAATCAGAGTCTTGTTGGCGGGGTCGAAGTTGCTCAGAATCAGGTCGCGCTCCCATTGAGGAGTGGCATATTCGTAGCGCACGCCAAGGTTCAAAGTCAGCTTCCGGCTCACCTTGAAATCGTCTTGCAGGTACAGGAAGTTCATGCGCTGCCGGTAATTGACGATAACCGCGTTGTTCAACTGGTACGCATTGCGCAGGCCAAACATGAAATCGGCGAGATTGTAGAGGTTGTTGGTGCTCGTCATCCCCGTCGGGACCGAGAAGCGGCTGCCGTAGGTGTCGGTGCCGTATTTCGGGTTAAAGTCGTCGATGGCCGTCGCGATCTGCTGCCATTCAAAGCCGGCCTTCAAGCTGTGGCGCCCGAGGACGTGTGAGTAGTTGGCCTTCGGGTTGATCACCGAGGGGTTCTGAAACTGCGGGTTGCTGCCCTGCTGGCCAAGCTGTGTGTACCCCCCGATACCCTGCTGGTAAAGCCCGCCGGCAAAACGGGGGTCGGTAGGCAGCCCCTTGATACCGTAGGCCACATCGGCCGTCGGCTGGCCGATAAAGACCGGGGACTTGCCGCCTTCGGTCTGCCCAACCGCCATCCGCAATTCGAAGACCGAGCGCGGCGTGAGGGTCCATGTGCCGCCAAACGCAGCCTGGTAATTCAAGACGCGAACGTTGCCGTTGCTGTTTCCTCCTGATGGCCCGGGAATCGCCGGAGGCTCGAAATTGTCCATCAGCCGGTGGCTGTAGCGGAAAAATCCCGTGAATTTTTCACCGACATACTGGTCGTACCGAATGTCGCCCTTGTCGTTCTGATCGGTCTGCCGCGGCAGAGACTCGAAGTTGTTCGAGATACCGGGACGATTGACCGCCGGCAGCTCGGAAAGCACCTTCCAGGCAAACGGTGTGATCGCCGACTGCGGGATGACGCCATCGTTGTAGCGGACGCCGGTCAGCGGATTCATCACCGGCACTCCCACGTTTCCCGCGCGTTGCGCCATGGTCGGCAGGGTGGAAAACGACAGCGCGCGCCGCGTGCGGCGATAGCCCTCATAGTCCATGAAGAAGAACGCCCGGTCTTTCCGGATGGGTCCGCCGAACGTGGCGCCAAACTGATTCTGCTGCAATGACGGCTTGCGGTTCTCAAGGGGCTTGAAGAAACCCACCGCGTTCAGTTCGGTGTTGCGCAGAAAGTCCCAAGCCGCGCCGTGAAACTGGTTGGTTCCGCTCTTGATCGTCGCATTGATGACGCCGCCCGGCGCCCGGCCATACTCCGCGCTGTAGTTGTTGGTGTCAATGCGGAATTCCTGAACCGCGTCGGGCGAGACCTGCACCACCTGGTTCGAGAATCCCTGGTTGCTCGTGCCGTAGGCGTTGTTGTCGACGCCATCGACGATAAAGTTGTTTAACGCGCTGCGAAGGCCGTTAATGTTGTACGAGGCGTCACGTAGCGCGCCGCCGTCGGGCGTCACGTTCAGTGTCGAGCGCCGCACGCCGGGAGCGAGCAACGCCAAATCGGCATAGGATCGCCCGTTCAGCGGCAGGTTGACGATCTGGCTGGCCATGGCCACATAGCCGCGCGCGCTGGTGTCGGTTTCGAGCGCAGCCGCGGCGCCGGTTACGGTCACCGTTTCGGTAGTCGAAGCCACTTGCAACGTCAGGTCCACACGCTGCCTGGCGCCGACCGTCACCGTGAACTCTTCGGCCGACGTTCTGGCGAATCCGGCTTTTTCGACGCGCACCACGTAGCGCCCGGCGCGCACGTTGAAAAATTGATAGTCGCCGTTGTTATCAGTGGCCGCCTGCGCGGCTACGCCGGTCGCCACATTCTCCAGGCGGACCGACGCGCCCGAGACGACGCCCTGCGCGGCATCACGGATTGTTCCCAGAACCGTTGCGCTTTCAAACTGCCCCCACGCGTTACTCATAGCGGAGAGCAAACTGAAGAAGACCCACGCTTTGCGAGAACTCATACACTCTGGTATAACATCGCCGGGCAGTTGTTACTCAGCCTGGCTGGAGCCCTCGCCCTTACGGCCGGGCGCCGCCCAGGTCGGCCGCCAGCAAGTCCGCGCGGCGAATCAACTGTACCGCCGTTGCCAGGTCATGCTCGAATTGTTCCTCGGCCTGCCGCACAAACGACCGTACTCTTTGCACGGTTTCCACTTGCTGGCTCGACAGGCGCCGCGTGCTCAACCGGGCCAGGACCGCTTCGGCCCGCTTCTTTCGAACTGCGTACTCGGCCGAAAGGCGCTGGCGCTCCGCCGCCGACAGCACCGGCTGGAGTTGGGGGACCGGCTCCGCTGGTTCCGGTTGAGCCGGGGCGCCATGCGCGCTGGTCTGCGCCGGCCGGCGCCGCGGTTTGGGTGGCGGCGCAACCTTGGGCGTGCCCGAAGGAAGCGTCAACGTGGGCAACTCCGGCTGAGCGGCAATTTCCACGTCCGGCTCCGCCACCACGGGCGGTGGTGGCTTGGCAGGCAGGACCAGTGGACGCGCGGGGGGCTTGCTCACGACCACGGCCGGCGCGGCCTTTTTCTTGAACCAGCAGCCGGCGCAAGTGGCGCAGCCGAACCCTACCAGCACCGCCGCAACGATTCTCACGCCGTCACCTTATCCGCGCAGACCGGCAGAAGAAAGCGGAACGTCGTGCCCTGCCCCGCCTTGCTCTCAACGGTAATCCGGCCGCCATGGGAGTGCACTGTCCGGCGTGCGATCGCCAGTCCCAATCCGGTGCCATTTTCCTTGGACGAGAAGTACGGCTCAAAGATCCGGTCGCGAAGTTCGGGCGGAATGCCCTTTCCTGTGTCGCTGACGGCAATCTCGCACAACCCCGCCTGTTCTCGAATTTCGACCACGAGGACGCCGCCATCCGGCATCGCCTCCAACCCGTTTTGGATCACGTTGAGCAGCGCCTGGCGCAACAGCCCCTCATCGGCGTCAATGGCCGGGACGACAGTTCCGGCCAGCCACTCGATCGTAATCCCGGCACGCTCCGCCTGTGGCCGCACCAGGCTGACCACCTCATCGAGCAAAGCAGCCACGTATACTTTGGCGCGCTCCAGCTTGACCGGGCGTCCCAGGTCCAGAAACGTCTTCACAACCTTGTCCATGCGGCCCACTTCACGGCTCAGCAGGTCGATCTCGCCTTCGGCTTCCGGCGCCTGGATCTCCAGCCGCGCCCGTAGAATCTCCAACCGCACCGCGATGGCATTCAGCGGATTCTTGATCTCGTGCGCCACCGCGCGCACCAGTGTGCTGACCGTGGCGCGTTGATAGTCGGCGTCCTGCCGCGCGCCGGAAACCTTCGCTCCAATCAGGTCCAGCTTAGACTCCAGCGCGGCCACTTCCCTGTCCTGCGCGGTGCGAATCTCCCCGGCCGGCGCTCCCGTGATGATGCGGTCCATGGAGGTTCCGATACTGGCCAGCGGCCGCAGCGCCAGCCTTGCGGTAACGTAAGCAAGAACCACCGCCAAGGCCAGGGCAAAGACGCTCACCCAGCCGATCTCCTTCACGCTCGGTTTGATCACGTCGCGCAGAAGAACCGGGGACACCAGAATCTGAAGGCGAAATACCGGAACTTTTTGCAGCGGTGTCGCCAGGTCAACCCGCGTCTCGTAGTCGCTCTTGGAGGTCAACACCGACAGCAGCCGCCGCAAGGGCGGCTGAGCCGCCAGGTCGCGCAGGTTGGGCTTGGCCACCATTAACTGGCCCACTCGCGCCGGATTGGACGATGCCAGAATCACGCCTACCTCGTCGGCGATGCCGATCTCGACTATAGAACCCGTCTGGGCCATCGTCTGTTCCAGCATGGCCGCAAGATCTTCGTCGTCTTTGACAATCGCCTGCCAGGCGCGCTTGGTGGCGTCGAAGGTTTTCGGACGTTCCGAAAGCCGTTCCATCCGGTCCCCGATCCGCCGGACGAGAAAAACCTGCAACTGTTTGCCGGCGACGGCGCTCCGCTCCATCGTCTGGTCGAGCGCGGCGGCGATGCGGGTGTTCAGCATCAGGCCCGCCATCACCATCACCACGACGGCGACGGTTGATACGGACAACAGCAACAACCGCGCTCGCAGGCTCATCCGCCGTCATCCTCACCGTACTGCTTGAGCTTGTTGAAAAGCGTCTTGACGCTGATACCGAGCATGGCGGCCGCGCGGGTGCGGTTCCGCCGGGCGTGTTCGAGCGTGATGCGGATCAACTCCCGCTCGGCTTCTTCGACTGTCATTCCCGGCGCCAAGACAACCGTCCCCATCGCCGGGACAGGCCGCCGCGACGCACCCGCAAAGCCCGCGGGTAAGTGCTCCATCTGAATCGGGCCCTCGCCACACAGGATGACCGCGCGCTCCAGAACGTTGCGCAGCTCGCGGGCATTTCCCGGCCAGGCTTGCATGCGCAGCAACTCCATGACGTCCGGGCTGATCTCGGTCACACGGCAGTCGTGCCGGTGGTTCAACTCCCCAACCAACGCCGTGGCAATCAACGGGATGTCCTCGCGCCGCTCCCGCAGCGGTGGCAGGTGGATCTCAAAAACGTTCAGCCGGAAGTACAGGTCTTCGCGAAAAGTTCCCGCCTGGATTCCCGCGCCCAAATCACGGTTGGTGGCGGCCACAATCCGCACATCCACTTCGACTTCCCGGGGCGACCCCAACCGCCGGACCCGCCGGTCTTCCAGCACCCGGAGCAGTTTCCCCTGCGTCGGCACGGGCATTTCTCCGATCTCGTCCAGCAAAAGCGTCCCGCCGGAGGCCAGTTCAAAACACCCGCTGCGCCGTTCCACGGCGCCGGTAAAAGCGCCCTTTTCGTGGCCGAACAGTTCACTCTCGATGAGTGTTTCAGGAAGCGCCGCGCAGTTGATGGCCAGAAACGGCTTGGCCCGCCTCGGACTCACTTCGTGAATCGTTCGCGCCGCGACTTCTTTGCCGGTCCCGGTCTCCCCGGTAAGAAGCACCGTGGCTTTCGTCGGCGCCGCCTGCTGAATCAATGACAGGACCGAACGCATGGCCGGCGATTGCGCGATCATCCTGCCCAGCACGCCTTGGCCGGACAACTGCCGCTCCAACCGTTCGCTGTGCTCGACCAGGCGGCGTTGCGCCACCGCCCGCTCCAGAATCACACGGAGTTCCTTGGTCTTGACCGGCTTTTCGAGAAACCAGAAAGCACCCAGGTCGCGCACTGTCTCGACCGCGGTTTCTGTGTTGCCGAAGGCGGTCAGGATGATGACGGGCGGTGAATTCCCGTGCCGGTGCAGTTCCTCGAGCAACCGCCGGCCGTCCATAACCGGCATGTTGAGATCGGAAACCACAGCGTGCGTCTCGGCTTCCGAAATCCGGTCGAGCGCCTCCCGGCCGTTCGCGGCAGTACCGGTCTCATAGCCCCACAACCCAACCATTTGAGCCAGTGCCGACGACTGCGCCGGGTCGTCATCGACAATCAGAACCCGCGCCGCTTCACTCACGTTCGATTACCAACCCTAGCAGACGCCGATTCACTCGCGCAGCGTATAACAGACTGTCTAAGATCAAGAGAAGATGCGCAACTGGCGAAGGCTTGGGCTGATCCTCGCGTGTGGTTTGGGTCCCGCGTGGAGCCAGCAGAATCCTCTCGGCAGGCTCACCGGCCCCGAACCTGCTCCGGCGGCGGCGCCCGCGGGATCCAAAGCGCCCGCTGCGCCACAGTCCTACACTCCGGATCAGATATTCAACCAGATTGAAATTTCGGAGAGAGTGGTTCGCCAGACCACCGAACGCGCCAGCGACACACCCAAGTTGCGGGAGATTCAAGAAGCATTGCCGGCGGCTGGAACGTCGGTGACAACACTGATCACCTATTCGGAAGACCTCCTGAAAAAGGAACCATCTCTTGCGCAGTTGCGGGACCTGCGGAATGCCTGGCGCGCCACGCTGGAGCGCCTGGCCGACTGGCAGGCGGCGCTGCAAAGCACATCGGCGCAGTTGGAGAAAGATCTGACCGGACTGCGCGACCGGGAATCGGCCTGGCGGCGCACACTGGATGAAGCCGGAGGAAACGAACTTCCGCAGAGTGTTGTCGCGCAAGTCGCCCGTATGGTGGACGTGGTCGATTCAGCGCGTCAAAAGACCGTCACGCAACGCAACCACGTACTGGCCATTCGCAACCAGGTCTCGATCCTCCAGGTCAAGGTCGACGCCACGTTGGCTCACCTGGACACTGCGATTGAACAGCGTCGCGCCGATGTTCTGTTGAAAGACAGTGCGCCCGTCTGGGAACGCGGCAAGGCCGCACAATCCATTCAGATCCCTCCCGGCGGCGTTTCGCTCGACCAGGAAGACATGAAGGGCTTCCTCCGCTACATGCAGATGAACTTCCTGAAAGTCGTTGCTGTCTACGTAGCCACGTATGTTGTGATCCTCGTGCCTATGCTGCTTCTTCGCCGCCGCGCCGAGACCTGGATCGGCGACGACGATCCGCCGATGCAGCGCTTGGGCCGTGTGATACGGCGGCCATTCTCGATCTCCGTGCTGCTGACCATCCCGATTGGCTTCCTCCTCGCCGGAAGACCGCCCAACCTCGCGCTCAATTTGCTCGGCCTGCTACTTCTCGTGCCTCTCATCCGGATCGTGCCCATGGTCGTTTCTCCTCAATTGGCGCGGTCGGTATACCTGCTCGGTCTGCTGTATGCCTTGGACCGGTTCGCCGTGTTCCTCGCTCCGTTTTCGATGGCGCGCCGCTGGATGCTGCTGACGCTCACCATCGTCGCGGGCGCGGCCTTTTATTGGCAGGACCGCCGTATCCGCCCGGAACAACTCCGGGTTCTCTCGCTCGGCCTGCTCCGTTTCCTGCTTCGGGGCGCCCTGGTCCTGCTGGCCGCATCGGCGATTCTCAATGTAATCGGCTATGTTTCGCTCAGCCAGAACGTGACAGGCGGAGTGGTTACCTCCCTGTATATGGCGATCCTCATCCACAGCTCCGCAATGATCGCTCACAGTTTCGCCGCGGTCCTCCTGCATCCCCTCAAGTCGCGTACCGAGATGGTGCCCCCCCAGCGGTTCGCGCGCCTGCACGCAAGAATTCGAATGGGAATCACCGTCCTGTCGTTGATTGCGCTGCTCCTGGCGGTGCTCGGGAACTTCGGCGTCCTCGGACCCACCTGGTCAGCCGTCAGCGCCGCGTTGAGCGCCCCGCTCAATATCGGAGCGATTCACATCACCTTGAACGCCATCGCCACCTTCGCCCTGGCGATGTTCTTCGCCTTTGTGTTTTCAGACCTGCTGCGCTTGTTCCTGGACCTGGCTGTATTTCCCCGGATTCAACTGCAGCGTGGCAGCGCCAAAGCCGTGTCCCAGCTCACGAATTATGCCGTCCTCTTTCTGGGCTTCCTGATTGCTTCCTCCGCCGCCGGCCTGGACATGTCCAAATTCGCCTTTCTCGCCGGCGCGATCGGCGTGGGTGTCGGTTTTGGTTTGCAGAGCGTCGTCAACAACTTCGTCTCCGGCCTCATCCTCCTCTTTGAACGCCCGGTTCACATCGGCGACCGGGTGACGATACGAGGCGGCGTCAACGGCATCGTCAACAGCATCGGTATCCGCGCCAGCACGATCCGCACCTGGGATGGGGCCGACGTCGTCGTTCCGAATGGCGACCTTCTAGCCAACGATCTCACCAATTGGACGCTCACCGATTCCCGCAGGCGCAGTGAACTGCTGGTCGGCGTCGCATACGGAACGGACCCGAACAAAGTCATTGAGATCCTCCTGGCCACCGCGAAATCACATCCCAAGGTCGACCGCTTTCCCGAGCCCCACGCCGTTTTCACCGGGTTCGGCGACAGCGCGCTGAACTTCGTCCTGCGGTTTTGGACTCATATTGACGACCAGATGGTCACCAGCAGCGAGATCCACATTGCCGTCAACCGGGCCTTGGCCGAAGCCGGCATCGAGATCCCCTTCCCGCAACAAGACGTTCATATCCGGTCCAGGGCCGAATCAGCGTGACCGGACGCCTGTCCTGGTTGGGTCTCGCCTGCTCGCTGGCCGCCGCGCAACCGTGCGCCGAGTGCCACCTGGACATCGTGCGGCGCCAGGAGTCGAGCCCGCACGCCCGTTCCTTGAGTCCTTTTCCGGGCTCGCCTATGGCGTCCGCTTTGGCCGGGTTCCGCGTCGCCGAGAAGAACGGTTACCAGTTCGAATACGGCACCCGCGGCGTCACCGCCAGGCGCGCCGAGGACTCGGCCACAGGCACATTGGATTGGGCCTTTGGCCGAGGCAAGTACGCGATGACCGCCGTCGGTGTTTTCAATGGGCAGTTCTTTGAACACAGGATGTCGTTCTATACACAGCCCAAGCAGCCCGGAATCACACCCGGCCACCAATACGGCGTGTCACGTTCCGCCTCGACCGCTCTCGGACTCGTTGAGCAGCCGCCTCAAGCGTTCCGCTGCTTCAACTGCCATTCGACAGGCCTACGGAAAACGCCGGACGGCGGTCCCGACCTCACCACGATGACGCCGGGTATCCACTGTGAGCGCTGCCACGGCCCGGGTACGGCGCACATCGCCGCCGTGCGGGCCAAACGGCCTCCGGCGGAAGTCCGCAAGACCATTTTCAACAGCGGGCATCTCCCGGCGCGCGCATCAGTAGAAGTCTGCGGCGGCTGTCACCGCGCTCCGCGCCCAGGCCAGAAAGCCGAAGCCCCTGAACTCGACGACCCGCTGTCGGTTCGCTTCCAACCGGTGGGGCTCATGGCGAGCCGCTGCTTTCTTGAAAGCGGAAAGCTGTCCTGCCTCACCTGCCATGACCCCCACGCCAACGAAGTCCGCCATGAGCCCGCATTCTACGCCGGCAAGTGTCTCGGTTGCCACGAGCACACGGCGCGCGTGATCGTTGCTTGCAAGCGCGAGCAACGGCAGGATTGCCAGCCTTGCCACATGCCGGACGCGACGCCAGCGCCGTTTCTGACGTTTACCGATCACCGGATTCGTGTGGCGGAAGCCGAAGCACGCTGAAAAGCCCCGGTTGACGGCCTGAACACTGTTCCGTATGATAACAGTGAGCACAAAATGGGAGTTACCGAGCGCCGCGCCAGGGAAAAAGAAGAGCTTCGCTCCAGGATCATCGAAGCCGCCACAGAGTTGTTCGTGCACGAGGGCTATACCAGTGTCTCGATGCGCCGGATTGCCGAAAAAATCGAGTACTCCCCTTCCACGATTTATCTGTACTTCAAAGATAAAGCGGACCTTGTCACGCACATCTGCGCCGAAACATTTCGCAAACTCACCGCCGCGCTCGACGCCATCGTCTCTTCGGGTGAAAGCGCCTCGAACAAGCTAAGGAGTTGTCTCCGGGCCTACATCGACTTCGGACTCCAGAACCCCAATCACTACTATGTGACCTTCTGTGTGCCGGAGTATCAGTGGAAAGATGTGTCGCCCGAGACCGAAGGCGGCATTTACCAGCTTGGAATTCAAGCTTTTCAGAGCCTTAGAGATGGGCTGACTGCTTGCCAGCGGTCGCCTGAGTTCCGTATTGAAGACGTCGAGACTACCGCCCAGATGGTCTGGACCATGATCCACGGCGTCACCAGCCTGCTCATTACCCTGCCAACCCAGTTCCCGTGGGTCGAACGAGAACGCCTGATCGAAACCTCCCTGGACCACATTCTCCGCTCCCTCCGAGCCTGAAAGCCGGTTTGTTACCAATTTGACTCTTGACATGTCTGAACAGTTGTCTCATACTGAACACTGTTTAGCTATAGTTCATACGCCATAAAAGGAACAGCGTAATGGCCACCATCGCCTGGAAGAATCTTTTTCATGACCGTACACGGCTGTTTGTCACCTTGGTCGGCATCGTATTCGCGCTGGTACTGATTCTGGTCCAGTTCGGGCTCTTCCTGAGTTTTCTCGAAACCAGTTCCAACATCGTCGCCAACAGCCACGTCGACCTGTGGATTTCCGCGCCGTCGATCCCGCACGTGAACGGAGGCTCAGCACTCGCTGAAGGGAAGAGATACCAGGCTCTGTCGGTCCCGGGCGTTGAGCGCGTGGAAAAGTACACACTCATGTTCGTCAACTGGAAGCTTCCCACCGGAGCGCAGGAAGCGGTTCAAGTGGTCGGCTACCCGGTGGGCTGCGGGCTGGGCGGTCCGTGGAACGTCACACAAGGCGACCTGAACGACCTGCGCGGCGAGGACACCGTCATGGTGGACGAACTCTATCTGTCCAAACTAGGAGTGAAGGGCATCGGGTCAACGGTGGAAATCACCGGACGGCGCGCGCGGGTCGTGGGCTTGACCCGGGGCATACGGTCCTTTACCACCGCGCCGTACGTCTACACGTCGTTCAAGAACTCCCAAAACTACGCCCGATTGACCGAAGACCAGACGATCTTTTTCGTCGTGCGCACCGCCCCGGGGGCTGATGTGGCGAACGTCAAGCGCGCGCTGATCGCACGCCTCAAGGACGTTGACGTTTACACCAACGAGGAGATGCGGCGCAAGACGATGTACTACTGGGTGCTCGGAACCGGCGCGGGCGTGACCACGCTGCTCGGGGCCATTCTGGGTCTCATCGTGGGCATTGTCGTGGTGGCGCAGACCATCTACGCCGCCACCGTCGACCACATTCGCGAGTTCGGCACGTTGAAAGCCATGGGCGCCTCGAACTGGAACATTTACCAGGTGATCCTCATGCAGGCTTTTCTGAGCGCGCTGATGGGCTACACCATCGCCATCGCGATCGGCGCGGCTGTTGCGCACGGCAGCCAGAGCGGCAACGTCCCAATCGCGCTGCCGCCCGCCGTAGCCGTGGGAGCGCTGCTGCTGGCCGTTGTGATGTGCGCCGGCGCATCGTTCATTTCCATCCGTAAGGCGACTCAAATCGATCCAGCGATGGTTTTCAAGGGGTAGGAGCGCGACATGATTCAGATTCGAAACCTGGTGAAGCAGTACGGACGGGGTGACGCGGCGGTCCAAGCTCTGCGCGGGATCGACCTCGACGTACACTCCGGCGAGATCCTGATGCTGATGGGCCCTTCGGGCAGCGGCAAGACCACGTTGCTCTCGATTATGGGCTGCATATTAGGCGCGACCTCAGGCAGCGTAAAGATCGACGGCGCCGAGATCATGGGCCTGCCCGAGAGCAAGCTTCCCGGGGTGCGTTTGCGCCACTTCGGATTCGTGTTCCAAGGGTTCAACCTGTTCCCCGCTTTGACTGCCCGCGAGAACGTCGAAGTCGGGTTGCACTTGAAGAAGGTGCGCGGCGGCGCGGCGCGCAGGCAAGCCGAATCCCTGCTGGAGCAAGTGGGTCTGGGTGGCAAGATAAACAGCTATCCCGCGGACCTGAGCGGCGGGCAGAAACAGCGCGTCGCCATCGCACGCGCCCTCGCCGGCGACCCTCCAATCCTGCTCGCCGACGAACCAACCGCCGCCTTGGATCACCAAAGCGGAACCAATGTTATGGAGTTACTCACGTCCCTGGCCAAGGAGCGGGACCGCACGGTCGTGATCGTCACCCACGATTCACGCGTCCTGCCCTATGCCGGCGAAATCGTTCACATCGAAGATGGCCGCATCCGCGCCCATGAAATTGAGCGGGAACCAGAGGAGGTCCTGCAATGAAGGTTCACAAGAAAATGTACGTCACACTCTCAATCGGCGCCGCCGCGCTCGTGTTCGCTGGAATTTCGCAGTGGAAGGCGAACGCCACGAATCGCGTCACAACGCCTGCCGCCGCCCCCGGGGCGCGTCCCATCGTCGCCGCGGGCCGTGTGGAGCCGGAGTCGGAAGAAATCAGGATCGGCTCGGAACTGGACGGCAAGTTGAAGACCGTTGCCGTGGCCGAGGGCGATTCCGTCAGGCGAGGACAGGTGCTGGCTGTCCTGGACAACGGCGACTATGCCGCGCGGGTCTCGTTGACGAAGGCCGCGCTGCGTGAGAGCGAAGCCTCACTGGAACGGCTTCGCAACGGCGCCAGGGTGGAAGAGAAATCGGAGCACGAGGCTCTGCTTCGCGAAGCCCTGGCGCGGCTGGCCACGGCCAAGGCGGAGAGAGACCGCCGCGTCATCCTGCTGGACCGCGGCGCCATCTCCCGCTCCGAGTTCGACCTGGCGGACCGCGACTATCAAACCGCCGCGGCGCGTGCCGACGCCGCTCGCGAGCGTTTGGCGGCCGTCCGCACACAAACGCGGCCCGAGGATCTGGCGCGCGCCGAAGCTGAGGTCGACGCGGCCCGCGCCCGGCTGGCCGAAGCTCAGGCGCTGTTGGACAAGACCTTCATCCGCGCACCGCTCAACGGACGTATTCTGCGGCGCTACCGGAAGGCCGGAGAATCCGTGTCCGGCAATGGAGACACTCCAGTGGTCTCCATGGGCGACGTCCGCACCTTGCGGGTTCGAGCCGATGTGGATGAGGCCGACGTGTCCCGCCTCTCCCTCGGCCAGCGAGGGTACGTGATGGCGGAAGCCTATGTCGGCAGCAAGTTTTGGGGAAAGGTCGTCCAGATCGGCCAGGCTCTGGGCCGCAAGAACGTGCGGACCGATGAACCGGCTGAGCGCGTGGACACCAAGATTCTCGAGACGCTGATCGAGTTGGATCCCGGGCAGGCGCTGCCGGTCGGATTGCGGGTCGACGTCTATCTGGAGCCGCGCGGGTAAGACCCAGCCGCTCAGCGAAAGGAAACTGGCTATGAGATGGTTTGCTACAAGTGTGTCCGTATGGCTGATAGCGGTTGCGGCTCCCGGCCAGACGGCGCCTGATCCCCTCAACCTCAAGGAAGCTTTGGCGATCGCGTCGTCGGCCAACCCACAGGTACAACTGGCCCGGCTCAGAAGTCTGGAAAGCGAAGCGCTGGCGCTCAGGTCCCGCGCCCCGCTGGGCCCGCAATTGGATGCGGTCATCGCCGGCGCCTATCAGACTTCGAATCTGCGAGGCATCGGGCTCGCCTACCCGGGCCTGCCCGAACGGGTCGGCCCTTACGCGACCTTCAACGCCCGGCCCGTTCTGACCATGAGTGTGCTCAACCTGCCACTGCTCGCCGAATACCGGGCGGCAAAGGCGCGCGCGCGCCAGAGCCAGTACGACGCGTCAGCGGCGCTCGAGCAGACTCACCTGGCCGTGATTGAGCTTTACCTCCAGGCTTTGCAGGCCGATTCGCGCGCCGCGGCTTCGCAGGCGCGCGTCCAGACCGCTGAAGCCGTTCTCAAGCAGGTGCGCGACGCCGAACAAGCCGGTACGGCGAGCAAACTGGACGCCGCCCGGGCCGACCAGGCCCTTCAGCAGGAGAACACCGTCCGCATTTTCGCGGCACGCGACCGCGACGTTCTTGTGACGCTGCTGCTGAAGACGATCGGTCTGCCGGCGGAGCGGATGGTTGCGCTGGCGCCGCTGGACGATCCGGGCGCGATGCCGGATGACCGCGCGGCACTGGTCAACGAAGCGCGTTCGCAGCGCCCGGAACTGCGCGCGCTCGACGAACGCCGCCAAGCTCTGCGCCACGACGTCCAACGAGCCGGCCGCGAGCGATTGCCGAAGATCACCTTTGTGGGCGATTTCGGCGTCTATGGCGAGAGTCCGGTGAAGAATCTCTCCACCTACTCCATCGGCGGCACTCTGACTATTCCGATCTGGACCAGCGGCGGAATCGAGAATGACATTAAGGCGGCGAAGTTCCGCCTGCGGCAATGGGAGCAGGAAAAGCGCGATCTCGACAACACCATTCAGCAAGAGATTACACGCGCCCTGGTGGAGCACGGCGCGGCGGAGAATGCGCGCCAGGCGGCCTTGCGCGCCGTTACGGCTGCCAAAGAAGCGCTCGAACTCGCCCGCTTGCGCTACTCGGCCGGATTGACCACCAACCTGGATGTCGTCACCGCGCAGAACATTCTCGCGCAAGCCGAGGAAGAGGAGATCCGCGCGCGCTATGACGGACTGCTGGCCCATGCCCGTTTGGCCCGGGCGCGTGGAAATGTGATGAGTTTTGTGAGCCGTTAACGCATCCCACTCGGCGACAATAGCCCTATGCGGATTCCCATCTATCAGGTCGATGCGTTCACCAGCAGCGTGTTTGGCGGCAACCCCGCCGCGGTGTGCCCGCTCGACGCATGGTTGCCCGACGAGACCCTTCAATCCATCGCCATGGAAAATAACCTCTCGGAAACCGCCTACTTCGTCAGGCGGGGTGAGGGCTATGAGATTCGCTGGATGACTCCCAAAGTCGAAGTGGACCTCTGCGGGCATGCCACCCTGGCTTCCGCATACGTGATCTTCAAGCACCTGGACAGCGGACGCCAGGCGGTGACGTTTCACAGCCAGAGCGGCGAACTCACGGTGACGAGGGATGGTGATTTGCTGAGCCTGGACTTCCCGGCGCGTCCGCCGGCGCCGGCCGGCGATCGCGACCTGCTCGAGAGCGCGCTCGGTGGGGAGATCCTGGAAACCTGGGCTTCGGATGATTACCTGGTTGTCTACGGCAGCGAGGACGAAGTGCGCGCCTTGCGGCCCAACATGTCCATGCTGATGGACATCGACCGTTTTGCCGTAATCGTTACCGCCACCGGCGGCGACTCCGATTTCGTCTCGCGCTTTTTCGCTCCCGGCAAGGGCGTTCCCGAAGACCCGGTCACCGGACGCGCGCACTGCACGCTGATCCCGTTCTGGGCGAAACGCTACGGCAAGAAGTCGCTGTTTGCCCGCCAGGTTTCCTCGCGCGGAGGAGAACTGTGGTGCGAGGACCGCGGAGACAGGGTCCGTATATGCGGCAAGGCCGTCGAATTCATGCAAGGCCACATCGAGGTCTGAAATCTAATACAAGGCCGGTTCGCCCGCCGGACGCGTCTTCCAGCGCCGGTGAATCCACAGCCACTGGTCAGGGCACTCTCGAATCGCGGCTTCAACCGCCGACTGCACGGTCTGCGTGTCGCGCAGCGTGTCACCCGTGATTTCAAGCGGCGGGTAGAACTTGAGCACATACCGTTGTCGCGCTTCGTTCCAAAAGGCAAATCCCGGAATGACGGTGGCGCCGGTGTGCGCCGCCAGGCGCGCAAAGCTCGGGTCGGTGCATGCGGGGATCCCAAAAAAGCCGGCGAACACGCCGCGCCCGGCCAGGGCGTTCTGGTCGACCAGGATTCCCACAGCTTCGTTATTTTGAAGCGCCCGCAGAATGGGCCGCAGGAAATCCTTCTTGCCGATGATGCGGTTGCCGGAAAGCGTCCGCCGCTGTTCGGCGATGCGGTCAATCAGCGGGTTGTCCAAGGGGCGGACGACGACGTTCATGGGCTCGGTCATCAACGCGTGGGCAAACGCGCTCAGCTCCCAGTTGCCCAGGTGCGCCGTGGCAAACAGCACGCCCTTGCCCCGCCGCTTGGCGGCTTCGTAGTGCTCAAAGCCTTCGTAGCCGATCCATTGCCCGACGTTTGTCTTGCCGATCGCCGGAAAATGCGCCACCGAATGCAAAATCCGCGCAATGGACTCGAACACGCCGGCGACTGTCCGCTCGCGATCCAGGTCCGGCATGGCCATTGCGAGATTCCGGTACGCCACGCGGCGCAATTTTGGCGACGCCAGGTCCAGCAGCCGCGCATAGGCTTTCGCCACGTTCAGCGATCGCGAAGCGAGCAGGGGCCGCAGCGCGGCGGCTTCCAGCCAGTTGCGTGAGAGGGACCGTTCGGCCAACGTGGCTATTCTATCCAGCCGCCGCCGAGAACCAGGGCATCGTCATAAAACACGGCGGCCTGTCCGGGGGTCACCGCCCGCTGCGGCTCATCAAAGCGGACGTGAACGCGGTCCGGCGTGGACACGGGCTCAAGGGTTGCCCAGGCCGCGCTGTGCTTGTTGCGGATCTTTACCCGCGCCCGGCGCGGCGCGGTGGCCGGTGGAACCGACAGCCAGTTGACGTCGCGCGCGGCCAGGCTCGTGCGAAGCAACTCTTCGTTGGACCCCACTACCACGCGCTGTGCGGCCGGCTCGGTCGCGATGACGTAGAGAGGTTCGGGCCGCGCAATTCCAATCCCCTTCCTTTGCCCGACCGTGAAATGGTGCACGCCTTTGTGCTGGCCGACCACCTTGCCGGAGGTGTCGACGATCGATCCGCCGGTGACCCGCGGGTCGATGCCTTTCTCGGCGAAATACTCCTCGATAAAGGCGGCGTAGTCGCCGTTCGGCACAAAGCAGATCTCCTGGCTGTCGGACTTGGCGGCGGTTGGCACACCGAGTTCGGCCGCCAACTGGCGCACCTCGGGCTTGGTCAGTTCCGCCAGGGGAAACATCGAGCGCGCCAGTTGTGGCTGAGTCAAACCGAACAGGAAGTAGGTCTGGTCCTTCGACTCATCGGCGCCCTTGCTCATCTGGTGGCGCCCGCTCGCCGGATCGTAGGAAAGCCGCGCGTAGTGTCCCGTGGCCACACGGCCGGCGCCCACGCCGTCGGCCATCTCCAGGAACTGATCGAACTTGATGTAGTTGTTGCACAGCGTGCAGGGAATCGGGGTTCGTCCGGCCAGGTAGTCTTCCACAAACGGCTTGACCACCTGCTCCTCGAATCGTTCTTCGAAATTGACGACGTAATAAGGGATGCCCAGCAGGGATGCCACAGCGCGCGCGTCGTAGACATCGTCCAGCGAACAGCACCGTCCGGTTGCGCCTTCCACCGCGAGGCGTGGCAGGCGCCGCTGGTTCCACAACTGCATGGTGAGGCCGATGATGTTTCGCCCGTCCCGCTTGAGCATCGCGGCAACGGTCGAACTGTCGACGCCGCCCGACATCGCAACGGCAATCAAGTCATCCGGCATGGCTGTAAACCGGCGAGAGCCGCCTCAATCTGGCTACGGCCGCCTCGACGGCAGCCACCAGCGCGTCCACTTGCGCCTCGTCATTGCCCAACCCGAGAGAGAACCGCAAGCTGGACCGCGCTTCGGCCGCCGTCAGCCCCATCGCCGTTAACACGTGCGAAGGCTGTACCGCGCCGCTGGAGCAGGCTGCGCCCGTCGAGACAGCGAAGCCCGCCAAGTCGAGCGCAATCACCAGTGCTTCACCTTCAATTCCATCGAAACGCAAATTCGACGTGTTAGGCAGCCGCGCGGCGCCCGCGCCGTTGACACGGACGCCCGGCACACGCGCCAGGATGCCCGCTTCCAACCGGTCCCGCAGCGCCGCCAGACGCCCGCACTCGGCATCTCCGTGCGCCAGATGCCACGCCGCCGCCGCGCCGAGAGCCACCGCCGAAGGAACGTTCTCGGTCCCGGCGCGCCGCTCGCGCTCGTGCCGGCCGCCGAACATCTGCGCCTGCAATTTCACGCCCTGACGGACGTAGAGCGCCCCAATACCCTTGGGCGCATTCAGCTTGTGGCCGCTGATCGAATACAGGTCCACACCCAGTTCCGCGACGCCGACCCGCGGCTTCCCGGCCGCCTGAACGCCGTCGGAATGGACCAGGATTCCCAGTTCGCGCGCCGTGGCGGCGATTTCCGCCACCTGCTGAACCGCCCCGGTCTCGTTGTTGGCATGCATGACGGAAACCAGGACTGTGTTGCCGCGCAGCGCCGCGCGCACATCGGCGGCGTGGACCACGCCGTTGCTTCGTGGACTGACCCACGTCACTTCCGCTCCTTCGCGTTCGGCCTGTTCGCAGGAGGCGAGCACCGCCGGGTGCTCAATCGAGGTCGTGACAACGTGCTTGCCTTGGGCGCTTCCGCGCCGCACCACGCCCAGAATCGCCAGGTTGTCCGATTCCGTGCCGCCGCTGGTGAAAACCACTTCCCTGCTGTCGCACCCAAGAAGAGCGGCTACTTCTCCGCGCGCCCGCTCCAGGCGCCGACGGGCCGTCTGGCCGGGAGTGTGTATGCTGGAGGCGTTTCCATACACCTCTCCTAATGCCGCCGTCAGCGCACCCAGCGCGTCAGCCGACAGAGGGGTTGTCGCGTTGTGATCAAAATAGAAGCTTACAGTTCAAGTTTACCAACGCCTATGACGCCCCCTTGGAAGCCACCCTTCATTTCCCTGCTCACCGACTTTGGACTGCAAGACCATTTCGCCGGGGTCATGAAGGGCGTGATCGCCACCATCACGCCTCAGGCCAAGGTGATCGATATCTCGCACGACGTCGAAGCCTGCCAGTTGACCCAGGCGAGGTTCCTGCTGGGCCAGTCCTGGCCGTTTTTCCCACCCGGCACGGTGCATGTCTGCGTCGTGGATCCGGGCGTGGGCACCAGCCGCCGCGCGATATTGGTGGAGGCTGCCGGACATCGCTTCGTGGGTCCGGACAACGGTCTGTTCACCGATTTGCTGGACCTTCCGAAAGCGTCAGTCCGATCTCTTGACAAGCCAAAGTATTGGTTGAAGAATATCAGCCAAACCTTTCATGGCAGGGATATTTTCTCTCCAGTCGCAGCACATTTAGCACGCGGTGTCCGGCCTGCGCTTCTCGGTTCCCGGATCCAGGATCCCGTGCGCTTGGCTTCGCTCCAGCCGGGCCGTCTGGGACGCCGCCTTTGGCAAGGCGTCGTGCTTCACGTTGACCGGTTTGGGAACCTGATCACCAACCTGGCGCCTCCCGCCGGCGGGGTGGCGCTCCGTATCGGCTTGCGCGAGTTGGTGGGAACGGTGGCGAACTACGCCGCGGCGCCTCCCGGTGAACCGGTGATCCTGGCCGGGAGTCACGGTTATCTCGAAGTCGCGGTCAATCAAGGCTCGGCGGCCAGAACCCTGGGCTGCGGGGTAGGTTCGCCGGTGGAAATGGAGATTCTGCCGTAGAATGCCGGAACTGCCCGAGGTGGAAAGCGTATGCCACAGGCTGCGTAACACGGCCCTTGGCGCCACAATCGTTCGCGCCACCGTGTACCGCCCTCAAATGACTCACCCGCAGGCGCCAGCCAAACTTCGGCGGAGCGTCGCGGGACGAAGGATCACCGCGGTGGAGCGCCGCGGCAAGCACATCCTGCTGCGCCTGGACGGCGATATCACGCTGCGCGTCCACCTGCGGATGACCGGAAACCTGACGGTGATTCCCGATGCGCGGCTCCGTCCGGAGACCACCCGGATCTGGTTTGATCTCGACGACGGGCGGGCGCTCATTTTGAACGATCCCCGGGCGCTGGGACGTATCACGGTTCATCGTTCCGCCGAGCTTCCGGACCTGCTCAAAGGGTTGGGCCCGGAACCCTTCGACCCGAGTTTCACGCCCGCCTATCTGGCGGAGGCCGCGGGCAGGACCGCCAAGCCGGTCAAGATCTTTCTGATGGATCAGAAAGCAGTGGCCGGGTTGGGGAACATATACGCCGCCGAGGCACTGTTCCAGGCGCGAATTCATCCGGCGGCGCCGGCGCGGGAAATCAGCGCACGCAAGCTCAAAGCCTTGCATTCGTCGATTGTTGGAGTCTTGACTACTGCGCTACACTCAGCAATATCCGCCTACGGCACGGCGGGTAGATTTACAGAGGGAGAATTCTTTCCCGCCGCTGTCTACGGCCGGGAGGATCAGCCGTGTCCGGTGTGCCGCGCACGCATCCGGCGAATCCCTCAAGGAGGCCGGTCCACGTACTTCTGCCCGCGCTGCCAGCGTTGATATGAGCTCGAATCCAACAGTTGTTTCCAAAGCCGCCGAGTTTCGGGAGAAGCTCTTCTCACGAGTCATGGTCGCCGACGGGGCCATGGGCACCATGCTGTACTCGCGCGGCGTGTTCATCCACCGCTGCTTTGACGAGCTCAACATCACGGCTCCACAGATGGTGCTGGAAGTTCATCAGGACTACGTCAAGGCTGGCGCCGAGATCCTGGAGACCAACACCTTCGGAGCGAGCCGTCCCCGCCTGGAAGGCTTCGGGCTTGCCGACAAGGTTGCCGCCATCAACCACGCCGGTGTCCGGATCGCCCGCCAGGCCGCGGCGGCGCGCGAAGGCGTCTACGTCGCGGGCGCGCTCGGCCCTCTGGGAATCCGGCTGGAACCCCTTGGGCCCACTTCTTTTCAGGAGGCGCGCGCCTTCTTCCGCGAGCAGGCTGTGGCGCTCATCGAAGCCGGCGTCGATGCCATTTTCCTGGAGACGTTCACGACCGTCAATGAGCTACGCGAAGCGGCCGACGCCGTGCGCGAGGCCGCCGGCGGCCTCATCGCGGTGATCGGGCACCTCACGATCAATGACGATGGCACTCTTTACGACGGCGCCGACATCGCCACCTTTGCTCCCCAACTCGACGCGCTCCCGCTTGACGCCTTTGGCCTCAACTGCTCGGTCGGCCCCAAAGTGATGCTCGAAGCGCTGGAGCAAATCGTCCCGCACACCAAAAAGCCTCTCAGCGTCATGCCCAACGCGGGGCACCCCACCGCGGTCGAAGGCCGCAACCTCTACCTCACGTCGCCGGAATACATGGCCCAGTACGCCCGCCGATTCCTGTGGGCGGGCGCAAAGATCGTGGGTGGATGCTGCGGAACCACTCCGGAACACATCAAGAGCATCCGGGCCGAAGCCCGCTCGCTTCAGCCGGGCTCGAAGTCGCTCGCGGTCACGGTGGAAGAACCCAAGGCTAAAGCCAAGGCGATGCCCAAGGTTCCCGCCAGCGAGAAGTCCCAGCTCGGCGCCAAACTCGCCGCCGGTACGTTTGTCTCCTTTGTGGAAATTCTGCCGCCGCGCGGCATCGATGCGTCGCGGGAAATCGAAGGCGCCCGGCTCTGCAAAGAGCACGGAATCGATTGCATCAATGTGCCCGACGGACCTCGCGCCAGCGCGCGCATGAGCGCTCAGGTGACCTGCCAGTTGATGCAGGCGCAAGCCGGCATCGAAACCGTGCTGCACTTCTGCTGCCGCGACCGGAACATTCTTGGCATTCAGTCCGAGCTGCTCGGCGCTCACGCGGTGGGCGTGCGGAATCTCATCTGCATTACCGGCGATCCGCCCCGCATGGGCGCCTACCCCGACGCCACCGCCGTGTTCGATGTGGACGCCATCGGGCTGACCAACATTGTCAGCAACCTCAATTCGGGTCTCGATATCGGCGGCAACCCCATGGGTTCGCAGACCCGGCTGCTGTGCGGCGTCGGCGCCAATCCAGGCGCGGTGAATCTCGATGAAGAGATCCGGCGCACGGAGTGGAAAATTGAGGCGGGCGCCGAGTACATCGTCACCCAACCCGTCTTCGATCTCGGCCAACTGGACGCTTTCCTGCGGCGGATCGAGCGCTTCAAGATACCGGTGATCGCCGGAATCTGGCCGCTCACCAGTTTCCGGAACGCCGAGTTCATGGTGAACGAGCTGCGGGTCCCCGTGCCCACCTCCTTCATGGAGCGGATGCGGCTGGCGGACAGCCCCGACAAAGCGCGTCAGGAGGGCGTCGCCATCGCGCGCGAGATGGTTCAGCAGGTCCGGCGCCTGGTGCGGGGCGTTCAGTTGAGCGCGCCTTTTGGACGCTACTCGATGGCGATCGAGGTTGCTGAGGCAATCGGACCGCGTTAAACTTGTCTGTTTCGGGGTTGAACACGGCGGGAATTTAATTTTCACCCGCTCCCCGGCTTCAAGCGCGACAGTTCTCGTGGCCACTGATCTCATCGAAATTGACCCGTCTCAGCCTTCCCCCGAAGCCATTGAGCGAGCTGCAACAGAAATCCGCCGGGGACACGTTGTCGCCGTGCCCAGCGACGCGCTGTACGTCCTGGTGGCCGACCCGTTCAACCTGCGCGCCGTGGGCAAGGTCTTCCACGCCAAACGGCGGGAGGCGCAGTTGTCCCTGCCGCTGCTGGTGACCGACATTCTGATGGGTGAGGAACTCGTCACCGAAGTCACCGCCCGGTTCCACCTGCTGGCGCGGCGTTTCTGGCCGGGACCGTTGACCATTATTGTTCCGGCCTCTCCCAAGGTGCCCCTCAAGGTGACCGGAAACACCGGCCGGCTAGCGCTCCGCCAATCGCGCTCGCCCGTCATTCAAGCGCTGCTCAACTGGCTGAATCAGCCATTGATCGGAACCAGCGCGAACATGTCCGGCACGCCCACGTGCCGCACCGGAATCGAAGTCTTCGGAACCATGGACGGACGCGTGGACCTGGTCCTCGATGGCGGTTCCCTCATGGGTGAAGGCAGCACGACCGTCGACATCACGGAACCCTACTGGCGGGTAATCAAAGAAGGCGGCATCAGCGAGAAAGAACTCGCCGCCGTCCTCAAAGGCGCGTAAGGCCCCGGGCCGGTTACCGCCATCAGTTATGCTGAACCTATGGAGCGTTCCTGCGAAGCAGGTAGCTGGCCTCCTAAATTGATCCGTTATTCGACAAATCGGGACCTTGCTCGCAAGAACGCGCCGGTGAGCATGCTCCGGCAAGGAGAAGCCTAAAGGCGCTCGGCGGGTTCCACCCTTTTTGAGGAAGGGGTCGATATGGGGGCTGGTACGGCCGAGTGGTGCGCTCCGCTTTCTTTTAGATGAACATCCTCTTTATCGGCGATATCTTTGCATCGCCTGGCCGCCGCATCACGGGCGAAGTCCTGCCCGGAATCGTCGCCACTGAAAAAATCGACCTGGTGATCGCCAATGCTGAAAACTCGGCCGGCGGCTTCGGCATCACGCCGAACGTCGCCGAAGAGCTTTTCTCCATGGGCATTGAAGTCCTGACGACGGGCAACCACATTTGGGACAAGCGCGAAATCTACGATTACTTTCAGCGTGAACCGCGCCTGCTGCGGCCGGCCAACTACCCAAGCGGCGCACCCGGCGCCGGCGTCTACGTGGGAAAGGCCCGCAATGGCGTCTCCTACGCGGTGATCAACCTGCAAGGCCGCGTCCACATGCCGGCGACGGACTGCCCCTTCACAAAGGCCGATGAGATCCTCGCCTCATTGCCGGCCGGCGTCAAGGTGCGCTTTGTCGATTTCCATGCCGAGGTGACCAGCGAGAAATGCGCGATGGGGTTGTATCTCGATGGACGAATCTCGGCGCTGATCGGAACCCATACTCACATACCCACCGCCGACGGGCGAATCCTGCCGCGTGGCGCCGCCTATCAGACCGATTCGGGAATGACGGGACCGTACCTTTCGGTCATCGGAGTTGAGCCGCAAGCGGTGATTCACCGCTTTCTCACCGCCATGCCCGTCAAGTTCGAGACCGCCAGCGAGTGGGTCGAACTTCACGGCGTCATCGTCGGTGTGGACGAAGCGAGCGGCCGCGCCACGTCGATCAAAGCGGTCGCCGAAACGCTGTAGCCCGGGCCTACCGGGCCGCGGATGTGGCGGGGCGTTTGCTCTGCCGTTTTAACGTCTCTTCGAGACCACGCCGCGCGGGAACGCTTTCCTCGTACTGCTCCAGAGCCGTCCGGAAGGCTTGCTCAGCCACGTCCGGACGTCCCAGACGGAGCGCAACGCGTCCCAGCGCCTCGCTGACCGGGCGCGGATACAACGGCGGTTCGCCGTAGATCATGTGCCTTTCCCGGGTGACCGCCGCTTGCAGCCTGGCAAGACCCGCGCCCGTTTCGCCCGAAGCAATCGCGACATGACCTTCCAGTTCCATGCCCGCCACCGTCAACTCTTCCGGCACGCGGTGGATGACGGCTTTCAGAGCTTCAACGGACGCCTCAAAATCGCGCAACTCAGCGCGGGCGGCCACCGCATTCCCTTGCATGGCGGCGGCGACGCCTTGCGCCCATTGGCGCCAGGCTTGTTGCCGAGGCCGGTTGTAGGCCGGCAGTTCCGCCAGGTCCTGCCAGCGTTCGGCTTGCACAATGCTTCGAAGCATCGCGAACCAGCCCTGCCGGTAGGCGATCCTCGGCCCGTCCACGGTGGAGGCTTCCTTCGGCGACTCCCGGTAGGTAAGCAGCTCCCTGGCGGCGTTCATCGCCTTCTCGTACTCGCCCATGAACGAGTAAGCTGTCGCCAGGTAATGCACGTTGTGGCCGTGATGTCCGGTGCTGGCGGTTGCGTCCTCCTTGAGCCAGTAACGCTCATTGGCGGCCGACGCCTCAAACGCGTTCACCGCGTCCCGCCATCGTCCGGTCTGCGAGTAGATGTGGCCCGGCATGTGCTCGGCATGCGGAATGTTGGGGGTGAGTTCGACATACCTCTCGCAGCTCAGAAACGCCTCGCGCGCAAACGTCGAGCCCTCAAAGCCGTGGATCACGTAGTGATGCACGCCCGGGTGATCGGGCGCCTCTTTCATGAGCTGGCGGAGAATCGCCACCGCTTCCATCGTGGTCGAACGCGGCGTCTTTTCCGGCAACACGTAACCGCGCATCAGGTGCAGCGCCAGATAGGCCCGCGCTTCAACTTCGTTCGGGTAGCGTTGGAGCAGCGCGCGTAACTTTTCCGTGTAGGCTTCCTCTGGAGAATCCAGCGAGGCATCGCGCCGCGCCGAGACCGCGTCGATATACATCTTCTCCAGTTCGGTCGCTTTGCCGGGAACCGATGCCAGTTGCCTGGCTTTCAAGGCGGCTTCAACGGCCCGCTTCGGCCACCCCTTATTGGGTAGCTGCGTGTCCAGGTAAGTTTCCAACTGGAACCGTGGCCGGAAATCGCCCGCAGCCACCATCGCCACGCCGAACCAGGGCATCGGCGATTCCGGGTCGAGCGCCGCAGCCTGCCGGAATGAGCGTTCCGACTCCCACGTCCAGAAGGAGTGCATCTGCGCGACGCCTTGGTCGAAGAACGCTTGCGCGGCTTCGCTGCTGGCCGTAATCGGGAAATGAATCTTTCCCTGCCCCGGCAGGATCTTCGCCGGCAGCGCCGGGCCGTCATCGCGCGGCGGCGGGGTGCAATGACTCTCCGGCAATTGTCCCTCGGCGGCAGACAAAGCAGCCGCCAGCAACAGCACGACGCGCGCGAGTTCTTTCATGAATTGGCCCAGTTCTTTCGATCTTAGTCGAGGCCAGGGGCGGCGGGAAAGTCCC
>JADZCI010000274.1 GCA_020851655.1 Bryobacterales bacterium
CAATGAAAAAGACCGCGGGCAGCGCCGTCACGGCCTGGCTGCTCACATCCATTTATTACCTGTACCAATACGCGCTACGTTCCTCTCCGGGAGTGATGGTGCCGCAGTTGTCCGAGGCTTTCGGATTAACGGCTCTTGGGGTGTCGTCGCTGGTCGGGCTCTTTTACTTCGGATACTCGCCCTTCAGCCTGGTGGCGGGCGCGTCGCTGGACCGTTTGGGAGCCAAGAGAGTCATCCCGGTGGGCGCCTTGATGGCCGGCGCCGGCTCGCTCATGTTCGGCGCCGGAAACATCACCCTGGCCAACGCGGGGCGATTTCTGCAGGGTGCGGGCGGTGTCTTTGCGCTCGTCGGCGCGGTCTACATTGCCTCGAAGAATTTCCCCGCTTCACGCGCCGCGACGCTGGTGGGAGCGACACAGATGTTCGGCATGGCGGGCGGCTCGGCTGGACAGTTTGTTGTCGGACCCATGATCGCCGGAGGTCTCAGTTGGAACGTGTTCTGGCTCGGCATGGGCGTAGCCGGAATCGGCATCGGCATCCTGCTCTACTTCCTGCTGCCCAAGGAAGACAACGAGGTGAAACTCGGCGGAACCGGAGAGATCCTCAAACCCATGGCGGCGGTGTTCCGCAATCCGCAATCCATTCTTTGCGGCTTCATCTCCGGCCTTCTCTTCATTCCCACCACGATCTTCGACATGGTCTGGGGTGTGCGTTACCTGCAGGATGCTCACGGCTTTGATTACGGTTCAGCGGTCCTTCGTTCTTCGTTGGTTCCACTGGGCTGGATCATCGGCTGCCCACTGTTGGGCATGCTCTCGGACCGCATCGGACGCCGGAAGCCGGTGATCATCGGCGGCGCTTTGGTGTTGCTGGGATGCCTGGCGTGGATTCTCTACGGCAGGACGGACCTGTTCCCGCCCTATACGATCGGGCTACTGGCGGGAATCGCATCGGGCTCGGCCATGCTTCCCTACACCGTCATCAAGGAAGCGAATCCCCCGCAATACGGCGGAACCGCCACCGGCGTCATCAATTTTCTGAATTTCACTTTCAGCGCCATTCTCGGCCCGGTATTTGGCGGGATTCTGCACAGAGTCTCCGGCGGCGCGGCGGAGAAGGAACTGGAGCACTACCAAATCACGTTCGATCCTCTGATGTACGGGGTGGCGATCGCGATTGTCCTGGCGCTTATTCTGAAGGAAACCGGCCCGCGCTCCGCGCCGCATCAATCGATCCTCAAGGACACCAAATGACTCAACGTTCAACTGGAACCGGGAAGTATGAGCTCCTCCTGGAGCGCTGCAACAGTCTCGAACCTATCCCGGCCGCCGTGGCGCACCCTTGCGAGCAATCCGCGCTCGAAGGCGCTTTGGAGGCGGGCGAGAAGGGCCTGATTGTGCCTATCCTGGTCGGTCCAGCCGGCAAGATTCGCGAAATTGCGCGCGCCGGGCGCCTGGATATCGGCAACGTCGAAATCGTGGATGCGCCGCACAGCCACGGCTCCGCGGCCAAAGCCGTCCAACTGGTCCGGGAAGGCAGAGCGGAACTTCTGATGAAGGGCAGCCTGCACACAGACGAGTTGCTTGGGGCCGTCGTGGCGCGAGAAACGGGGCTTCGCAGCGGGCGCCGCATCAGCCACGTGTTCCTGATGGACGTGCCCACCTACCATAAGGTTCTGGTCGTGACCGACGCGGCGATCAACATCGCACCCGCGCTCGAAGACAAGGTGGACATCTGCCAGAACGCTATCGACCTGGCCGTCATACTGGGCGTTGCGAAGCCCAAAGTGGCCATCCTGGCGGCCGTGGAAACCGTCACTTCCAAGATGCAAGCCACGCTCGATGCCGCCGCCCTTTGCAAGATGGCGGACCGTGGACAGATCAAGGGCGGCATACTGGATGGCCCGCTGGCATTCGACAATGCGATCAGCAAACAAGCGGCCGAGACCAAGGGAATCGTCTCGGAGGTGGCTGGCGATCCGGACATACTCTTGGCGCCCGACCTCGAATCCGGAAACATTCTCGCCAAGCAACTGAGTTTTCTCGCCAACGCCGATAGCGCCGGGCTGGTGCTCGGCGCCCGCGTTCCCATCATATTGACCAGCCGGGCTGACAGCGTCCGGTCCCGGATCGCAAGCTGCGCCGTAGCGATGATGGCCGCTCACGCCCGCAGGGCCAAGACCGGAGTCTAACGATGTACGACTACTGCCTCGTAGTCAATGCGGGATCATCGAGTCTGAAGTTTTGTGTCTACCAGCAGACAACCGGTGGCCCGTGGAGCTTGGAATCCCGCGGCCAAATCGAAGGGATTGGGACCGCGCCGGTGTTATCGGCCAGGGACGCTTCTGGCCAGAGCCTGGTCAAGCGGAGCCTGGAAGGAACCGTCCGCGACGGACGCGGCGCACTGGACGCACTGGCCGAATGGCTGCGCTCGATGTACGCCGGCGGGCGCATTTTGGGGGCCGGCCATCGCGTTGTGCACGGTGGCGCCAGGTTTGCCAGTCCGGTGGTGGTGACTCCGGAGATTGTCGAGGAGTTGCGCAAGCTGATTCCTTTGGCCCCCCTGCATCAGCCCCACAATATCGCGCCCATTGAAGCCGTTCGCGAGAGGATGCCGGACGTCCCGCAAGTCGCGTGCTTCGACACCAGTTTCCATCGCGGGCAGCCGGCGGTGGCCGAATTGATTCCGCTTCCGGCCAGCATACGCGCGGGCGGAGTTCAGCGCTACGGGTTCCACGGGCTCTCCTACGAATACATCGCATCGATCTTGCCCGAAGCCGCTCCGGAGATCGCACATGGTCGCGTGATCGTGGCGCACTTGGGCAGCGGCGCCAGCCTGTGCGCATTGCGGGACGGTAAGAGCATTGAGAGCACGCTGGGCTTTACGGCGCTCGATGGCCTGTGTATGGGAACGCGTGCGGGCTCTGTCGATCCCGGCGTCATACTCCATCTCTTCCAGGGCTTGGGAATGTCCCCTCAGGAGGTCGAGACTGTCCTCTACAAAAAGTCGGGCTTGCTCGGGATTTCAGGCATCAGCAATGACATGCGTGACCTGATAGGAAATCCCGACCCCAACGCTCAACTTGCCGTCGACTATTTCATCTACCAGACGGCGAAGATGATTGGCGCGCTCGCCAGCGTGTTGGGCGGCGCCGACGCGATTGTCTTTACCGCGGGTATCGGCGAGAATTCACCAGACATCCGGCGCCGCATCTGCCAGTCGTCGGCATGGCTCGGCATTGATCTTGATGAAGCGGCCACCCAGGCAAAGGGCTCGCGGATTTCCAAGCCTCAAAGCAAGGTTTCGGTTTGGGTGCTGCCAACCAACGAAGAACTGATGATCGCCCGGCATACCGGGCGCCTGCTCGGACTGATCTGAGAAAGAGACGTGTTGGCTGGCGCTTGGCTAGCGCAACTTCGCATAAGCAGGTGGTGTGAACCCGGCTGGTGCTTGTGTCAAGTTACAATGATCAACCGGAAGAGGGAACCCACTCCCATGCTGGAGCGCAAACGAATGATCAGAGAGATTTGCCTTGCCACGAGTTTGACGATTGCCATGACGGCCCAGACCAGGAGTCCGGTCGCGCCGACGCCGGAAATGGTGCGAGCCACGGTCATGGAGGCGCACGAGAAGTTCAAGGGCGATACAAGCGGAAAGAACGCGGACTATATCCCCTACCTTGCCAAAGTACCGTCGAATCTTTTCGGAATCGCCGGCATGACTACCGACGGCAGGACCTTCACCGCCGGAGACGTTGACTATTCCTTCTCGATACAGTCGATCTCGAAGGTTTTCACACTGGCGCTGGCGATGGAGCAACTCGGGCCGGAAGAGGTCTTCAAGAAGATCGGCTGCGAGCCGACCGGCCGCCCGTTCAATGCCGTGATGGCAGTCGAGGATCTACCGTCGCGTACGGGAAATCCTTTTGTCAACGCGGGCGCCATCGCGACCACGAGTCTGATCAAGGGCCCGGCCGCGGCGGCCAGGTGGGAGAGCATTCTCGCCTTCTACAGCCGTGTGGCCGGCGCCAAGCTCTCGTTGATCGATGAGGTGTACAAGTCGGAGGCGGCTACGAACGCGCATAACCGTGGGATCGCCGTGCTGCTGGAAAGCTACGGCCGCATGTACTCCGATCCATTGCAGGCGACAGATGTGTACACCAAACAGTGCTCGGTGGGCGTCACCGCCAAACAGTTGGCGATGATGGGCACGACACTGGCCAACCATGGCCGGAACCCTCAAACCGGAGAGCAGGTCATCCGCCGGGAGAACGTCCCCCACATTCTGGCCGCGATGATGATGGCCGGCCTATATGACGGGTCCGGCGGCTGGGCGTGGCATGTCGGGCTACCCGCCAAGAGTGGAGTCGGCGGAGGACTGCTGGCGATCGTTCCCGGAAAAGGCTCCATCGTAGGCTTCGCGCCGCCGTTGGACAAGGCTGGCAACAGCGTCAAGGCGCAAAGAGCCATCGAGTACATCTGCGACAAGCTCGGGCTGGACCTGTTTTCACCGCGGTCGGTTGGTTTGAATTGAGATTGAAGGAAGCCGCCGTGCCTTAACGTCGCTCAAACTCACTGTTTTTCGTAGGGCCCATGCGATGGGCAACGATGAGGCGCGGCATTCGCTGGACCGGCGCGATACGCGCCGCCGGACAACCTGATCAGCGTGGTTTCACCGCCTGTGCGCATTGAACCTTGAGCAACTCGCCCTCGCCCTCTTCGCGCATCACTTCTTCTTGTCGCTCGGCCCACGAACAATGCTCACTCCTGCCGGGGCTTTCGCCTGAAAATTGCCAAGGCAGGTTGAGTATCATTTTAGGCTGATCGCTTGCGTGCTGTTGCCCAGATCCTCGGATGCCGGGTGGATGGCCACGCGCAGGAAAGTGCCAGGGGCGGCGGGGCTCGCCGGCGGTGTCCGGCGAGCCGGTGATCGGCACGACGAGCGCTCGGTCCGGGTTGGGGCGCGGGAAGAGGCCCACGGGGCACTGCCGCCGCCTTGCACAGCCCCTCCGGCGTGACGGCAAACGTCAATCGGACGGAAGCGGGACGCCACTTGAGATACTGTGCGCAGCCCGGCTCGGTCGAAATGCGCTTAAACGCGGTGGTAGCGATCTCGACCGAAAACTTCTGTCGATCTGGACGCCAATGAAACTCTTTCAGGACTTGGGTCTGGCTGGCACAGAAGTCTTCATAGGAATCGGCCACGGCCAAGACGCTGTGTGTCGAGTCGGAAGGATACAAA
>JADZCI010000275.1 GCA_020851655.1 Bryobacterales bacterium
GCACGCCTGCACGACACCTGGTCGGCGGGCGACTACGATCGCTTTTCCCGTTACCTGGAGCAGGACGCCCGGGCGTTTTACGAACGTCTCGACGTGGCCCCAGGCTCGAAACTGCTCGATGTGGCGTGCGGGTCGGGACAACTTGCCCTGATGGCCGCCCAGGAGGGTGTGGATGTAACCGGCGTCGACATCGCCGAGAACCTGATCCTCCGCGCCCAGGCGCGCGCGCGGGCCCAGGGGCTCAATGCCACCTTCCGCACCGGCGACGCCGAAGCCCTACCGTTCGCCAACGCGAGCTTCGACGTGGTGGTCAGCATGATTGGCGCGATGTTTGCGCCCCAACCGGACTTGGTCGCCAAGGAACTGGCCAGAGTCTGCGTCCCGGGCGGCACGATAGCCATGGCCAATTGGACCCCCGCGGGCTTTGTCGGGCGGATGTTCAAGAGCGTGGCCAAGTTCATCGCGCCCATGGGCGTCCCGTCACCGGTGCTGTGGGGCGACGAGGAAACCGTCCGCAAACGCCTGGGACCCTACGTTTCCGAACTGCGTTGCGTACGCCGTAACTACACCTTCGACTACCCGTTCCCGCCGTCGAGCGTGGTAGAACTCTTCCGGCTGTACTACGGTCCCATGAACCGGGCCTTCGCTGGATTGGACCGTGGCGGACGCAAAGAGCTGCATGACGAATTGGAGTCTCTGTGGGGCCGCGATAACCTGGCGCCGGACGGCTTCACGGTGGTCAAGGCCGAATACCTCGAAGTGACCGCGACTCGTTAAATGCCGCGCGGACGGGCCTTCTTGAAGGTCCGTCCGCTACTCGTAGCGGAGAGCCGTCATCGGGTCGATACGAGTGGCTCGCAGCGCGGGTATCCAGCAGGCTGCCACAACCACAAAGACGAGCAACCCCGCGACCGCGCTGAACGCCCCCGCCTGGAAGTCTCCAAGCCCGTACACCTGGCCTTTCAGCATGCGATTCAGCAGGAGCGCACCCGCGCCACCAGCCACCGCCCCCACCAGGCCCAGCGCGAGCCCTTGCCTGAGGACCAGCGACAGCACATCGCCGCGTTCGGCGCCCAGCGCCATACGCAGCCCGAATTCATTGGTGCGCTGAGCCACGGCGTAGGACATCACACTGTAGATGCCAAGCGCCGCCAGCGTCAGCGCGACTCCCGAGAAAAGCGTTAACAGGAGAGTGAGAAACCGCGGGCGCGCCCGGGACGCGTAAACCACCTCTTCGAGCGAACGAACATCAGAGACGGGAAGGGTGGGGTCCATTTCCGCAATCGTGCGCCGCACCGGAGCGGTCATGGCCCGCGGTTCACCCAGTGTCCGCACAACCAGGTATTTCAAGGACAGATATCTCCCCGGCATTTGCCGGAAAGGCATCCAGATCTCCGTACCCGCCGGCTGGTCGAGGCCCGCGTTCTTGACGTCGGCCACCACGCCAACCACCGTTCTCCAGGGATCGGTGAAACCGGGCCGGATCCTCTTTCCAATCGCGCTCCCTTCCGGGTAGTAGAGGCGGGCGAGGCGCTCATTGACAATGATCGTGGCCGGCGCATTCTCGCCGTCACGGCCGTCAAAAAAGCGTCCCTCGACGAGACGTATGCCAAGAGTCTCAAAGGCGTGGCCGCCCGCGATGGTCCAGTAGTCCACGTTTTGAATGGGACCACCCGGCTTGGGAACCCAGCCTTCAAACTCGGTGTCGTTGGCGTTCAGGGTCCGGAGCGGCGGCAAGCCGTCGGTGATGGTCGCCATTTCGACGCCGGGCAGGGCCGAGACACGCTGTTGCAACTGGTCCCAGAAGGCCACCCTCCGGTTCCCATCCGGCGAATAAAGCTTCGCGGGCAACTGGATCTGCATGGTCAGAAGGTGATCGGTCCGCACGCCCGGCTGCATCGAACGGAGCCTGGCAAATGCCTCGATCATGAACCCGGCGCCAACCAGCAGGATGAGTGCCATCGCGGTTTCCGAGACCACCATCAGGCGGCGAAGCCGGTGGGCTTCACGCGAAGCGGTGGTCCGGCCCGCGCTCTTGAGCGTGTCGTGCATCCGGCCGCTGAGTGTCTGCGCCAGCGGCGTCAGTCCAAAGAAGATTCCGGTAAGCGCCGTCACGGCAATGGTAAACAGCAGGACATCGCGGTCCAGGCCGATCTCGATTGACCGCGGAATACTCTGCGCGCCGAACGCCAGGATCACCTTGAGGCCCGCGTAGGCCAGCAGCAGACCCATGATGGCGCCCGAAGCCGACAGCAGCAGGCCCTCGAGAATAAACTGCCGCACCAGCGCCCAGTTGGTAGCGCCAATCGCCCTCCGGACGGCGATTTCGCGCTGCCGCGCCTCGGCCCGGGCCAGCAACAGGTTGGCCACGTTGCCGCACGCAATCAGCAGCACAAACCCGACAGCCGCCAGCATGGCCAGCAGCGCCGGACGAACATTGCCCACCACCTCGGCATGCAGCGGGTTCAGCACCAGCGGGTGGCCCTTGGGATCGATGGCGTGGTACCGGTCGCTTTGCAACTTGCCGTAGACCTCGGTCTGCTGCCGGATTTCCTGCCGCGCCTGATCCAGGCTGAAACCCGGTTTCAGCCGCCCGATAACGCGGAACCGGTGCCCGCCGCGTCCGCCCGGATTGGCCGGGTTCAGTTGCAGGGGAGCCCACAGTTCCGCGGGTTCCGTTTCACCGGGGGGAAACTGGAACGCCGCCCGCATCACGCCAACAATCTCAGCCTTGTTGCCGTCCACTTGTAGCGTCTTGCCGAGAATTTGGGGATCGGCCCCAAACGAGCGCATCCAAAGCCCCTCGGACAGGACCGCCACTCTCGGAGCGCCGTACACATCGTCGCTGGGTTGAATCACGCGCCCCATCAGCGGCCGCACGCCAAGCGTCTCGAGTAGCGTTCCGCTGACCACCGCCACACGCGCGCGAACCGGCTCGTCAGACCCGGCAATGTTCACACCGCCTACCTGCCAGGCATCCAGCGTGGCCATGGATTTCAGATCGCGGCGCAGTTCGAGAAACTCCGGTCCGGACACCCAGAACTTGTGCAGCCCGCCGCCGGGGAAGTTGGGGAACTCGGTGTGCAATTGGACCAGCTCGCCGGGCCTCTGGAACGGAAGCGCACGAAATACTACCGCGTTCACGACACTGAAAATGGCCGTCGTGGCGCCAATGCCCAGGGCAATACAGAGCACAGCGGCGGCGGCAAAACCAGGGCTGCGGCGCAATACCCGCAAAGCGTAACGCAAATCGGCCGGCAGTTCGCTCATACTGTCAATGGAGTTCCTTCAAGGAGTAGGTGAATTACCGTGAATCATCGAATCAAGCGGTTCGGTCTCTGGTTTCTGATCTGGACGGGCGTCGCCGCCGCCCAGCAGAAGCGCCCAATGACCTTTATGGACGTGATGAACATGCGTTCTGTTCAGAATACGTCGCTCAGCCCGGATGGGAAGTGGCTTGTTTACACCTGCAACGTCCCCGACTGGAAAGAGGGGAAGAGTTTCACCGACATACACCTGGTTTCGGTCAGCGCGGGCGTCGCCTCTTCGCGCCAGATGACCTTCACCAAGGGCAAGAATGAAACTTCTCCGCAATGGTCCCGGGATAGCAGGTTTCTTGTCTTCTCCTCCAACCGCGAGGCGCCCGCGCCGTCCGCCAATCAGAATCAGCTTTACCTGATGCGTCCGGATGGCGGCGAAGCGCGGCGCATCACCGATGCCAAAGACGGAGTCGGCGCTTTTGCGTTCAGCAGAGACGGCAAGTGGCTTGCGTTTTCCGCCGGCAAGGAGGATCAGCGGCAGATCTGGGCCATGCCCGCCGCCGAAATCGAAACGGCCAACCCAGTTCAGTGGACCCGTCACGCGACACCCGTCGATTCGTGGCAATTCGCGCCCGACAGCCAGCGTATTTATTTCCTGGCTCTGGACCGGTTCGACAAAGACAACAAAGACCGCATCGAAAAGAAGTTCAACGTCACCGTGCGAAACCAGGAGCCCGCCTTGACGCACTTGTGGTCGTTCGATGTGGCGTCCAAGGACGAGAAGCGCCTCACGGACGGCGGCGATTACACCGTGAGCGACGTGGTCGTGTCGCAGGACTCCAAGTGGGCCGGCTTTCGCGGAACTCCAAAGGACCGCTACATGCGGACCGTCATGGAGTCGGCCACCTACTCCGACTTGTACCTCCTCGAAGCCGCTAGCGGCAAGATCGAGCGGCTCACCAACAACCGGGAGATCGGCGAAAGTGCGCTGAGTTTTTCGCCGGATTCCAAACTGATCGCCTTCTCGGCGGACAACGATTTCACCTACTTTCGGGACAACCGGCTCTATGTGCGTCCGGTTGCCGGCGGCGCCTGGCGCAAACTCGGTGACGGATTCGACGGTGATGTGGCGGCCGGCTTCTGGTCCCAGGACGCCAAGACCGTCTACTTTGGCGCGGGAATCGGCGCGACCCGGCAGGTCATGGCCCTGGCTGTGGACAGCGGAAAAGTCACCCAGGTGACGCAACTTCCCGGAGTCGTTGCGGCTACTCAGGACCGGGACACCCATCGAATCCTCATGATGTACTCCGACCCGCAAAGCCCGCCCAACTTGTACACGGTCCCCTCGGCGGACGGCATCGCCGGCCGCGCCGCATGGACGCAGTTGACCAGTGTCAACCCACTGGTCAGTGGCCTCGCTCTCGGCCGTGCCGAGGCGATCCGCTGGAAGTCCACCGACGGCCAGTCGGTGGAAGGCGTGCTTGTGCTGCCCCCAAACTATGAAAGGGGCAAGCGCTATCCGCTGATCGTGCAGATTCACGGCGGCCCGGCGTCGGCTTCTTTGCTGACGTTCGACGCCGGCTATGGCGACTACTCCAACATCTATGCGGGCGCCGGCTACGTCTGCCTGAAGCCGAACTACCGGGGTTCCTCCAATTACGGCGAGAGGTTCAGAATGCAGATCGCCGGCGACTATTTCCGCCAGGGTTACGAAGACATCATGGCCGGTGTGGATCACCTGATCAAGGAAGGCATCGCCGATCCGGACCGCATGGGCTCGATGGGCTGGAGCGCCGGCGGCCACTGGTCCAACTGGATTCTCACCCACACTGATCGCTTCAAAGCCATTTCCAGCGGTGCCGGAGCGATGAACTGGATTTCCATGTACGCCCAAAACGACACCCAGCGCCTGCGCGAAAATTACTTCGGCGGCCTGCCCTACGACAACTTCGACAAGTGGTGGAACGTCTCCCCCCTGAAGTACATCAAGAACGCCAAGACGCCCACGCTGATTCACGTGGTGGACGGTGACCCGCGTGTCCCCCGCCCGCAGAGCGAGGAGCTTTACATGGCGCTCAAAAAACTCGGCGTGCCCACGGAATTCTTTGTCTATCCGGGCTCTACGCACGGCATCCCCGACGCCCGGAATCAATTGGTGAAGATGGTGGCCGAGTTCAACTGGTTTGAGAAATACTTGCGCGGCAAGCAGGGCTGGTTCGAGTGGAAGGAACTGCTCGATACGCTGCCGGCTGAAAAACCGGCCAAGGAGCCCGCCGAAGCGAAGACATCCGGGGACGGCTCGCGCTGATCAGTGGCCTTCGGCTTCGAGAAAGCGCTCGGCTTCGATGGCCGCCATGCAACCCGCGCCGGAGGCGGTGATCGCCTGCCGGTAAACCCGGTCCTGGACGTCGCCCGCGTGGAAGACCCCGGCGATGTTCGTGCGGGCGCCTCCTTTGGAGATGATGTAACCGTCTGGGTCCAGGTCCAACTGGCCGGCGAACGGTTGAGTGTTCGGAATGTGGCCGATCGCCACAAAGAAGCCGTCCACCGCCTGCCGCCAGCTTTCACCCGTCTTGACGTTGTGCAGTTCGACACCGCTGACAACCCCGGCGTTGTCGTAAATGTCCTTTACCACGGTGTTGGTGAGCCACTTGATCTTCGGGTTGGCCTGCGCCCGGTCCAGCATGATTTTCGACGCCCGGAACTGGTCGCGCCGGTGCACAATGGCCACTTCTTCGCCGAATCGCGTCAGGAAGTTGGCCTCCTCCATCGCCGAATCGCCGCCGCCGACCACCATGATCTTCTTGCCGCGGTAAAAGAATCCGTCGCAGGTGGCGCACGAGGAGACCCCGCGCCCGATCAGCCGCTGCTCGTTGGGCAGGCCGATCCAGCGTGCCGAAGCGCCCGATGCCACAATCAGCGTCCGCGTCTCAATCCACTCGTTGGCTTCTTTGAGATGGAGCCGGAACGGCCGCTTGGAAAGGTCGGCCTGCCCGGCGTGGTCGGACTGGTATTCGGCGCCGAACCGCTGCGCTTGCAGTTTCATGTTCTCGACCAGTTGCGGGCCCATCACCCCCTCGGGGAACCCGGGGAAATTTTCGACTTCCGTGGTCAGCGACAGTTGTCCGCCCGGCTCATTGCCGGCAATGACAAGCGGCTTCAGTCCCGCGCGCGCGGTGTAAATCGCAGCGGTGTTTCCGGCACACCCGGAGCCAAGGATCACTACGTTACGCATAGCTTTTTCGGGGAGAAATTTCAGGCTAGCATAGGCGGCAAGAC
>JADZCI010000276.1 GCA_020851655.1 Bryobacterales bacterium
ATGGTCGGGGCGAGTGGATTCGAACCACCGACCTCCTGGTCCCGAACCAGGCGCTCTAGCCAGGCTGAGCCACGCCCCGATGTGCGGTAGGAACAAACTCAGTTTACCATGGCGTTGGAGGTTGCAGGAGGACGAACTCGTAGTGGCGCGGGTCGAGGCCGGCGGCGGCGAGCTGCTCGATGCAGGCCGCGGCGGAATCGCCGGCGGCGGCGATCTTTCGCAGCGGCGTCGTCCGGGGAGAGTAGAGTTCAAAGGCGACCCAGACGCCCGAATAACGCCGCTTTTCGGCGAAGGTCAACTGTTCGGGTGATCGTCCGATCAATGATTCCTGGTGGTCTCTGGACGCCGTCACTACCGCAATCTTCGCAGATGCTGTATGACGTAGTCGAGCCCTTTGCGGCGGTAGAGTTCGGCCAGGCGTTGCTCTTCGGCTGAAACCGCCGGCGTGAGTCCGTTGAGCATACGCGCCGGCACCCACACCTGTCCGTCGGAGAATTCCACGTTATTGACAAACGCGGTCAAACCCGCGACGCTCACCGTGCCGCCCCCGGCGGGGGAAAATCGCAGGGAGGAATCCTTTCGGACTTCGAGGTGCTGCCCTGGCGCCAGCGACACTTCCGCCGGAACCAGCCCCGCGGGAAACTCGCGGCCATTCTGATCCTTCAACAGCCATCCAACCTCGACGTACCGCACCGGCTTGCGTGAACGGTTCTGAAGCTCCAGCCGCGGAAGCCGCGCTTCATTGCCCGCCACGCGCGCCGAACCACTCAACAACTCCACAGGCGCGTCCGGCGCTTGCAGGAACGTGAACTGAATCTCGCGCTCCGGTTCGGCGTTGGTCGAGCGTCCCGCACGCGCCATCTGCATGTCCAGGCGCGGTTGTTGCGCCTGCCTGCCGAGGCTCGCCAGAAGCTCCTTTTCCAACGCGCTCGAACCACCGGACTCAAGCTGAGCCAGGAAGTAACGGCGGTCGCGCCGCGCCTCCAATTCCCAGGCTGTCATCGTCCGCTTGCAGTTCAACCGGTTCGGCCCAAAGAAGCCCAGGTCTTCGAACAGCACTCCATCGAGCGAAACTTCCACCAGCGCGCCGGTTCCGTGCTGCAAAGGACGCATCAAGCGGAGGTCCAGACGAACCGGAAACGTATCGCCGGGTTCGACGTCAAGGCTCGGCACCGTGACCGAACCCTTCCCGCCCGGAGTCACTTCCTGGGCGAGCACCAGCAAAGTAATGCCCCGCACGTGACGGTGCGAGGTGTTCTTAAGCTGCAGTGTGCTGTGCAGATCGACAACGACCGCGCCGCCACGGGCGGTCGCGCGCGACTGCCCCCAGTCGGCGGTAACCAGTGCGACGGGTGAGTCCGCCGGGAAGTTGACTTTGAAAGAGCTTTGCAGATCGGCGGTGACGTCCGGTCCCTGCGCGCACAACACGCCGCTGAACGCCAGCGCCAGCCACACGCTGCTATTTCGCATCGGTGTACACCTGGCTGACCGTCACCTGGTCGGTTTCGGAATCGACATAGCGGGCGCGCAGACCGCCGCCCCACTCGGCATCGGTCCGGACCGTTGCGCGCACCGGCGTGAGCAAGGTCATGGCCCCGCCGCGCTCGGTGACTTCCAGGCCATCGGGCCGCACCTGGACCGACAGCGGGTTGGACGCGCTCGCGGGCTGGGAATGTTGAATGCGGTTCAGATACCAGCCCGAAACAAACACCATCAAGACCGAGGCCAGCACTACGGCCGCGCGCCACGCCGCGGGTTCGTCGCGCTCATCGGCCGGTTCGGCTTCCGGCGCCGGCGCCTGAGCCAGGGCGCCCACAATCGCACCCGCATCGAAGCCCAGATGAATGTTGGCCTTCATCTCCCGCGAAAGGACTTGCCAGTCCACTTCGGCGGGCAGCACTCCCTGGTGGCTCTCGACACCGGAGCGGATCGCCCGGCTCTGCTCAATGACCTGGCGGCAATGCCGGCAGCCAAAAACATGCAAACCGATTGTGAACCGTTCGCGCCAGCTTACGTCGCCCATGGCATACAGCGCCAAGCTGGTCCCAAAGGGATGCTCCCGGCGTTTGTCGGTCATGGCTGGCGCTCCAGAAAGCGGCGGAACTTGACTCTCGCATTGGCGATGTGAGAGCGGACGGTGGCCTTGCCGCAGTTCATGACCTCGGCCACCTCTTCAGCCGGCATGTCTTCGATGTCGCGCAAGACCAAGGCGGCGCGTTCGCGGGGGGTGAGCCGCTGCAAGCCACGCTCGAGGTGACTTTGCTGCTCGGCCCGCAACATCAGGGCTTCCGGGCTATCCAATCCCGGCGCGCTGATCGGGTCGGCCACGTCGTCGAGCGGCGTGAACGCCACCCGCCCGTTGCGGCGTACGAAATCGATGGCCGTGTTGGTGGCGATGCGCGACAGCCAGTGGGCCGCCTTATCCGCTTCTTTCAACTGATCCTGGCGTTGCAGGGCCTTGATGAAGGTCTCCTGCGTCAAGTCCTGCGAATCGGGAACGTTGCCGACAATGCGGTAAATGATCAGAAAGATGCGGCGCAGATGCTGCTCGATGAACTGATCCTGTCGAGCACGCGTCTCGACTCTGGCGCGATCAGCGGATTTAGCTGGGGAAGGCTGACTCATGCCCCGGTCTAGATTCTGGACAACGATCCGCATAGCGCCTTACTATGCTTGACGGCGGCCTCTGCCCGAACGTGCAGTCCCAAAAACTCCAAAGCGCGGCAGCGAGAGCCCGAATACAGCCGCGTCAACCAAGGTCCAGCGCTATCCTGATTGTATGCGACCTGTGGCCGTTGCAGGAATAGGAAAAACGCCATTTGGCGCATTTCCCGGCCGGGATCTTCGCTCGCTGGCGGTGGAAGCGGTGACGATGTCCTTACAGGACAGCCACTTACAGCCATCCCAGGTGGAAGCGTTTTACCTCGGGAACTTCGCCGGTCCTTCGTTTGTGGGGCAAAACCACTTGGCGCCCTACGTTGCGGCGGCGGCGGGAATCAGCGGAGTGCCGTGCACTCGGTTCGAAGCCGCCTGCGCGTCGTCCGGCTCGGCCTTCTTTCATGCCGTCACCGCTGTGGCGGCCGGCGTGTACGACATTGTCGTGGCCGCCGGCGTCGAGAAGATGACCTCACAGCCGACGCCGCGCGTAACCGAAATCCTGGCGTCGGCGGGCGATTTGGGAGGAGAGATCCGGGCCGGCGCCACATTCCCCGCCCTTTTCGCCATGATCGCCCGCCGTCACATGTACGAGTACGGCACCACGCGCGAGCACCTGGCCGCGGTGGCCGTAAAGAATCACGCGCACGGCTTCAAGAATCCGGCCGCCCATCTCCGGAAGCTCATTACGCTTGAGCAGGCGCTGGCGGGCAAAATGATCGCCGACCCGCTCACCATTTACGATTGCTCGCTGGTGAGCGACGGCGCGGCGGCGGTGGTGATTGTCCCGCTGGAGCGCGCCTCGGAATTCACCCGGAAGCCCGCGCGGGTCCTGGGAATTGCGCAGACGTCCGATCACCTGGCGCTCGATCAAAAAGAGTCGATCACCACGTTTGGCGCCGTACGGGCCGCGGGCGAGAAGGCCTACAAGATGGCGGGACTGAGCGCGGCTGATGTGCAGTTTGCCGAACTCCATGATTGCTTTACGATCGCCGAAATTGTCGCGACCGAGGACCTGGGCTTCTGCCCGAAGGGAGAAGGCGGCCCTTACGCGGCGCAGGGGGCGACAAGCCTGGGAGGCGCGCGTCCGGTGAACACCTCGGGCGGGTTGAAGTCCAAGGGCCATCCCGTGGGCGCGACCGGCGCCGCGCAAATCTGCGACATCGTCATACAGATCCGCGGTGAAGCCGGGGAACGCCAGGTGGCGCGAAACGAGATCGGGCTGGCGCAGAATCTTGGCGGCTCCGGCGCTACCGCCGTGGTCACCATCCTGGGGAAAGTATGACCGGCACTGTCTACACCGAGACCACGATTTACTCACCGCCCGAAGCCTTTATCGCCGATGCGCCGTATCAACTGGCGATCATCGAGGTGGCCGCGAAAAAGCGCGTCACCGGCCGCATCCTGGGCGAAGCCGTCAAAATCGGCGATCCGGTCGTCCTGGCCGAGACACGCGACGGCATTCCTTACTTCCGAAAGGCATAATTCATGACCCTAGCTCGAAGCATGAGCCGGCTCGGCACCGAGTCGGCCTTTGAAGTACTCGTGCGCGCCCGCGCCTTGGAAGCGCAGGGGCGCGATGTCGTGCACCTGGAAATCGGCGAACCCGATTTCGAGACCCCGCGGCACATCCGGGAAGCCGCCAAACAGGCGCTGGATGAAGGCTGGACGCACTACGGCCCGTCACAGGGGTTGCCCGAACTGAGGGAGGTGATCGCGGCCTACATCAACCGCACGCGGGGCATTAGTGTTCGCCCGGAGCACGTGGTCGTCACTCCGGGCGGCAAGCCGGTAATGTTCTTCGCCATGATGGCGCTGCTCGACCCCGGCGACGAAGTCATCTATCCCAACCCCGGTTTCCCGATCTATGAGTCGATGATCAACTACATGGGCGCGACTCCGGTACCCATGCCGCTGGTTGAGTCCCGCGGATTCTCGTTCGACCTGGACCGCTTCGCCGGCAGCCTGACGAACCGCACCCGGCTGGTGATTCTAAACTCGCCGCAGAACCCGACCGGCGGCGTCATGCCCGCCGAAGACCTGGAAGCGATCGCCGGACTGGTGCGCGACCGGGATCTGGTTGTGCTGTCCGACGAAATCTACTCGCAAATGAGCTACGGCGCCGCGCCGGTCTCCATTACACGCTTTCCCGGGATGCTTGACAAGACCATCATTCTGGACGGCTTCTCGAAGACGTATGCGATGACGGGCTGGCGTATGGGCTATGGCGTCATGCCGGAGTGCCTGGCGCGGGCGATGTCGCAGTTGATGGTGAACTCCAACTCCTGCACGGCGAGTTTTACGCAGCGGGCGGGCATTGCGGCGCTGACCGGAACCCACGAGCCGGCGCGGCAGATGATGGCCGAATTCACCCGCCGCCGCGATGCCTTCATCGCGGGCTTGAACTCGATCTCCGGTTTCCGCTGCCAGGTTCCCGAGGGCGCGTTCTACGCCTTCCCAAACATTGAAGGCACCGGCTGGAAGTCGAAGGCCTTGGCCGATGCGCTGCTGGACAAGGCTGGAGTGGCCTGCCTGAGCGGCACCGCGTTTGGCGCATTCGGCGAGGGCTACCTGCGTTTCTCCTACGCCAATTCGATGCCGATGTTAATGAAGGCCGTGGATCGCATCCGCGAGTTTGTGGCCAA
>JADZCI010000277.1 GCA_020851655.1 Bryobacterales bacterium
AAACATTCGCGTTCGACCGGGGCAATTCGGCGAGTTTTCGATCCGGGAGTTCGTGGAGTATGCCGACGTCGTCCACGTCGATTCTGGATGCCGACTCTTCGCCCAAACGCCCGCGCCAGACCATTACGCCTGACCGGGATTCCAAGGGAGCAAGACTCATATGGAATCCCGTAGGCAACGGTACCGCGTACCGGACCTTGCGGGATAGGCCGCCGGGCGAGGCGAAAACTCGACTTTTCTCCGACGTGTCGAGCAAGGCCCCAGAGGCTTGTCTTCGTACAAACTAATTCACTTAACTCTGACTCCTTGGAGTCTATCAAATCAAACGACGATTCAGGTTCAAGGACTTGCTGCGTCGCCGGCTGATGCGCCATCCCCGCAGCCATTCCACTACACTTCAAGAATGTTCGGCGCTTCATAGTGCGGTCCTCGTTGATCAACTGCCAGCAGAATAACAGAAGTACTGAAGGTCGTCAAAGACTCAGGTTTCGAAATGTCACATCGCCACAACTCGCCAGTGTCACCGGCGCAACCACTGCACGACCGCGGGCCACTGCTGGTGTAACGCAACCGCCGAGATTCCCATGAAGAACACGGCGCAGGCGGCGAGCCCCGCCGACTGGAACCAGTTTGGCCGCGCGCCGGCGGGCATGAGCCGGCGGGTTACCCAGAGCACATGAAGCGCGGAGAAGCCCAGGGCGAAGTTCCAGAGCACGCCGCTGGCGATGGCCAGCACCAGCGGGTTGGGGGTCAGGCGCAAGGCATTCAGTCCCCACAAGAGGTACACGGCCAGCAGCGTGTAGTACACGTACTTGACCTGGTTTCCTTCCAGCCTGTGGAGCCGCTTGGATCCGGTCCAGAGAACATCGGTCCAGCGGCGGCAGATCGCGTCGATTTGACTGATCTGGGTCGGAGCCATGATCAGAAAGCCGCAAAGCAGGGTCAGAAACCAGAAGATCTCGCCGTGCCGGTCCGCGATCGCCCGCGCAGCCATCGCCGCCACGGCGTGGCCGCTCACATTCTGAATTCCGCGGATGTATTCGTAGGAGAACATCGCCGGTAAGGCCATTCCGATGACGCACCCCGGCCCCCACAACCAGATCTGCTCCCGGCGAATATGCCGCAACCAGCCGGACCAGCGCTCTTTACCCTGCCGCCAATCGAACACCTGGCCGGTGTGGGACAGACGGATGGTTCTTCCGCCGACGGCGCTCGGAATGGCGCCGACTGTGGCGCCCATGCCCCAGCCCTTGTCGCGCGCGTAATTGGAGAACATCATGTTGGTCAAGCCACCCGCGCCCGCCACGGCCGCAAAGGCCGCCAGCGTGGCCCAGCTAAAGTCACCTGGCGGCAGATCCCCGGCGCGGAAGAACCCGGAAACGATCTCCCACTTGGTTTCGGAGCTGACGAAGAAGAGCGCTACGAAGCTCAGGTAGGCCAGGACGATCACCAGTTTCGCCAGCATGACGCGTTCGAGTGAATTGTAGATCTTGCCGCCGAACACCAGCGGCAGAAACGCGCTCAGAAAGACGCCATAGCTCAACATGCGCACCAGGTGGCCGTCGCCTGCTCCGGGAAGGCGCCCCAGGATCACGGCGGCCAATGGGACGGCGGAGTTAGAGGCCAGATACGGAAGGAAACTGCCCAGGTCCACGAGCAAATAGAATGCCGCCCAAAAGACGGGTCCCGGCGCTGTGCGGAAGAAACCGACAAACACCGGCTCACCGCAATAGAGCGTGTAGCGCATGACGGAAAGGTTGTAGAAGACCTGGAGGATGATGGAAAGATTGGCGAGCCACAGGATGCGGCCGCCATACTGTGCCGTAACGAGCGGGCCAAACAGCCACTCGCCGCCGCCGATGTTGGCGCCCACCATCAGCAGGCCCGGCCCGATCAGCGAGCGAAGTTGCCGCCACGAAAGCGGGGGCGGGGAAGGCGGCAACTCCCCGGTTTCCCACGGCGGAAACGCTTGCGCCATTCCGCGGAATCGTATCACAGCGCCCAGGCCGGGCGCGGTCTGCCGTCTGCCGTCTACCGCCTTGAGGGAAGAACTTCGTTCAGCGAACCCTGACGATAGCCTTCCAGGTCCAAAGTGACGTATTGGAATCCCAGCTCTTTGAAGATTCGCGACAACTCGGCGGCCATCCCCATCGTCAGCGCGCGCGGCATTTCGTCGCGGGCGATCTCGATGCGCGCCACTTCACCGTGAAAGCGCACACGGAATTGACGGAAGCCGAGCGCCTTGAGTTCTTCCTCGCCCGCTTCGACCTGCCGGATATTCTCACGTGTGACGGCCGTCCCGTAAGGAATTCGGGAACTCAAGCACGCCGCGGCGGGACGGTCCCAGGTGGGCAGTCCGCCAAGACGCGACAGCTCGCGAATTTCGGCCTTGGTCAGACCGGCTTCCACCAGCGGCGCTTTCACCATGTGCAGTTTGGCGGCGTTCTGGCCGGGGCGGTAGTCGCCTAAGTCGTCGCAGTTGACGCCGTAGACGATGGCGGCATTTCCATATTGTGGAGCGATTTCCTCCAGGCGGTTGAAGAGTTCGTCCTTGCAATGAAAGCAGCGGTCCGGATTGTTCGCCGCATAGGCGGGATTGTCGAATTCGTAGGTGGGAATCATCTCGTGACGAATCCCAAACTGCCGGGTAAATTGCACCGCGTCGCGCTTGTGCGAAGCCGGCATTGAATCCGAATCCGCGGTCACGGCGACCGCGTTCCCGCCCAGGGCGGCGTGTGCCGCCCACGCCAGATACGCTGAATCCGTGCCGCCGGAGTACGCCACCAGGACACTGCCCAACTCGCGCAGGATTCCCAACAGCTTTACTTCTTTCTGTTTCAGTTGCACCGGGTCGAGCACAGCTTGAACCGAGCCCAGCGCCACCAAGCCTTCCATGGCTTCAGTATATCGACAACACCACTGCGTTATGGTGCGAGACCGCGCCCGAGGCTATGTGAGCGGCAGGTCTCCTTGTCCGGGATCTTCCGTGTCGCCGTTGACGCCTTCGGCTTCCTGGACCGCGCAAATCGCCGCGACCTGATCAGCCGGTTCCATGGTCACCAGCCTGACGCCGCTGGCCGCGCGCCCGGTCCGGCGGATTTCGGCCGACTCCGTCCGCAGGATCTTGCCCTCCTGCGTAATCAGAATGACGTCGGTGTCTTCCTTGACGGCAAGCACACCGAGGACCGCGCCGGTCTTGGCCGTGGTCTTCATGTTGATGACGCCTTTGCCGGCCCGCGATTGCAGCCGGTAGTCGCCCACGCGGGTTCGCTTGCCGAAACCTTTCTCGGAGACCGCGAGGATGTAATCGTCTTCGGTGACGACTTCCATGCCGACGATATAGTCGCCCTCGTCCAGACGCATGGAGGTGACGCCGGCGGCGGGACGGCCCATGGCACGGACATCGGCCTCTCTGAACTTGATCGCCATGCCCTCGTGGGTGGCGAGGAAGATGAGGTTTTCGCCGCTCGAGATTCCGGCGGAAATCAGTTCGTCGCCATCCTTCAACCCAATGGCGATGATTCCGCGGGACATCGGATTGTCGAACTCGCTGAGTTCACATTTCTTGATGACGCCGTACTTGGTGGCCATCACCACAAAGCGGTCGCTGGTGAACTCCTTCACCGGAAGGAATTGCTTGACGGTTTCATCCGGCTGGAGGGCAATCAGCCCGTTAATGTTCTTGCCCTTGCTGGCCGAGGTCGCGTCCGGGATGTTGTAGATCTTGAGCCAGTACAGGCGCCCCATGTTGGTGAAGATCAGCAGGTAGCTGTGGGTCATGCCCACCAGAAGATGCTCGACGACATCCTCGCTGCGGGTCACCATGCCGATGCGGCCTTTGCCGCCCCGGTTTTGGCGGCGGTAGGTGTCGAGCGTCGTTCGTTTAAGATACCCGCCCCGGGAGACGGTGACGACGACCTCCTCATTTTGGATCAGATCTTCCAGCGTGATCTCGCCTTCGTCCTCGACGATGGCGGTGCGGCGTTCGTCGCCGAAGTCCTTTTTCACTTCGCGCAATTCGCCGATGATCACGTTGCGCAGGACCTTGTCCGACCCGAGAATCTCCAGGTATCCGGTGATCAGCCGCTGAATTTCGGCCAGTTCGTCGAGGATCTTCTGCTGCTCCATGCCGGTCAGGCGCTGAAGCTGCAGTTCGATGATGGCCTGCGCCTGCCGTTCGGAGAAATCGAATCGCGAGACGCCGGCCGACGGCGCCCACTTGGCGATGGCCTGCTCCAGGGCCGGGTTTTCAGCGAATCTCATCGCACCCATCAACGCTTCACGAGCTTCCTTGGGAGTCTTGGAAGCGCGGATGGTTTCGATCACCGCATCCAGGTTCTGCAGAGCTTTCTGGAAGCCCAGCAGGATATGCTCGCGTTCGCGTGCTTTGCGCAGCAGAAACTCGGTGCGCCGGCGAACCACCTCAACCCGGTGGTCAATGAACCTCTTGATGCAGTCAAGCAGCCCGAGTTCCCGCGGCTGCCCGTTGACAATGGACAGCATGATGACCCCGAAGTTGATCTGCATCTGGGTCTGCTTGTAGAGGTTGTTGAGAATGATTTCCGGCTGCTCGCCGCGCTTCAACTCGACAACGATGCGCATGCCTTCGCGGTCGCTCTCGTCGCGAATATCGGAGACGCCTTCGATCTTCTTTTCGTTCACCAGGTCGGCGATTTGCTGGACCAGCCTCGCTTTGTTGACCTGGTAGGGAATCTCGGTCACGACAATGGCTTCGCGGTCCTTGCCCACCTTCTCGGTCGCCGCCTTGGCGCGCAGCTTGACGGACCCGCGCCCCTTGGAGAAGTAGTCGTAGATTCCCTGCCGCCCGAGGATGATGCCGCCGGTGGGAAAATCCGGACCCGGAACCATCTCAATCACTTTCTGGAGCGGGAGGTGCGGGTTCTGGATCAAGGCGATCGTGGCTTCGATGACCTCGGTGAGGTTGTGTGGAGGGATGCGCGTCGCCATGCCCACCGCGATGCCCTCGGACCCGTTCACCAGAAGATTGGGAACCCGCGCCGGCAAGACTTCCGGCTCCACTTCGCTGTCGTCGTAATTGGAACGGAAGTCGACCGTCTCCTGGTCGATGTCCTGGAGCAGGGTGGCCGCGATTCTGGACAGGCGCGCTTCGGTGTACCGCATGGCCGCGGGCGGGTCGGCATCCACGGAGCCGAAATTCCCCTGCCCGTCAACCAGCGGATACCGCATGGAGAACGGTTGTCCCATGCGCACCAGCGCGTCGTAAACCGCGCTGTCGCCGTGCGGGTGATACTTGCCGAGGACTTCGCCAACGATCTTGGCGCACTTGCGCGTGGGGCGGTTGAAGTTGAGGCCCATCTCGCTCATGCCGTACAGGATGCGGCGGTGGACCGGCTTCAAGCCGTCGCGCACGTCCGGCAGCGCCCGCCCGATGATGACCGACATCGAGTAGTCGAGATACGAGCGCCGCATCTCGTCTTCGATGTTGATGGGCGTGATGTTCCCACGGCCGCCCAAGGGAAGCTGCTGGCCTCCTCCGGAGGGTGGCGGCGTGGGGTTGTCGTTTTCAGCCATTGTCGTCAAGGATAGCAGATTCTATTGACAGCTTATCGTTTCATGACAGATATTATCTTCATGGAAAACGTACTCTGTGTCGCCAAACTGGATCAAGCCGCCGCGCTGCTGGACCCGCTGCGGCTCGAGATATTGAAGACGGCCACCGAACCTATTTCGGCTGCCGGAATCGCGGGCCGGCTGAAACTGCCGCGGCAGCGGGTGAATTACCATGTGCGAGCCCTGGCCCGGGCGGGTTTTCTGAAGCGCGCCGGCCGGAGTCTGAAGCGAAACATGGCGGAACAGAGGTATCAAGCCGTGGCAAGAAGCGTTGTGCTTCTGCCGGAACTGCTTGGACCGGTGGCTCCCGATGCGGCGCGCATGGCCGACCCTCTCAGTGCCGCCTACCTGGCCGCAACCGCCGCGCAAATTCAATCCGAGACGGCGCGCTCCGCTCAGCAGGCGGCCATGGAAGGCA
>JADZCI010000278.1 GCA_020851655.1 Bryobacterales bacterium
GTACCGCGGGTCGCGGTGGAGTAGCCCGGCGAACTAGTCCAAACTAAGGTACCGGAATGAAAGGCGGCTCGCCGTCCCAGACTGGAACTGCCTTCTCATTGAGACATATAATCGTTTATGTTCCACTAGATCTGGAGGGACGAAACGGTCGTCCGGCCACTGTTTTCGCAATGCATAAAAGCTCACTCATCTTAGCTTTGGTAGCGGTGCTGGGTCTGGTTGGTTGTAACCGTGATCCGCAAGTCGCCAAGAAGAAGTACTACGAGGCGGGAGCCAAGTACCTGGATCAAGGGAAGCTCAAGGAAGCCTCGCTGATGTTCCGCAACGCGTTAAAAAAGGATGCCCGTTACGGGGACGCGTACTGGAAACTGGGTGAAACGGAGTTGCGCCGGGGGGACGTTTCCGAGGCGGCGCGGGCGCTGCGGCGCGCGGTTGAGCTGTTGCCTAACAACCCGGAACCGGCGAGCCGCCTGGCCGAGATCTACCTGGGCGCTTACAACCAGCAGCGCCAGAAGGACAAGCGGCTGCTCGATGAGACCGCCGACATTGCCAATACCCTGCTGAAACGCGATCCGAAGTCTTTTTACGGGCTGCGTCTCAAAGGCTTTCTCGCGACGGTGAACCGGGACTGGAAGTCGGCCGAGGAGTATCTGCGGCAGGCTGATGCGGTCAAGCCGGACCAGCCCGATTTGCGGCTGGCTCTCTCCCAGATTCTGGCGGCGACCGGGCAGTGGCCGGAGAGCGAAGCGATAGCCAAGAAGCTGTTGGCGGATCACAAAGATTACGCCGGGACCTACGACTTTCTGTTTGGCCAGTACGTGAACCGCAAAGACCAGGCGGCGGCCGACCAGATTCTGGCGCAGCGGGTCCAGGCGTTTCCCAAGGTGGCCGGCTACCAGTTGCAGCAGGCGGCATTCTTTTACAGCACGCAGCGGCAGGCTCAAGCCGAGCAGATTCTTCAGAAGATGCTGGGGAACCCGGCCGATTTTCCGGACGGGCGCCTGGCGGTGGCGGACTTCTATTTCCGGACCCGCGAATATGACAAAGCTTTGAGGTTTTATCGCGAGGGCGCCGACGCGGCCAAGGAGGGCGACAAGAAGACGCAGTACCGGATCCGGCAGGTGCTGGCGCTGGCCGCGGCCAACAAGACCGAGGATGCGCTGGCGCTGGCCGACCAAGTGGTCAAGGAACAGCCCAAGAACACCGATGCGTTGCAGTTGCGCGCGTCGCTGATCCTGCAGGCCGGCCGGGCCAAAGGCAATGAGAAGCGGTACCAGGAGGCGATCAACGACCTGCAGGCGGTCATCAGCCGGACGCCGAGCAATCCGTTTACGCGCGTGACGCTGGCGCGAGCCTATCAGAGCCGCGGCGATATCGACGCGGCGCTGGTGCAATACCAGGAAGCGACCAAGCTCCGGCCCGATTTCCTGGCCGCGCAGATCGGATTGGGCCAGGTTCTGCTGGCCAAGGGCGAGGGCGCGCGAGCGCTGCAAACGTCGGACGAGATCCTCAGGCTGGATCCGAACAACCTGGCCGGCAAGGTGCTGCGCAATGCGTCGCTGATGCGGACAGGCAACCTCAAGCAGGCTCGCACCGATCTCGAAAACGCGCTCAAAACGGCGCCCAACCAGCCCGACCTGGCCTATCAGTTGGCGATCCTCGATTTCAACGAGAAGCGGTTCAAAGAGGCCGAAGACGGTTTCAAGAGGCTGCGGGCCGCCTATCCGGGAGATACGCGGCTGCTGCTGGCGCTGACGGAAATCAACCTCGCCACCGGCCGGACTGACGCGGCCTTGCAGATGCTTGAGGATGAACTGAAGAAGAGTCCGGATCGCGATGACGTTCGTCTGGCGCTGGCGCGCGCGGCCATGCGCACCAACCATCTCGATCTGGCAACCGAGCAATTCAAGCTGCTCATCGCCAAGAACCCGAATAACTTCGAGTACTACATGCGGCTGAGCGATACGCTGCGCCTGAAGGGAGACGCCCAGGCTTCACTCGATGCGGTGAAGAAGGGGCAAGCGCTGGCGCCCAACCACCCGCTGGCTAATTTGCAGTTGGCGATGACTTACGAGTCGATGGGGGACCGGTCCGCCGCGCGGCCCTATTACGAGACCGTGCTCAAGTCGGAGCCCGACAACCCGATCGCGCTTAACAATCTCGCCTACATGATGGCCGAAGAAGGGCGCGACCTCGACCAGGCACTGACCTACGCGCAGCGCGCCAAGCAGAAGGCGGCCAACAACGACGAGATCGCCGATACGCTGGGTTGGATCTATATCAAGAAGAACCTGAGCGACCCCGCCATCGACATCTTCAAAGGCCTAGTCGTCAAACAGCCCAAGAACTCCACCTTCCACTACCACCTGGCGATGGCCCTGTACCAGAAGGGGGATAAGGCTAAGGCCAAGCAGAGCCTGCAGACCGCTCTCAGCCTGAAGCCGGGCAAGGACGAAGAAAACAAGATTCGTGAGCTGATGGCGAAAGTAGGCTGACAACAACGGACCTGGCTCACGGCATGGCGGGAACTCCTTTTCGTATTCCAGGAACGCAAGCGGCCATAATGGCCAAGCATCCCAGCATCCCTTTTGTCGTCCCGTTCGTGCTGTTCATGGCGTTTCTCGTCCTGGACGGCAGTTGGGGGATCCCCGAAACCTACCATCTCCTGTTGCGGGTGGTGGTGGTGGGCGGCGCGATCCTGTACTTTTCCCGCCACCTGCTGAGTTTCCAGTTCACCCGCCCGGCGCTCAGCGTTGCGGTGGGCATTCTGGTCTTCGCCATGTGGATTGCTCCGGACTACCTTTTCCCGGGTTACCGGAACCACTGGCTTTTCCAAAACGCGATTACCGGCACGTTGAAGGTGTCGCTCAGCGCCGAGGCGCTGCGGGATCCTGCCGCTCTGGCATTGCGCAGCCTGCGGGCGGTGCTGATCGTTCCGATCGTCGAAGAACTGTTCTGGCGCGGCTGGCTGATGCGCTGGTTGATCTCGCCGGACTTCGAGAAAGTGGCGCCGGGGGCGTACGGACGGCAGGCTTTCTGGCTGACTGCGCTTTTGTTCGCCTCCGTGCACGGGCCCTACTGGGACGTTGGCCTGGCCTGCGGCGCGATTTACAATGGTTGGATGGTGAGGACAAAGAACTGGAACGACCTGATTCTCACCCATGCGGTGACGAACGGCTGCTTGTGCGCGTTTGTCATTATCACGGGCCGCTGGGAATATTGGATGTAACCGGACCGCGCCTCTCACCCTCCTACTAAAGAAATGGTTGAATGCATACGGCCGGGAACAACGGCCAAACACACCCGCGTTGCGCTCTTTGACTTTGACGGGACCCTGTCGCTCATCCGCTCCGGCTGGGTGGATGTGATGGTTCCGATGATGGTCGAAATTCTCGCCGAAACGAAGTCGGGCGAGAGCGAAGAAGCGCTGACTTCGGTGGTTCGCGAATTCGTCGGCCAGTTGACCGGCAAGCAAACCATTTACCAGACGATTGAGCTTGCGAGCCAAGTGGAAAAACGCGGCGGCAAGCCCCTGGATCCGCTGGTGTATAAGAAGCGGTACCTGGACCTGTTGTGGGAGAAAGTCGAGCACCGGGTGAAGGCTCTGGCCGCCGGCACGGCATCGCCGGAAGACTACCTCATTCCGGGCTCACGGCAATTGCTGGAAGGGCTGAAGGAGAGGGGCTACCGGATGTACCTCGCCAGCGGGACCGACGAAGCCTACATGAAGGAAGAGGCGCGGCTGCTGGACGTTACGCGCTATTTCGATGGCGGCGTCTTTGGCGCGCTGGACGACTACAAGAGTTTCTCGAAGGCGATCCTCATCAAGCGCGTGATTGAGGACGCCGGCTTTCGCGGCGAGGAATTTCTTGGCTTCGGCGACGGTTATGTCGAAATCGAGAACGTCAAGCAGGTGGGCGGCGTAGCGGTTGGCGTGGCCAGCGACGAACCAGATTGCCTGAAAGTGGACGACTGGAAACGCAAACGCCTGATCGGCGTGGGCGCGGACTACATTGTGCCGAACTACCTTGGCCGGGACGAGCTGTTCGGTATGCTGTATCCGGCCTGAAACGATGACTTCAAAGTATTCTCAATTTGACCGGTCGCGGCTCCGGCTGCAACCGCTCAGCGAACGCCGCCACGACCTCGAAATCGGCCACTGGATGAAGCTGGATGATACGCCACCGGCGTTCGAACATCCGGCGCTGGCTGAAATCGCCGCCCGCTGGAGCGCGGCCCAGCATTCGGGCGCCGCGCGGGTTCTCATGATGGGCGCGCACTTGCTGCGCGGAGGCGTCAACCGCCACCTGATTGACCTGCTCGAGCGTGAAACCCTGTCGGTGATCGCCATGAACGGGGCCGGCATCATTCACGACTACGAACTGGCGCGCATCGGCGCGACCACGGAAAGCGTGGCCCGCTATATCCAGAGCGGCGAATTCGGCTTGTGGCGGGAGACCGGAATCCTGAACGACTGGATTCAGGACGCGGCGCGGTCAGGCGAAGGTCTGGGCGAGCACGTTGGCCGGCGGCTGGCCGAATCGGACTTCCCCTACAAAGACCTGTCGGTGCTCGCCGCGGCGTGGCGCAAAGGCATTCCCGTAACCATACACGCGGGGCTGGGCTACGACATCCTGCACGAACATCCGAACTTCGATGGCGGCGCACTGGGGGCGGCAAGCTACCGGGACTTCCTGATCTTTGCCCGCGTGGTGGAGGGCATGGAGGGCGGGGTTCTGTTGAGTTTCGGATCGGCCATCATGGCGCCTGAAGTGTTTCTCAAGGCGCTGGCCATGGCTCGGAATGTAGCGCACCAGGAAGGCCGCCAGATCCGGCGATTCACGACCGCGGTGTTCGATATCGTTCCGATTCGCGGCGATGTGCATCGCGAACTTCCCAAGACCGATGCCGGTTACTACTTCCGGCCGCACAAAACGCTGCTGGTTCGCACGGTGGCCGATGGAGGCGACAGCCTCTATGTGGAAGGGCCGCACCGTGCGACGCTGCCCGCCCTGTGGCGGCATCTGCTGGAACGTCTATGACGACGGCGCAAATCCTGGCGCGGTTTCCCGCGCTGCGCGCCCTGGTTGTGGGAGACGTCTGCCTGGACCGCTGGTGCGCTTACGATCCGGCCTTGGCTGAGCCGTCGCGGGAAACGGGCCTGAACCGCGTCGCAGTCACCAGCACGGACACCACGGCGGGCGCGGCGGGGACCGTCGCCAATAACCTGAAAGCGCTGGGTGCGGGACGTGTCGCGGTCATGGGGACCATCGGCGACGACGGGCACGGCTACGAATTGCGGCGAGCTTTGACGAGAGTGGGGATTGAGACTGGATACCTGCTGGACTCCGGCGGGCCGACGTTCACCTATACCAAGCTGTTGAACTCGCAAAGTGGCGAGGAAGACCTGGGACGCCTCGACTTTCTGCCGCCCGCCCGGTTGACGCCGCAAGTTGAGCGCGAGCTGATCTCGCGGTTTGCCGGGGCGCTGCCCGAGTTCGACGTGGTGGTGGTTTCCGACCAGGCGGAGACGGAAAACGAGGGAACAATCACCCCCGCATTTCGCGAACGGCTGACCGTGCTGGCGGCGGCAAACCCGGAGCGTGTCATCTGGGTCGATTCGCGGATGCGTCCCGAGAAATTTCGCGGCGTGATCGTGAAGCCGAATGAGCGCGAGGCTACTGAAGCCTGTTTGCGAGCGTTTGGGCGCAAGGATTTTCAGGCGCTGCGCGCGCACATCGGTCACGAACTGTTGTTTGTCACGCATGGGGATCGAGGAGCGCTGATCGTCCGCCCCGACAGTGAGACCTGGGTGGACGGCAAGCGTATCGAAAATCCGGTCGACATCTGCGGCGCGGGGGACAGTTTCTCCGCCGGCGCTTCCCTGGCTCTGGCGGCTGGCGCGACACCGGAGCAAGCCGTCCGCACGGGAAACTTTGTGGCATCGGTGACGATCATGAAGAAGGGAACCGGAACCGCATCGCCAGCCGAAGTTCTGGCGGCGGAGCAGTCCGCGTGAGCACGCTCGCCATCGACATCGGCGGAACCAAGTTCTCGATGGCGCTGTTTGACGGCGCCACCATGGTGCGGCGCGAATCGAGAGAAACCAGCCGGGAGGGCGGCGCGGCCTGGATGCTGGACCGGATCCAGGAAATTGGTTTGCGGTGGAAGGCCGAATCCGGCTTTGACGCCTGCGGCGTTGGTTTTGGCGGACCGGTGGACTTTGCCCGGCAGCAGGTGTATCTTTCCACACATGTCGGCGGCTGGGACAACTTCGACTTGCCCCAGTGGATTCGGGACACTTTCGGGGTTCCGGTGCTGATGGACAATGACGCCAACGCGGGCGCGATCGGCGAAGGACGGCACGGCGCCGGACAGGGCTTTCGTCCGCTGTTCTACATGACCCTGTCGACGGGGATTGGCGGCGGTATCCTGACGGGCGAGGGTGTTCTTCGCGGCGCGGATTCCTATGCCGGGGAGATCGGACATCTCAACATCGATCCCGAGGGTCCGGACTGCCTGTGCGGCTCCCGCGGCTGCCTGGAACGCATGTGCTGCGGCTTGTGGATGGAACGGGATTACGGCAAGACAGCGCGCGAGCTGATGCGGGATCCGGAGTTTGTTTCCGGCTACACCGTCAAGCTGGCGCGCGGGCTGAAAGCGGCGATCATGCTGCTGAACCCGGCGCGCATCGTGATTGGCGGCGGAATCAGCAAAGCGGGCGACCGTTTGTTTGTGCCGCTGCGCGAAGAGCTGAAGCGGCAGGTTACCGCATGGTCGCGCGCCCGCATCGACGTGGCCGCGGCGAGTCTGGGAGACGACAGCGTGCTGTACGGCGCCCTGGAACTGGCGCAAGAGATTCAAAGGAAGTCTATATGAACGGGTTTGCAACGGATTACAAAACGAATTTGATTACCATGCTCGACAAGATCCCGCTCGATCGTGTCGAGACGGCGATCGCCTGGATTTCCGAGGCGCGCGACGCCGGCAAGCAGATTTTTGTTTGCGGCAACGGCGGCAGCGCTTCGACCGCTTCGCATTTTGCCTGCGACATGGTGAAGGGCGCAAGCTTTAACCGTGAGAAGCGCTTCCGCATCATGGCGCTCACGGACTCGCTGCCCACCTTGACGGCTTACTCCAACGATGTCAGCTACGACGCGGTGTTTGTGGAGCAGTTGAAGAACTTCGCCAATGCCGGGGATGTGTTCATCGGCATCAGCGGTTCCGGCAATTCACCCAATGTGCTGAGAGCCATCGAGTACGCCAACGCCGCCGGCTTGAAGACCATTGCCATGACCGGGCGCGACGGGGGCGGACTGGGTCCGCTTGCTCAGCTTCACATCAACGTGGCGGAACCGCACATGGGCCGCATCGAGGATGCGCACATGATTGTCAGCCACATGATCGGCTACTACTTTATGGAGCAGGGACGATAATCACTTTGGCGACCTGGTCGTCGTAGCTCTCGATCATTTCGAAGGCCTGTTGGATGGCATCGAGAGGCCGGTGGTGCGTGATGATCGGGGCAAACAGCGAGAGCTGTTCCGAGAGCAGTTTGAGCGCCGCCGGACCGTTGTGATTGGAGCGGCGTACCGTGAAGAAGCCCAGTTCTTTTTTGCGTAGCGTGTGGAATTCGAGCGGGTAGCGCTGCTCGGCCGGAACGCCGGTCACCACGACACGCCCGCCGGCGCGGGTGACATTGAGGCACTGGTTAATGGTGTCGTCGCGGGTGGCGCAGTCGATGGCGAGATCGACTCCCTTGCCGCCGGTTTCTTTCAGGATTTCTTTGACGGGATCGGCGTCGCGGGGGTTGAGCACCGCGGCGGCGCCGGTGTGGCGGGCCAGCGCGTGGCGGTGGGGCAGCGGTTCGACCGCCCAGATTCGCGACGCTCCGGCGAGCTTTACCGCGGCGATGGTGGTCAACCCGATTGGACCGGCGCCGAACACGGCCACCGTTTCGCCTACGCCCACCTGCGCAAACCGCAGGGAATGAAGAATGATCGAGACCGGCTCGTAGAGCGTGGCCTGGGCGAAACTCAGATTGGCGGGCAGGGGCAGCAGATTGATGGCGCCAATGTTGAGGCGGTCCCGGAAAATCCCCGGCACTTCGGGCGAGCCCATGATCTGGGCGCTGTCGCACAGGTTGTGGCGCCCGGTCATGCAGCGTTCGCAGTGATAGCAGAAGAACTGGTTCTCGATGGCGACGCGATCGCCGGGCGACCACCCGGTGACGCCGTCTCCCAGGGCGAGGACGGTTCCGGCGGGTTCGTGGCCGAGGACCATCGGATAAACGCACGGCGTATCGCCGATGTGGCCTTCGGAGAAGTAGTGCACGTCGGAACCGCAGATACCGGCAGCTTCAACACGGACCTGGATTTCGCCGGGCCCCGGGGAGCCGACGGGGTTTTCTTCAATACGGAAACGGCGGTGAGCGCTCAGGACGGCTACGGACATGGCTACCCTATTTTGCCGCAACCGGAGCGGATTTTGCCGGGCGGTTCAGGGTGAGTGAGGCGATGTGCTGGAGTACGGTCTCCTGCGATTGCAGGTCGAGCGAAGGCGGCCTCAGCAGCCATCCGGAGGTGCGCTCGAAGGCTGCCGAGCACGCGGCGAGGTCGCCGCCGGCGCCGTGTGAACCCAGGACGATTTCCGGACGTTCGATCCGGCGCGGGTCGATGGTGAGGCCTTCATCGCGCACCATGACAAGGTCGGCGCTGTCGATCAGCGCCGATTTCTCCGACAAATGGACGGTGCTGGCCAGCGCCACCGGCAGCGCGTAGTCGGTCTTGCGGACCTGAAATTGATCGCGGATGGCATCGACGATCTGCTCCAGGTGCTGCGTCACAAACTCGTCGTGATTCCATCCCGAGGCGGACCAATTTTCCGCCACCGTGAGGATGACGTTGCGGTGCCCGCCCCGGATCAGCCAATCGGTGGTCTGGCGAGCCGCGTTCAATATGGCCTCGGGAGAATCGAAGTTTTCGTCCTGCCGGTAATGGAATAGCACGATGTCCACCACTATCGACCGCCGGTCCGCCTCGCGCAGGAGTTGATCGAGGCGGACGGTCCACTCTGGCCGCAAGGCGCCATCTGGCAGGAATGCCGATGCCGCGGGAGCCTCGCCTTGAAGGTCAACGCCGGTGATCAGCGCGCCGGCATCGCGCAGCCGGTCGAGAGCGCCGATGGCGCTTTCGAGAGATGCATCATCGAGCAGCGCCGCGGGCAAGCGCACACCAAGCAGTTTGCCCTGAGCCTGGCGCCGGAATTCCGGGCCCGTGTAGGTCTTCTGCCACGGCGCGGTGCTGGAGGGCCGGAGGTAGAAGGCGCGCGGGTCGTACCGGGGGCCAATCAGAAATCCGGTGGTGACCTCGATGGCAAGCGCCGGCCAGATCGCGAACGCCAGCGCCGCCAGGCGGCGAACGGCGCGCATTACTCCTTCTTGAAGAGGTTATCGAAGGCGATTCGCGCGTCTGTTGACGATTTGGGCGCCGCAACTTCGGGCCGCTCGGTGGAAACCGGCGGTCCTCCGGACGGCATACTGTCGCGCGCCACCGTGACACGGGCGCGGAAGAACGTACATTCGTTGGCGGCGTCCTTGACCGGGATGCGAACCGGTATCGGTTTCAGGCATTGGAACCGTGTCGAGGGATCGAAGTAGGAACACTGCTTGCAGCAGTGCAGCGCCACCTTGCACTTGGGGCAGATTCCGCCGACAAAGCTGAAGTCGGCAGGCAGCGTCGTGGCGCAGTTATAGCAGCGAGCCGCGGTCACGGCCTCCACCAATCGCGGGAGCCGGGGCCCAGTGACGTCCAAAGGCGGGCGCGGCCCGCGTGGACGCATGCGGTCGTCACGACCATTCGGACCAGAGGGCGGGTCAGAGTCTTGATACCCGCGCTGCCGGTATTTCCGATCTCCATCCATATAAGGGATCAGCTCCTAGATTCTGCCTGGATTCTTTGGGCCGGATGCCGCGTAAGATCTCTGCCTGTTTAGACTTCAATCAAGCAAAAAACGTGTTGGATTATCCGGGGCCTACCGATCAAACCACTCCGCCGAAGGAGAGACAGCCCAGGCCGGGAGGCGGCCTCACCTAGTTTGTAGCACGGATGAGCTTGCAATTGCCAGATTCATTTTTCAAGTACCGAAAACAAAAAGGTACCGTTGGAACCGGCTAAGCGATTGCCCCGAGCAGTTGAGCATAGAGACCGGCTGCGAACTGGCCGTGACAGCGATAACCGCCGCGGAGGACCGTTTCGCCGGCGCGCGCGTCCGGCGCAACGGCTGAGAGGAAGCCGTCCGGGGTAAGAAAACGCTCCAGGGCGGAGGCGGTGCGGCGCGAGGCGGCCAGCGCCTCGGGACCGAGAATCTTGAGCCGGGCGCCGAGCGCCAAGGCGGCCGCGATGCCAGCCGAACCGGACGTTTCCACCCCGGTTTCCTCCTCGCCGGCAAAACAGGCCCACAATCCGTCTGGCCGCTGCGTGCGGAGCGCGAGCGAGGCCGCCTGCCGCACGGCATCCTCCAACCCGGCCGTACGCGGCAGATACGCCAGGCTGCGGACGTGCCCGAGGAGATACCAGGCAATCCCCCGGGACCAGTTCTTGAGCCGGGTCTGTCCGCCGGCTCCGCGGGTGTAGATGGCCCCGGCTTCGGCCAGTTTCCGCTGCCGCGCCAGGAGCTGGTTCTCCGACAGCCGCGCCAGTTGGCTGTCCTTGAGGGCGCTGCTCAAGACCGCCAGCGGGTACGCAACCGTATAGCACCCGCTTGTATCGAGCACCGAATCACGATCCAGGATGACCCCGCTGACGTCAGCGTTTTTGCGGCACCAGGCCGCGGCCATGGCCAATGAGGGATGCCTTGGGTCGCGGCGAGCCAGCGCGGCGAAAGGCAGGACGGATCCCGCGGAGTCGATTCCCCCGTCCCGCGGAACGTTTCCCAGTCCTTCGTAAACCAGCGCGCCGGAAGGGAAGAACAGCTTGAGCCAGCGGTCAAAAGCCTGCCGCGACTTGCGTCCTAACGGTTTCTCCAGGTCGAGAAGGCCGTCGAGCACGCAACCGAGTTTCCAGCCCCAGGGCTGCAAGTCTGCGCCGCTCACGAGGCGGGCGTCGAACTCGCGCCGCCGGGTTTCGTTGCCCGCGACCATGAGGTGCGGCTGGAGTTCCGATGGCGTGGTGTCTCCAGTGGGGTCCGGGGCAAGGAACATGAGTGGTGCGGAGCCTTCTATTCGGCGTAGCCCGACGCCGCCTTTGAGAGCTGCCTGGGTGGCTTCCGGGTCCAGTTCGACTTCGAAGATCTCGAACGCGCCGGGAAACCGGATATCCATGACCGCGGGTTCCCAGTTTCCCAGCGGGAGGTAGACTTCAACCTTGGACGGTTCGGCGGAGTCCAAGGCGACCGACAAGCGGAAGCGGCTGGGTTCGGCTGGGCGGATCAGCGCTTTGAAGCCGAGGATGGTTGGCTTCTCCAGCCGGAAAGCCTTCCATCCAAACGGGATACGAGTGCCGCTGGGCGGCTGGAAGGAAACCTCGCTGCGCAGAAGAGAAAGGTGGTAGGTGGCGGGGGAGGCGAAGGCGAAGGACGATCCGAGGAGGAGGGACCGGCGAGGGAGCATGGGGCTGAGGCTAGGGTAGCAGACGGTGCGGGTGGAGATATGAGTCAAATACGCTAAGAAAAATGGATAACAATTCGCTTAGGTATGGTAGTATGAACTTAGGATAAGGTTCTATGGACATCAACCGCTTCACTGAAAAATCCCAGGAGGCGATCCGCGCGGCCCAATCCCTGGCGGCGCGGCTTAGCCACCAACAAATTGAGCCGGAGCATCTTACCGTTGCCCTGCTGGAGCAGGAGAACGGGCTGGTTCCGAACTTGTTGCTGAAGGCTGGCGTAGTGTTGGAACCGCTGCACAAACGTCTGCTGGAGGCGCTCGAACGCCAGCCGAAGGTACAGGTCAGCCAAGGTGGGGGAGACCAGATCTATATTTCGGGCCGGCTGGAGAGGGTGCTCGCCAACGCCGAGCAGGAAGCCCGGAAGCGCAAGGACGATTTTGTCTCGGTGGAACACATTCTTCTCGCCCTGCTCGCCGACACCGGGACGGCCGGGCAGGCGTTTAGGGAGGCGGGGGCGAACCGCGCCAAGATGGATGCGGCTGTCACCGATGTGCGGGGCAGCCAGCGTGTCACCAGCCAGAACCCGGAAGCCACCTACCAGTCATTGGAGCGTTACGGACGCGATCTGACTCAACTGGCGGCGCAAGGCAAACTGGATCCGGTCATCGGCCGGGACGATGAAATACGCCGCGTCATCCAAGTACTTTCGCGGCGCACGAAGAACAACCCTGTTCTGATCGGCGA
>JADZCI010000279.1 GCA_020851655.1 Bryobacterales bacterium
TCGAAGACACGATGCTCACCAAGGCCCGCGACGTCCGGCAGATCACCGAGTTCTCCTACCGCAGGGGTGAGGCTTCGCTCATCGAGTTCCTCGACGCCCAGCGCGTCTACAACGACACCATTCAGACGTATAACGACGCGCGGGGCGAGTTTGCGAGGAGTCTCTATGTGCTGGATGCCGCCACGGGAAAAACGCCGCAATGACCTGCCTGTCAAGAAGTGCCTTCGTGCCGATGGTCTGCTTGCTGTTTGCGAGTTGCAATAAGCCAGACCCGCCGTCCGCCGCTCCGCCACAACCGGTGGTTGACCAGGCCGGCGCCGTCCACTTTCCGCCGGATTCCCCGCAGTTGAGCCGGATCAAAGTCGAAGCAGTAACGATGAAGAGAATCGCCCTGGATCAGGTCATCGCGCCAGGAAAGATTGAAGCCAATCCCAACCGGATCTCACGCGTTACGCTGCCGGTCGCGGGCCGGATCTTGCGGGTGATGGTCGGCATCGGCGATGCGGTGGCACAGGGCCAGCCGCTGCTCACCGTGGAGAGCCCCGACGTCGGCGCCGCCAACTCCGCCTACCGCCAGGCGCAAGCCCGGCTGGGCGAAGCGAAAGCTCAATTGCTCAAAGCCGAATCCGACCAGGCGCGCATTCAGGACCTCTTCGCGGGCCGCGCCGTCGCGCAAAAAGAAGTGGTCAACGCGCAGGCGACTCTGGCCCAAGCCAAGGCGGATGTCGAACAAGCTCAAGCCGCCAGCGACGAAGCGGTGAAGCGGCTTCAGATCTTTAACCTGAAACCGGGCGACCCCGCCCAGGAGGTGATCGTCCGCGCGCCGCTTCCAGGCAAGGTGCTGGAGATCGCCGTAGCCGCCGGCGAGTACCGGACTGATACGAGCGCGCCCTTGATGACCATCGCCGACCTCAGCACCGTCTTCATGGCCGCCGATGTTCCGGAAAGCGTCATCCGCCTGTTCGAGACCGGTGAAGAGGTGACCATCCGGCTGGGCGCCTACCCAGGTGAGGTTCTCGAGGGCAAGGTTGTCCAGATCGCGGATACGGTGGATGCGGCGACACGCACGATCCGGGTTCGCGCCCAACTGGCCAACCCCACCGGCCGTTTCCGGCCGGACATGTTCGGCGAAATCCAGCACGACGAGAATTTTCAGACGGTCCCCATTGTCCCGGCCGGGGCCGTGATCCAAAGCGATATGCGGAGCCTGGTCTTCCGCGAGAGAAGCCAGGGCGTCTTTCAACCGGTCACGGTCACCTTTGGCCGCCAGATCGACGGCACGGTTCCCATCACTTCGGGATTGAAAGCCGGAGACCGCGTTGTGGTCGACGGCGCCATGCTCCTGCGGGGAAGCCGTTGAAGAAACCTTGACATGATTGCTCAACTCCTTCGCGCGGCGCTCCATCAGCGGTTCATCACCATTGCGCTCGGGTTCGTCCTGATCGGGCTGGGCATCTACTCCTTCAAACAGCTCAAGATCGAGGCCTATCCCGACATCTCGGACACCCAGGTGACGGTCATCACGGTTTTTCCCGGCCACGCCGCCGAAGAGATGGAACAACAGGTGACCGTTCCCATCGAGCGCGCGCTCAACAGCGTTCCCAACGTGATTGCGCGCCGCTCGCGCACCATCTACGGGCTGTCGGTCGTCGAGGTGACGTTCGCCTACGGCACCGACGACTATTTTGCGCGCCAGGTGGTGCTCGAAAAACTGCGTGACGCCGAACTCCCCGACGGCGCGCAGCCCTCCCTTGGACCGCTCTCGACGCCCATTGGAGAGTTGTACCGCTATCACCTCAAAGCTCCGCCCAGCTACGGCGAGGCGCGGCTCCGCGAGTTGCAGGACTGGGTCATCGCGCCGCGGCTGCTTCAGGTTGCTGGCGTGGCCGATGTCGTCCCGTTTGGCGGCCTGATCAAGCAGTATCAGATCGAAATCGATCCACTCAAGCTGGAGAAGTACAACCTCACCATCCGCCACATCGCCGCCTCCGTCGCCGCCAACAACAAGAACGCGGGCGGCGCCCTGATCGACAACCGGCAGCAGTCGATGGTGGTCCGCGGAGTGGGGCTGATCCGTTCCGTGGACGACATCGAAGGCATTGTCCTGGCGGCGGTCAAGGGCGTCCCGGTTTTCGTCCGCGACGTCGGCCACGTCCGCATTGGCGCCGCTCCTCCCACCGGCATCTTCAGTCTCGACGCGGGTCCGGGCGGAGTTGAAGGCATCGTCCTGATGCGGCGCGGAGAGAACCCGAGCGAGGTGCTGGACGGCGTCAACCAGGAAATCGACGGACTGAACCGCACGCGCCTGCCCAGAGACGTCACAATCGAACCGATCTACGACCGCCGCGACCTGGTCTCCAACACCTTGAAGACCGTCTCCCACACCCTGGCCGAGGGCTTGGCCATTGTGGTCATTGTGCTGCTGTTCTTTCTGGGCAGCGCCAAAGCAGCGTTGCTCACCGCTATAACGATCCCCTTGTCACTCCTGTTCGCGTTCCTATGCATGCGCGCCGCCGGAATCCCGGCCAACCTTCTTAGCCTCGGCGCGCTCGATTTCGGAATCATCGTCGACGGAACTCTGGTCATGGTGGAGCATATCGTGCACCGGCTCTCACACCGCAGGGCAGGCGACTCGGTTCTGGAAACGGTGGGCGGCGCCGCGCTGGAAGTCGAGCGCCCCATCTTCTTCTCGCTGCTCATCCTGATCTCGGCCTACATCCCGCTGTTTACTTTGGAGCGCGTGGAACGGCGGCTGTTCACGCCCATGGCGTTCACGGTCTGCGCGGCTCTGCTGGGGTCTATGCTTCTAACGCTCACCGTCATCCCCGTGCTGGCGACGTATCTATTCCAACGGAACACCAGGACCTGGGAAAATCCACTGCTCAAGTGGGCGTACAGCGCCTATGAGCGTGTCCTGCGGCACACCATCCCCAGATCCGGCATGGTCGTAACCATAGCCTTGCTGATCGTCGGTTGCGCCTTTGTTCTGGCGGCCCACTTGGGTTCCGAGTTCCTGCCTCAACTGGATGAAGGCGTGATCTGGATTCGCGCGAACCTGCCTCCCGGAACATCGCTCTCCGAGTCAGCCGCGGTTGCCACAGACATGACCAGGCTCATTCGCCAATCCAAGGAGACCAAGTCGGTCGCGGCTCAATCCGGCCGGAATGATTCCGGCACCGACCCCTTCGGACCGAACCGGAACGAGTTCCTGATCACGCTGGACCCCTACGACACGTGGGGCGGGAAGAAAAAGTATCAACTCGTCGAAGAACTCAACCAGCGGCTGAAGGCCAACATCCCGGGCGTGTCGCTCAATTTCACGCAGCCCATCATCGATACCGTGACCGAATCCGTCACTGGCTCTTCGGCGGATCTGGCCGTCATCCTCATCGGACCCGACCTCGTCCAATTGCGCCAGATGGCCGGCGATGTTCTGCACCTGATACGGCAGGTGCCCGGGGCCGCCGATTCGGCGATCGAACAGGAGGCGGACCAGAGCCAGTTGCGCATTCTGATCGACAGGGCGCGTGTCGCCCGCTTTGGCATCAACATCGAAGACATCCAGGGACTGATTGAACTCGCCATCGGCGGCCGCACCATCAGCACGATGTATGAGGGCGAACGCCGCTTCGACATCACCGCGCGGTATAACCCCGAATCACGGACCGACATCGCGGCGCTGGGAACGATTCTGGTTCACACGGCCGACGGCGGCCGCATTCCGCTCTCGCAACTCGCCGAGATCCGCGTCGTCAGCGGCGCCAGCATCATCGCACGGCGCGAGAACGAGCGCCAGATCACGGTCCGGACCAACATTCGCGGCCGGGACCAGGGCGGTTTCGTGCGCGATGCGCAATCCCGCTTTGTCCATCACATTCGCTTGCCGGACGGCTACCGGGTCGATTGGGGCGGCCAGTTTGAGAACCTGGATCGCGCCAGACGGCGGCTGACGCTGGTCCTGCCCGTTACCGTGGCCCTGATCTTTGCGCTCCTGTTCATGACCTTCGGCTCGCCCAAGTACGCCGGCCTCGTCCTGATGAACGTGCCGTTTTCGCTTGTCGGGGGCATCCTGTTCCTGTGGTTTCGCGGGATCAACCTGAGCGTTTCCGCCGCGGTCGGCTTCATTTCGCTGTTCGGCGTGGCGGTCATGAGCGGCGTTCTCGTGGTCGCCGAGATCAACCGCACGCGCCGGGAAGACAACCTGTCGCCTCTCGATACCGTCACCCGCGGAGCCGCCGCCCAGGTGCGGCCCGTGCTGATGATGATCCTCGTCGCCCTGTTGGGCATGGTTCCCGCCGCCAGAGCATCCGGCATCGGCTCCGATGTTCAGCGCCCTCTGGCGACCGTGGTCGTGGGCGGCCTGATTTCCACTCTTTTCCTCACGCTGCTCGCGCTGCCCAGCTTGTATTACCTCACCATGACAAGAAAGGAGAGGGTCCGATGACGTTTCAGAAGAAGAGGATGCTCATGGTCTTTGCGGACCTGACCGACAACTGGCGGGACGAACCTTTGCACGACGCGATTGTCCGCGTGTTGGAGCGGCACGGTCTGGCGGGCGCCAGCGTCTACACCGGCATCATGGGGTTTGGCCGCCACCGGCGCATCCACAGCAAGGGGCTGTTTGGCATGGTCGACTCCAAGCCGGTCACCGTCGTCTGCATTGACGACGAGGAGAAGATCATGGCCGTGCTGCCCATAATCTTTCCCATGGTTGCCGAGGGCCTTGTGTCGGTCCACGACGTGGACGTGGTCACGGGCGTCTAAACTCGGCCCGGAGCCCCATCCCCTCTAAAGAAAAGGGGCGCAATCTTCGATTGTTAAACTGGAGATTCATGAGCGTGAGGATGTTTGCCGGCGCCTTGGCCGGCTTGGCCCCGGTGCTGGCGTGGCTGGCGCCGCCGGTCCCTAAAACCTGGAGCGACAATGAGATCCCGGGGTACAGGTTGCCGCTGGCCGGCCTCGGCAAGGCCCCGGCGCTGATTTCCGAACGGGAATTCTACGCGCTCCCGGAGGTCAATCTCAAAACCTATCCTGTCTATACCCCAGGCAGTGAGCCGGCTCATTATATGGAGTGGCTCAAAGAGCAGGACCCCAAGCCGCTGGTTGACGTCTCGAAACTCGCAACCGAGGAAGACTGGATCGCCGCGGGCAAAGAGGTCTTCTACGGACGCGAACTCCCGCGCTTCACCGGAAGCGAGCACAGCTTGCAGATGATCCGCGACCCACAAGTTCTGGCCGCATACAAACTCACCACCAGCCGGGACGGTGTCCTGGTTGGGCTGCGGTACGTCGTACACGAAAAAGGCAAAGTCGAGTTGGGGACCGACACCTGCGCCATGTGTCACGTACACACGCTTCCGGACGGAACCCTCATTGAAGGCCCGGCAAACACCAAGACTCCGTTTGGACCGCTGATGGGCGACCTGACGCGGCGGTACGCCAAGATCAGTCCGCAGATGCTCGAGGAGAGACGCCGCAAACACATGCGCGAGGACTATCGCGTGCCGTTCCTCAAGCCCGATCCCAACCTGCCGCTGGCCGACTTGCCCGCCGAAGAGATTGCCCGCTACTACGACTGGCACCCGCTCGGCGTTCATGGACGGACCGGAACCAGCCTGCGCTATCCGGTCAAAATCGCCAACCTGATCGGGGTCAAAGACATGAAGTATCTGGACCGCACCGGCGCGGTCCGCCAGCGTTCCATCACCGATCTGATGCGGTACTCGACTCTGATCGGCGACGTGACCGACGCGCTCACCCATTACGGCGGCTCCCCTGATTCCACCTTGAAGCCCGAGAACATGGGAATGCCCGATGGCGTGAAGCGGACCCCCGACGCGCTTCTCTACGCTCTGGCCAAGTACATGTACTCGCTTAAGCCGCCGGAGAATCCGAATGGTGTTTCGGAATTGTCGCGCCGCGGCGAAAGGGTCTTTCAGAAGGCGGGCTGCGCCAGTTGCCACACGCCGCCGCTCTACACCAACAACAAGCTGACGCTCGCCCTCGGCTACGACCCTCCGGCCGAAATCCGCCGCCAGGTTGACCTGCTTCCGCTGACGGTGGGCACCGACCCCAACCTCGCCTTGACCACACGCAAAGGAACCGGGTTCTACCGGGTCCCGTCGCTGCGCATGATCTGGCTGGACGCCTGCTTCCTGCACGACGGCTCGATCGGGACCTTGGAGGAGTTGTTCGACCAGCGCCGCCTGAACGATGATTTCCGTTCCTCCAACTGGAGCCCTACCGCGCCCAGCCACGCGGTCAAGGGCCACACCTTCGGCCTCAACCTGAAGGCGGCCGACAAGAGCGCGCTCATCGCCTTTCTCCGGACTCTCTGATGCATCCTGATCCTCAGCGCATTATCGACATTACCAATGCGTACCTCGATTCGTGTACGCTGTTTTCCGCCTCCGACTTGGGCATCTTTGGCAAGCTCGCCGACCTGGGGGCGGCCGACGCCAATACGCTGGCCGGCGCACTCGGCCTCCATCCTCGCGGCACGCGCCTGTTGCTTGACGCCTGCGTCGCGGCCGGCCTGCTCGACAAGCAGGACGGCGCCTATCGCAACACGGCGGACACGCAGGTCTTTCTGGTTCCGGGTTCTCCGGGAGATTTGTCGCAAGCCATCCGCTACAACCGCGACGTCTATCCCGCCTGGGGCAAGCTCACCAACTTCGTCCGCACGGGCAAGCCCGTGGAATCGCCGGAGCTGCACCTGGGCGACGATCCCGCCCGCACCCGCAACTTTGTCCTGTCCATGCACGGACGCGCTCTCGGCATCGGCAGAATGGTGGTCCCACGGCTGGAACTCTCCGGCAGGAAAGCGCTGTTGGATGTGGGCGGCGGACCCGGAACTTACTCCGTCCTCCTCACCGCCGCCAATCCGGGTCTGAAGTCAACCGTGCTGGATCTTCCGCCCGTGGTGGCCATTGCCGCCGAATTGATCGCCTCTCAAGGCGCCTCGGACCGGGTGTCGACGCTGCCGGGAGACTACCACAGCACACCGTTTCCGCACGGCGTCGACGCCATCAATTTCTTCGGCATGCTGCACCAGGAATCGCCGGAATCGATTCTCGACCTGCTGCGCCGCGCCTATGACGCCCTTCAACCTGGCGGCATCGTCCACGTCATGGACATGATGACGGACGCCACCCACACCGCCCCAAAGTTCTCGGCCCTGTTCGGACTCAATATGGCCCTGACGACCGACAACGGCTGGGTGTTCTCCGACCGCGAACTCCAGGCGTGGATGGAAGA
>JADZCI010000280.1 GCA_020851655.1 Bryobacterales bacterium
AGATGTCAATGGGAATTACATCCTGAGACGGTCTAACGTCAAAAGGCTGCGACTTGTCTTCATAGCCGGGAGCGGAAGCCGAGACCACATAAGCGCCTTCAGGGAGTTCCGCAACTCCGTCTTTGATCGGGAGCTGCTGCGAGGCGCCCTGCCTTCGCAGAATCAAGCTCGCGTTTGGGGGTACGGACCGGAAAATGACTCTCGCCGGGACGACACGCTTCTTCATAACCGCCGCGGCGTCAATCGGGATCTCCTGTCCCTTTGGAAAGTCACGGGTCACGCTCCAGTCATCGTATCCGTCACGGCGGAGCACAACCTTTTGCGACCCGGGCGGCACCGTGACCGGGAACCGGTCCGACGTGATCCTGTGCGTCTGACCGTTCACAATCACTTCGATGTCTTTACCGTGCTGGATAAGCAGCGTGGCGTTCTGGACAATCTGTTTCAAGGTGACGGTCTGGCGGGGATTTGATCCAGGATTGAGAGTGACCTTGATCTCCTCTGGCTCATAGCCATCCCTCTCGATCCTGAAGGTGTACTGCCCTGGCTTAAGCGATACACTGCGGGCCGTTGACCCTCGCACGGGCACCGTATTCACCGGGCGAATTTTGGGCGTCTTTTGATTGCTCGAAATGACGGACAACCGAATATCCGGCGAACCCGCGTCCACAATCAGGTCTGCCCAAATGCTCCCCGGAATGATCACCTGCACTCGTGGACCGGACCCGGGAACCACCGAGGTGGACTGCTGGGGTGAACCCGCGATGGCAAAGCGAATGGTATGGGCCACCACGTCGGTAAAGCTTCTCTGCGCACCCTCGGGGGGAAGCATCGCGACCGCATCGGAGTCAAATCCGATCTCGGCTTTGGACGCCGGTCCCGCCGGGCCCTTGACCAGGACCAGGTTGCCGAACTGAGCGATCGCCAGGCCCTGCAAGCCCCGGGACTCGAAGCTGACGATCTCCGGAATTGCAGCCGGCTTGTTGCTGAAAACCAACGTGGCCGAGCCAGCCCGGGAAGTGACCTCCAGCCGGTGCTCTGATTCCTGCAAGGGCTCGAAGCCAAAGCGTCCGCCGCCGGAATCCGCCACCGGCTGCCCATCCAGCGTGACCGTCAGTCCCTCCTGCGTCGACTCCAGTTCAAAGGCGGACGGTATGGGCGTCAAGGCCAGTGCGACATGAGCGGGCACGAGAGGAGCGACATCAACCTGAGATTCAGCCGGCTTGTAGCCGGGACGCGAAGCTCGAACGATATACCGTCCTGGAACCAGCGCCGCGATCGAATGAGTGACGTCCGATTGGTGCTCGTCAAGAACCTGGACCGAGGCATCGGCCGGTTCCACGCGTACCTGCAAGGCGACAGTCTTTGCCGCGGCCGGCGGCGCCGTCTCCTTCTTCGGCTTGCGCATCTGGTAGGCCACCGACAAACCGACAATCACAAGAATCACCGCAAGCGCCGCCAACAGCCGGCGCTGCTCGGGAGAACTTTCGTGGAAGCGGGTCTTGGCCAAGGCGATCAGAGCTTTGACTCGAACCTGCGCTTGATCGAGCGCGGGCTTCAGGCGCTGCTGAATCCCGGCGCGCAGAGGCGCGGGCTTCACTATCGGGGGGGCTGCGTCCGGAGGAGGAGGCGGCGGCGCGGGAACGGATTCCTTCTCGACCTTGTCCTTGATCTTGGTGGCCAGCAACTCAAAGTCCTGATCACCGGCGTATTCCACCGCCAGGACGGACGTGCGCTGGAAGATGGACAACACGTGGCCAGGACTTTGCGCTCCGGCAATGTCGCGCTCCATCTGGCGAAGGCTCTCCAGGTCCTTCCTTCGCATCTCTTCGCGCGCCGGCTGCGGCAGGCGCCGCCTTAAGCCTGCTCGAAACTGGCTCAGGCGCGCGTTGGACGGGTAGAGGCCGCAGGCCTCCTCGATCACCGAGAGCGCCTTCTGGATTTCCCCTTCGGCGTCATAACGGCGCGCCTCGGACAGAACGTTGGTGACGACCTCGTCCTCGCGTTTGTCGTTGACCAGTTGCTGAAGGCTGGTGGCCATCGGATTTCCCGGGTCGAGTTCCTGCGCCTGTTGCAGCAACTGGTCCGCTTGCTGCCAGTTTGAGTCGATCCGGTTGCGCGCGGCGGCGATCAAGGCATCGAGCAGGGCGGTTCGCGCCGTGGCGCTGGCCGGATCCTTTTCGTTCGCCTGGCGGAACAACCGCAGGCCCTCGTCGTATTTGCCATCCCGCCATGCGGCGCGTCCCTCTTCGACCAGCCGCTGCGAATCAGCGGCTCTTTCCAGGCCCTGCCGCACGGCCTTTTCCAGAGTTAGTAACTCCGGATCGTTCGGAAACTCCTGAATTGCATCGGCAATTAAGGTGAGTGCGCGATCATACTCGCCCGACTGGCGGCACCGGTCGATGCGATCGACCCAAACGGCCTTGGCTTGCTGGCGATCCTTGGCCTCCCGCCTCTTCCGCACCCGCTCCAGCTCGAAATCCAAGGCGGGATACTTCGGATAGATACTTTGCAGGATTTCCCACTTATCCAGCGCTTCGGCAAACAGCCCCCGGTCTTCCAGCGCGCGCGCTGAACTGACAATCGAATCCACCAGGTCGCGTTTGGACCTGATGGTTTGGAGCGACTGCTGGAAATGCACCTCGTCGGGATACTGCTGCAGGGCTTTCTCGAGGATCCGGAGCTTGTTGCTCAGGTCGGGCTCGTCGTCGACTTCGCGGTCAATTCGGGCGATGAGTGCCGAGAGTTCCTGGCGCTGGCGGACCTCGATGTCCAGCTTCATCGACCGGAACATCGCGTGGTCGGGATATTTCTCGAGCGCCTCCCCGCACAGCTTTGCGGCCACAGCCAGGTTGCCGGACTCGAAGTTCTGACGCACTTCACTGAAGAGACTGGCGAGCAGGTCGTACTCGGACCGGACCTCGTTATACATCTTCTGGTAGATGGCGGCGCGGTCCGGGGCAAACGTGTCCGGCGCGCACCGGTCCATATCGAGCACCCTCTCCAGTTTGGTCATCGCCGAGCTCAGGTCGCCCCGGCGGCGCGCTTCCAGTGCCGCCTGGTAGGCATCCTCTTTTTCCTTGCGGATGCGCAGATAGTCCTGCTCGCGGCGGTCGACTTCGGCGAGTAGCTGCTGGGCCCGCTGTTCCTTGGGGCGCAATTGAAGAACGTCGTGCAGCGCCTTGCGGGCCTGCCCGTACGAATGGTTCTCCATGTGCTGCCAGGCGACCTTGAACCACTCGTCGATCTGCGCGGAACTCCGCTTGCTCTCGATGTCGCCTTTAAGGGCGTGGGCGTCCGTGTTCGAGGGGTCGAGGTTGAGCACTTCCTGGATCTTCTGGAGCGCCAGTTGATACTCGTCCTCGTCAAACCGGCGGCGCGCCGTCTCCAGCAATTGCTGGATATTCTTCTCCCGAATCGCCGTGTCGATCTGCTTGCGCAGTTCAACGATGTCCGGGTGAAGCAGCGCTTCGGACTCGAGTTCCCCCACAATCTCGGAGGCAAATTCCAACTCGCCCTGTTCAAGCGCCTTTCTGGCGCGCACCACGCGAGGCTCGATCCGTTCCGGCTTCAGACAATCGACCGCTTCGTTGCGGTACGCCTTGTTCAGCGCATCGGAGAACTCCTTGACACTCGCGAACCGGTGGTAGGGCTGTTTGGCCAGCGCCTTATGGATGACCTGGCTGACCGCCAGGGATACGGCGGGATTAAACTGCGACGCGGGCGGAGGTATAACTTTGACGATCTGGTCGGCGATCTCATCGCGGGTCGCGCCATCGAACGGCCGCCGCCTCGCCAGCATCTCGAAGCAGACCACGCCGAGCGCAAAGAGATCCGTCAAAGCGGTGGGCCGTTTCATGAGGATCTGCTCGGGGGCCATGTATAGGAGCGTGCCCTTTAAGCCGATCGAACTCTGGGTGTCCACCAGGTGCGCCACACCGAAGTCGATGATCTTTACCGAGTCCCCGCGCAGAATGAAGACATTGGTAGGCTTCAGGTCCCGGTGCACCAAGCCGCGTTCGTGCGCGGCCTGCAGACCCCGGCACATCTGGGAAATGATGTCGACACAACGCTCAACGGAAAGCGTCTCGGATTCAGAGTGAATGACCTTGTCGAGGGTCAGGCCGTCGAGCAAGGGCATCACAAAGAAGGGTCTTCGTGTGCCGGTTTCTTCCAGTTCACCGAAATCAAAGATTTCGACGATGTGCGGGTGCGCGAAATTCGCCAGCACCGAGCACTCCCGGCGGAACAGATCAAGCGCTGCTTTGTCCTGGACGTCGCGTATCGTCTTGATCGCGACCTCACGCCCGACAACGCGGTCGTAGGCGCGATAGACCACGCCCATCCCGCCCTCGCCAAGGATTTCACGAAACTCGTAACGTTCAGTGATCCTGGTTGGCGCACTCATCGCTGTCCTCCCTCCGATATAAGATGCCGTCCGCGGGCGATTCTTTGTGATCGCCTGTCTATTTGTACTCCAATTTCGCCTTTATTCCAATACGGCAATTACTTCCAGCTTCGGTTCGACAATCTCCGAGGGGGCAAAGACGGCAATCGACCGGGACAACTGCACGTTGTCCCAGAGTGGTCCGCTCTGATTGAGACCGAAGTACTGGTTATCCAGTTTCATCGGGATGGCGGCCGGCGGCGTCGGCGTGTGCCGCAACGTAATGCCACCCAGGGCTTTCTGCACGACACGCTGTATGTCGCTGTTGGAAGCCACCTTAACCAGTTGGGGCACCTTGCGGATCACGTCGTCGATGCCCATCTTGGCGCTGACCGCCAGGTAAAACTGGGAATTTTTGAAATAACGGTCATCCTG
>JADZCI010000281.1 GCA_020851655.1 Bryobacterales bacterium
CGCGCTACTTGTCGTCTTTCACCATCTCGGCGGCGGCGCCCGAGTCGATCAGTTTCTGTAGCGGTGATGGCTGCGGGTCCAGCGCGGCGGCGGCTTTGAGATAGGCCAGCATTTGCGACTTATCGGAGGGCAAGTCGAGAAGCTTTCCCCGGTGCAGGGCCATACGCTTTCCGCCTTCGACGACCAGGCAGGCGTCCGGGCCGCCGTACGCCTTGGACATGCCGACGTCAATCATGATCACGCGCCCGTCAAACCTCGTCAGGATCGCGCCGGCGGTAGGTGTGTGTCCGATAACGATCGCAGTGGCCTGCTGGGCGGCCAGCAAACGGTCCAGGAAGTCCTTCAGCAGGGATTCAGGGTCCCGCGCCAGTCCCCGGTACCACAGCGGCCCCTCGGGGTCCATTACAATTCCACCCGCCAGGCGTTGAAAATCGGCCAGTTCGAAATGGACCTGGGTGTTCAAATCGGCAATCGTCTTCGAAGCGTATTTGGGGGACCAGCCGCCATGCATGAAGATCATGCCGTTCACCTTGATGACCGCTTCGTTCTTACGAATCCACTGGCCGTACTTGCCCTTGGGGCCGAACGCGTAACGCTGTTCGACCCAGCCCGGCGGGTGGTCCTTCATCCAAGCCTTCTTGAGGTCCGAGGCATCGGCTGAAGGGCTCTTCTTTTGCAATTCGGGATACTCGACCTGCTCAAAGTAGTTGTCGAGGAGTTGCTGTGAATCGCTGGTCTTGAAGGTCGCGTACTCCTCGGCGGTGACGTACCGCAGATCGCCGTACAGGTTCATCGCCTCGTGGTTGCCAATGAGCGGGTGAACCATGCCGCCGGCCTTCTTGGCTTGTTTCTCGAGGTCCATCAGCAAGTCCAGGGCCTTGCGCGTTCCCGGGCCGCGGTCGGGAACGTCTCCTGTCTGGACCAGGTGCGTTTTTCCGCCCTTCCACTTGTTCTTGTTGTCGATGACACCGGCGCCGCGGAGGACCCTTACAAGCTGATCGTAGTCACCATGAACATCCCCGACGGCGACGATGCGCTCGACGCCTTGAAACGTGTCCTGGCCCAGAATTGAGGCCGCGATGAGCGGCAAGACAAGCAGGAAGCGCATGACGACTCCGTGATGGTTTTCGCAACGAGACTCTCAGATTACCACCGGGCAGGTTCGACGATAATAGTGGGGTGAATCCCGAACCCTCCTGGCCGCGTTTCCTCGAGTATTATTGTCCGGTCCCCGCGTTGGACCTTTCCCTGGATATCAGCCGGATGCATTTCGAAGCCGCCTTTTTCGCCAGGATGGAGCCCGCCATGCAGGGCGCATTCATAGCGATGGACGAACTGGAAGGCGGCTCGGTTGCAAACCCGGACGAGAAACGGCAGGTTGGCCACTACTGGCTGCGAGCCCCGGAGACGGCGCCCGAGGAGTTCCGCGCAATGATCGCGGAAACCGTGAAGCGCGTCGAGGCGTTCGCGAGCAAGGTGCATGCCGGGAAGAAGTTTCAGAACCTCCTGTTGGCCGGCATTGGAGGCTCCGCGCTGGGACCGATGTTCGTCGCCGACGCCCTGGGCGACCCGCTGCGCGACAAGATGAAAGTCTCCTTCGTCGATAACACGGACCCGGATGGAATTGCGAGGGTGCTGGCCACGCTCAAAGGCCAGCTTGGGCAAACGCTCGTGGTGGTGACCAGCAAGAGTGGCGGTACACCGGAAACCAGCAACGGGATGCAGATCATCGCGGGCGCCTACCGGGACTCCGGCCTCGACTTCAGCGCGCACGCGGTGGCGGTCACCAAAGAGGGGTCGGCGTTGGACCGGCGCGCCCTATCTGAGAAGTGGCTGGAACGTTTTCCCATGTGGGACTGGGTTGGCGGGCGGACCAGTGAACTGTCGGCGGTCGGACTGCTGCCCGCGGCGCTGCAGGGCTTGGATATTCGCGGCCTGCTCGCCGGCGCCGCCGAATGCGACCGGGCGACCAGGGTGAAGGAAACCCGCCGCAACCCGGCCGCTTTGCTCGCCTTGATGTGGCATCAGGCGACTGGAGGCAAGGGACTCAAGGACATGGTCGTCCTGCCGTACAAAGACCGGCTGCTGTTGTTCAGCCGGTACCTGCAACAACTGGTCATGGAATCGTTGGGCAAGGAAAAAGTCCTGCCGGACGGCACGGTCGAGCATCAGGGAATCACGGTGTACGGCAACAAAGGTTCCACCGACCAGCACGCCTACGTGCAGCAGCTTCGAGACGGCGTCGACAATTTCTTTGTCACTTTCATTCGTGTCCTGGAGTCCGGCGGAAAGCCCGTCACTCTCGAAGACGGGTTTACGGCGGGCGATTACCTGCACGGATTTCTCTTGGGCACGCGCGAGGCGCTTTCTGAGAAGGGGCGGCAATCGATGACGATCACCGTGCCCCGGGTCGATGCGATGTCGGTAGGCGCTCTGATCGCGCTGTTCGAGCGAGCCGTCGGATTTTATGCCAGCCTTGTGGGCATCAACGCGTATCATCAGCCGGGTGTTGAAGGCGGCAAGCGCGCGGCCAACGGCGTACTATTGTTACAGGGGCGGGTGATGGACGTGCTGACTGCTGTGCCGCAGACCCCGGTGCAGATCGCCGCCGCGGCGGGCGCAGCCAGCGTAGAAACGGTCTTTCTCCTGTTGGAGCACCTCGCTTCCAACGGGCTGGCGCATGCCGCCGGGCCCGATTCATTCAGCCGGTAAAGGAGGTCTTATGACGCTGCTGGATTCCTTGAAACAATACACGGTGATCGTCGCCGACAGCGGCGATATCGATGCCATCGCGCAACACAAGCCGCGGGATGCGACAACCAATCCGTCGCTCATCTATCACGCGGCGCAAAAGAAAGAGTACGAATCCCTGGTTGATGACGCGTCCGAATACGCCGCCAAGATCGGCGGCAGCGATGAACAACGGACGGCGGCATTCATGGACCGGCTGTTCGTCAATTTCGGCCGGGAGATCCTGAAACACATTCCGGGACGAGTGTCCACAGAAGTGGATGCGGCATTGAGCTTCGATACGGAAGGATCCATCGCCAAGGCTCACCGCCTGATCGAATTGTACGAAGCATCCGGTGTTTCGAGAGAACGCGTTCTGATCAAGGTCACGACCACGTGGGAGGGAATTCGCGCGGCGGAACGGTTGGAAAAGGACGGGATCCACTGCAACATGACGCTGCTGTTCAGCTTTGCCCAAGCCGTCGCATGCGCGGAAGCGGGCGTAACGCTGATTTCGCCGTTCGTGGGCCGGATCTACGACTGGTACAAACAGGCGCGGAAAGTCAGCGACATTCCCGCGTCGGAAGATCCCGGCGTCGAGTCGGTAACCAAGATCTACAACTACTACAAGAAGTTCGGCTACAAGACCCAGGTCATGGGGGCCAGTTTCCGGAAGATAGAGCAGATCCTCCACCTCGCCGGATGCGACTTGTTGACCATCAGCCCGGACCTGCTGGAGCAACTGCGGTTAACCGAAGGAGAAGTGGTGCGGTGGCTGGACCCCGCCAAGGCCGCCGCGTCCGCGGGGGAGAAATTGCATCTCGACCAAAAGACGTTCCGGTGGATGCACAACCAAGACCAGATGGCTGTCGAAAAGTTGAGCGACGGGATCCGCAAGTTTTACACCGATGAGCGGAAGCTCGAACAATCTGTTCGCGCGCACGCCGCGTGAGCAAACGATACACCCCCGAGGCTGTGGACGGCGATAGCGCATAAGTGGAGACCGCCCGTGTGAAGATCCTGGTGGCGAACTGCGGCAGTTCATCGCTCAAGTACCAGCTATTCGACTTCTCGCGAGGGGAGGAGCGGCGGGTTGCCAAAGGCGCGGTGGAAAAAATTGGAGTGGCCGGCGGAGGAGCGCGCGACCACCGCGCGGCGGCGAGTCTCGCGTTTGAGGAACTTCGGAATTCCGGCCTCATCCAGTCGGCGGAAGAAATTGACGGTGTGGGGCACCGGGTTGTCCATGGCGGCGAGAGGTTCACGTCCTCGACTCGCATTGACGAGGCGGTCCTCCGCGAAATCGAGGCGTGTTGCGAGCTTGCGCCGCTGCACAATCCGCCGAACCTCGCCGGATACCGGGCGATGAAAGAGCTGGTTCCGCAGGCGGCTCATGTCGCTGTATTCGACACAGCCTTCCACACCAGCCTTCCGGCTCATGCCTATGTTTACGGCTTGCCTTACGAGTACTTCGAGCGGGATCGTATCCGGCGGTACGGCTTTCACGGCACCTCGCACCGCTATGTTGCGCAACGCGTGGCGGCGCTGGAACCGGCGGCGCGGCGCATCGTGAGCTGTCATCTCGGCAATGGCTGTTCGATCTGCGCGATTGAAGACGGCCGCTCAGTCGATGTCTCGATTGGCTTCACGCCGCTGGAAGGCCTGTTGATGGGTACGCGATCGGGCGACCTCGATCCGTCTATTATTTTTCACCTCATTAAGACCCAAGGTCTGGATCCTGTTCGCATCGAGAAGATGTTGAACCACGAAAGCGGGTTGCTGGGGATTTCGGGCGTGTCCAACGACATGCGTGACATTGTGCTGGCGGCCGCGGCGGGCAACGCGCGCGCCGAACTGGCCATCGAGATCTTCTGCTACCGGGCGCGCAAGTATATTGGCGCCTACTTGGCCGCGTTGAACGGGGCGGATGCGATCGTTTTCACCGCCGGCATCGGCGAGAACTCCCCGGACGTGAGAGCCCGGATCTGCAAGGATCTGGAGAATCTCGGAGTCCACCTGGACACGGAATCGAATACCCGGGCGCGCGGCGAGTGCCGGATCAACGTGCCGGGCATGCCGGTGAGCATGTGGCTGATTCCAACCAACGAAGAGCTATTGATTGCGCGTGATACTCAGCGCTGTATTCTTACAGGGTGAGCATGCAAGAGTTTGATGTCGTGGTGCTTGGATCGGGACCCGCGGGGGAGCGGGCCGCTGATACCGCCGCGTTCTTTGGCAAACGGGTGGCGGTGGTGGAAAAGCAGCCTGTCGTGGGCGGCGCCTCGGCCAACACCGGGACCCTGCCCAGCAAGACCTTGCGCGAGACCGCGCTTGCGCTCTCCGGACTCAAGGCGCGCAAACTCTACGGCGTCGACCTGTCCTTGCGGCGGCAGGCGACGATTCGCGATTTCATGTATCACGAACAGCACGTGAGGGAAAGCGAGCGAACCCGGATTCGCGCCTCGTTCCGGGAGTGGAATGTAGCGCTGTTTCAGGGCGCCGGCGCGTTCATCGACGCCAACACGGTGGCGATTTCCTCGGCGGGGCAAGAGACCCGGATTTCCGGCGCAAAAATCGTGATCGCCACCGGATCGTCGCCGTTCCGTCCGCCCGGGTTCGAGTTTGACAGCGACCGCGTGCATGATTCGGACGAGATTCTGGCGCTTCAAACGCTTCCCAAGCGCCTGGCCATCGTTGGCGCGGGGGTCATCGGCAGCGAGTATGCCTGTACGTTCGCGGCCTTGGGCGTGGAAGTCCACCTCTTGGATGGGCGCGCGGGCTTATTGCCTTTCCTGGACGAAGAAGTCTCAGCCACGTTGCGCGAAACCATGCAGGAGCTCGGTATCATCTTCCACCAGCCGCAGAAGGTAACCGTCTGCACCGTGCTGAAGGACGATACTGTGGAACTCGTCTGCGAATCCGGGCTTCATCTGACCGTGGACGGAGTGCTGGTCGCCGCCGGGCGGGTCTCCAACACCGCCGCGCTCAACCTGGCTGCCGCCGGAATCACGGCGGGTGAGCGCGGGCTCTTAAGCGTCAATGAGCATTTTCAAACCGCGGCGCCGCATATCTACGCGGTGGGAGACGTGATCGGCTTTCCCGCGCTTGCCGCCACCAGCGCCGAACAGGCGCGCGTCGCCATGTGTCATGCCTTCGACCGGAATTTCAAAACCGGCGTGGGGCCCATTCTTCCCACCGGAATCTATACCATCCCGGAAGTCAGCATGGCCGGGGAAACAGAAAGCAGCCTGAAGAAGAAGGGGACCCGCTATATCGCCGCAAAGGCGTACTACCGCCACAACCCGCGCGGAAAGATCATCGGCGACAAGGACGGGTTTCTGAAGCTGCTCTTCGATTGGGAGGACCTGCGCCTGCTTGGGGTTCACGTGATTGGCGAGCATGCGACCGAGATCGTACACATCGGACTTCTGGCGCTGATGGCGGGCGCAACGGCAAAGATCTTTAACGAAACCTGTTTTAACTACCCCACCCTCGGTGACCTCTATAAGGATGCGACCTACCAGGCGATGGCGATCCGGAGTGGCTTGCTGAAAGCGCGAGAGCAAGAAAGACGATAAGCTTGAGCCTATGTGGATTCGGTTTGCCGCCGCCTTGGCAGCCGCGGCAATGGCGCAGTGCCCAGTTCGGGCACAAGCCGGTGCGCAGCCTGGCGATTGGATTCAACTCTTCGATGGAAAGACGTTGAACGGGTGGCATGTCAAGATCACCGGCTATGGCCTTGACAACAATTTCGGCAATACATTCAGGGTCGAGAACGGCGTGATCAAGGTTGCCTACGACCAGTACGACAAGTTCAACGACCGGTTCGGGCACATGTTCTATGACCGGAAGTTTTCCTACTACCGGATTGGAGTCGAGTATCGATTCACCGGCGATCAGGCGCCGGGAGGTCCGGGGTGGGCATTCAGGAACAGCGGCATCATGATTCACGGGCAGAGCCCCGAGTCGATGGGGAAGGACCAGGACTTTCCGATCTCCATCGAAGTGCAGTTGCTCGGGGGGCGTGAAACCGGCGAACGCTCCACAGCCAACCTGTGCACGCCAGGGACCAACGTCGTGTACCAGGGCAAGCTGTTTACCCAGCACTGCGCCAATTCGTCGTCGCCGACGTTTCGAGGCGACCAATGGGTGCGCGTCGAAGTGGAGGTGCTGGGCGACAAGTCCGTGAAGCACTATGTGAACGGCCAACTGGTTTTGGCCTACGAATCGCCGCAAATCGGCGGCGGCAACGTCAGCGGCTACGACCCCAAGGTCAAGCAGGATGGCATGCTGCTGAAAGAGGGGTCCATTTCTTTGCAGAGCGAGAGCCATCCGGTGGAATTTCGAAAAGTGGAACTGTTGCCGTTGGCGGGCTGTATGGACAAGAAAGCGAAGAACTACAAAGCCTTCTATGTGGAGCCGGTCAAGGGCGCCTGCGCGTACTGATGGCACTTTTGATCGAGCGCGGTTCGCCGCTACCGTTCGGCGCAACGCCACAACCGAATGGCGTCAATTTCTCGTTGTTCGCCAGGCATGCTTCCGACGTGACATTGGTCTTGTTTGACCCGGCCCGTCCTGAACCGGCAATGGAGATCGCGCTCGATCCCCATTACCACCGCACCGGAGATGTGTGGCACGTGTTTCTGCGCGGGCTGACACCCGATGTTCAATATTGCTACCGGATCGACCGGCACCCGAATTTCCACAATTCCTGGCACCGCTATGACCCGTCCAAACTGGTGCTGGACCCGTTTGCCCGGTGCGTCGTAGGTGGCGAGCAATGGGGAGAGCCTTTGTCGCAACGGCCGCTCCGGCGCGGCGCGATGCTGGCTGAGCCGTTCGATTGGGGCGAAGACCAACCGCTGAACATCCCGCTGGCCGACTCCGTTATCTATGAACTGCACGTCCGGGGTTTTACCCGGCACGCATCCGCGGCCGTGGCCCACCCTGGAACGTTTCGAGGGCTCATCGACAAGATCCCCTACCTGCTGGATCTGGGAATCACCGCGGTCGAGTTGCTGCCGGTTTACGATTTCGAAGAAGCCGACACCAACCGGCGCAATCCCTTTACCGGCGAGCCCTTGCTGAACTATTGGGGCTACCAACCCATCTCGTTCTTCGCTCTACGATCCGCCTACGCCGCTGACCGGCGTCCCACCGGCCCGGCGCGCGAGTTCAAGGAGATGGTCAAGGCTTTTCACGCGGCCGGAATCGAAGTCATTCTCGATGTGGTCTTCAACCATACGGCCGAGGGCAACGAACTGGGACCGACCTACTCCTTCCGCGGGATCGACAACGCGGTGTACTACATGCTGGAGTCCGGCGGGTTTTACCGCAACTACTCCGGATGCGGCAACACGCTGAACTGCAACCATCCGGTGGTGCGGGCGATGATCAACAGTTGCCTGCGGTACTGGGTCATGGAGATGCACGTCGATGGATTCCGGTTCGACCTGGCGTCGATTCTGGGAAGAGGCCAGGACGGCTCGGTGCTGGCGAATCCTCCGCTGCTCGAATCGCTGGCTTTGGATCCCATTCTGGCGAACACAAAACTGATCGCCGAAGCCTGGGACGCGGCAGGTCTGTACCAGGTGGGAAGCTTTCCGGCGTGGGGCCGCTGGGCGGAGTGGAACGGAAACTACCGGGACGATGTTCGCAAGTTCGTCAAAAGCGACACCAGCCAGGTCCCAGCGCTGGCCTCGCGCCTGCTCGGCAGCCCCGATCTTTACCACCCCAGCGGGCGGTTCCCCTATCACAGCATCAATTACGTGACCTGCCACGACGGGTTCACGATGGCGGACCTGTTTTCGTATAACGAAAAGCATAACGAGGCCAACGGCGAGGACAACCGCGACGGTGTCTCGGTGACCCATAGCTGGAACTGCGGCGCCGAAGGGCCGACCAACGATCCCGAAATCAACCGCCTGCGGCTGCGTCTGCAAAAGAACCTGACGGCGCTGCTGTTGATTTCCGGCGGAGTGCCGATGATCCTGGGCGGCGACGAATTCGGCCGCACGCAGAAGGGCAATAACAACGCCTATTGCCAGGACAACGACGTGAGCTGGGTGGATTGGTCGTTTCTGCCGCGCCACCGGGAACTGCACCGCTTCTTCCGCCGCATGATCGCCTTCCGCCATCGCCACGAGTGCCTGAGGCGGGTGAACTGGGATCAGAATGGCCGTGGCCCGCATCCATATATCGAGTTCCATGGCACCGAACTCGGCTCGCCGGATTGGTCGCGAGACTCACGCGCGCTGGCCGCGCACTGGTCGTGCCTCGGTGAGCAGATTTACCTGCTGGCGAACTCTTATTGGGAACCGCTCAAGTTCCAATTGCCCGACTTGCCCTGGCGGCGCTTTGCCGACACGGCGCTGCGGACTCCCCATGACATCGTGGAACCGGGCGAGGAGAAGCCGCTGCGGCACCCCACCCGCTACGAAGCCGCGCCGCGGTCGGTGGTGATCCTGGTAGCCTGAGCCATGCCCAGCAAGACTGCCGGCGAAAAAGAAGTGGATGCGTATCTGGCCTCCGTGCCGGAGCCCGCGCGAACAACTCTGAACAAGCTGCGCGACATCATCCGGTCCGCCGTGCCAGAGGGCGCCACCGAGGCGATCAGCTATGGAGTCCCCGCATTCAAGTACGGAAAACCCCTGGCCGGATACGCCGCCTACGCCGGCCATTGCAGCTATTTCCCCATGAGCGGCTCGCTTCTGGATGCGTTTCCTGAAGTCTCGAAGAAGTACGCCACCTCCAAGGGCGCGATCCGGTTCCCTATCGACAAGCCTCTTCCGGCCACGCTGGTAAAGAAGTTGGTGAAGGCCCGCCTCGCTGAAGTGGAACGGTCCAAGCCGCGCTAACGCCGCGCTTAACCAAGCCGCCGCCGCGCGGAGGCTTATCATGTCCATAGTGGAGAATTACGCCAGGGGCCAGGACCTTCCGGTCCTGGATATCACGATTTCGCAACTCCTCGATCAGGCGGCCGGGCGGTTTCCCGATCGCGAGGCGCTGGCCGTCCTGCATCAGCGCCGCCGCCTGACATGGAGCGAATTGCGGCAGGCCGTTCACAAGGCTGCCGGAGCGCTGCGGGGTTCGAACCTGGTTCCGGGCGACCGCGTGGGGGTCTGGGCAACCAATTGCACCGAGTGGATACTGCTGCAATATGCGTGCGCATTCGCGGGCGTCGTCCTGGTAAACATCAACCCCGCCTACCGTTCTCATGAGTTGTCCTTTGTCCTGGAGAAGTCCCGCATCAAAGTGCTGTTCCTGCACGAGCGCGACGCCCGCGCGGACTATCTGGCGATTTTGGATTCCGCCCGCGGCCACCGCCAGATCGAACTGAGCGAAGTGATCCGGCTCGAAGACTGGCACAACTTCGAGCGCCGGGCAATTCCTTTCTCTCCCCCGGACGTTTCGGCGGCCGACGTCGCCAACATTCAGTACACGTCGGGTACAACCGGCTTGCCGAAAGGAGTCATGCTGACGCACCGGAACCTGGTCAACAATGGCCGCTTCATCGCCCTGAATCTCGGCGCGACGGAACGGGACCGGCTCCTGGTGCCGGTGCCGATGTTTCATTGTTTCGGGTGCGTGATCGGAACCATGGCCTCGGGTGTGTCCGGCGCGGCGATGGTCATTCCGTCCGCCCAGTTTGACGCCTTGACCACGCTGCGGGCGATCCACGAAGAACGGCCAACCGCCATCTACGGCGTTCCGACGATGTTCATCTCCTGGCTCAACCACCCGGAGTTCGGGCGCTACGACATGAGTTCGCTGCGCACTGGGATTATGGCGGGCGCGCCCTGCCCGATCGAGGTGATGCGCCGGGTCGTGAACGACATGCACTGCCATGAATTGACGATCGCCTACGGGCAGACCGAATCTTCTCCGGTGGTCACGATGTCGCACGCCGATGACTCGGTCGAGACACGCTGCACCACAGTTGGCCGGGCGATGCCCGCGACGGAGGTTAAGATTGTCGATCGCGACGGAGCGGCCGTGCCGATTGGCGAAACCGGTGAACTGCTCACACGCGGCTACCTGGTCATGGCGGGCTACGACGGCGATCCCGGCGCCACGGCCAAGGCGATCGACGCCGAAGGGTGGCTGCACACTGGCGATTTGGCGGCGCTCCGCCCCGACGGAAACTTCAAGATCACCGGCCGCGCCAAGGACACCATCATTCGAGGAGGCGAAAACATCTACCCGCGCGAGATCGAAGAGTATTTGTTGCAGCATCCGAAAGTGGCCGAAGTCTACGTGGTCGGGCTCCCAGACGAGAAACTCGGCGAGATCGTCGCGGCGTGGATACGCGTCCGGGCCGGCCAAGGCCTCACGGCGGACGACATCCGCTGTTTTTGCGACGGCAACATCGCCTACTACAAGATTCCGCAGCATGTCCGCTTTGTTACGGAATTTCCGATGACCGCGAACGGAAAGATTCAGAAGTACCGGATGCGCGAGATCGAGATTCATGAGTTAGGTCTTGAACAAGCGGCGAGGGTACAAACAGCGTGAACTTCCGCCACGGTTACCCTGTCGTTCTCCGGTTGGAGAAGCAACGGTGCGTGGTCGCCGGGGGCGGGCCGCCCGCCGAGGAGAAGATCCTCGGGTTGCTGGAGGCGGGCGCCGACCTGACCGTGGTGGCCGAACGCCTCACACCCGCGCTTCACACGCTTGCGGCTCAAGGGCGGTTCCGCTGGATTGGTCGCAAGGTGGCTGCGGGCGACTTGGCCGGATCGTTTCTCGCCGTCGCCGCCGACGAAGACCGCTCAGTGAATGCCTCATTGTCGGAAGAGGCCACGCGCGAGCATGTTCTGTTTAACGCCCTCGACGATCCGGAACACTGTGGCTTCATTTACCCGTCTGTTTTGCGCCGTGGCGCTCTGGCTATCGCAATCTCGACGATGGGGCTTGCGCCGGCGCTGGCCGTGCGGTTACGCCAGAGGTTTGGCGAGCAGATCGGTCCCGAGTACGCGGCGTTTCTGGAACTGGCCGGAGAGTTCCGGGAGTCCATAGCCAGGACCATTCCCGACCCGGTTCGCCGGAAGAATCTCTGGTACGAGATCATCGACTCCGGCGTGATCGAGTTGTTGCGTCAGGGCAGGGATGAAGAGGCGAAGATCAAGGTGGCGGAATTCATTACCGCTGCTCGCTATCCTGAATAGTTGATGCGATTAGGAATCGACTTCGGCACCACCCGGATTGTTGCCGCCGCCGCCGATCGGGGAAATTATCCGGTAGCGGCCTTTGAGTGCGCCGACGGCGTATCGAGGGAATGGTACCCGCCGCTGGTGGCGGTCCGCGGCGGTCAACGCTGGTATGGGTGGGATGCCTGGGCCTTGCAGGGCAGTCCCGGATGTACGGTAGCCCGGTCTCTGAAGCGTTGTCTGGGCGCCGCGGGACCTCATACGCGGATCAATCTCGGACCGTCTTCTGAGCCGCTGATCGAGTTGCTGACCGGCATGGCGGAGGCGCTCAAGCGCGACTTGACGGAACGATCAAGCCTGCGCGCGAAGGCCGGTGAAGCGCTCGAAGTCTTTCTCGGAGTGCCGGCCAATGCCAATGGGAACCAGCGGTTTCTCACGGCGGAAGCATTCCGGCGGGCGGGGTTCGAAGTCCTGGGATTGCTCAACGAACCTTCGGCCGCCAGCATCGAGTACTCCCACCGCCAGGCGGGAAAAGCCCCGCTGGCTGAAACCGTTCTGGTGTACGACTTGGGAGGCGGCACGTTTGACGCCTCGATCGTGGAGCGTCGGGAACTCAATCATGCCGTCACCGCCACCGAGGGCATCACCACTCTGGGCGGGGACGATTTCGACGAAGTGCTGGCGGAACTGGCGCTCGAAATTGCCGGCCGCGAGGCGTCGCGAAATCAGCTCAGCGTGGCGCAGGAGTTCGCGCTACTGGAGGAGTGCCGGGAGCGGAAAGAGGCGCTGCATCCGAACACGCGCCGCCTGGTGGTGGACCTGGACCGTGTCGAGGAAGGCTGGGGTCCGGTCAGTATCCCGGCGCCGGAATTCTATGCGCGGTGCGAACCTCTGGTTGAGGAGACGCTCCGCGCCACGGATGACCTGTTGGCGCGCATCCCGGAGGATTCCTCCTTGTCGTTGTATGTCACCGGCGGTGGCTCCGAACTGCCGGTCGTCGGCAGGATGCTTCGCGACCGGTTCGGGCGCAAGGTCAGGCGTTCGGCATACACGCGTTCGGCCACGGCGATCGGGCTGGCCATTCAAGCCGAGGGCTTGGCGGGCTATCAGCTTAAGGACAAGTTCACCCGATTCTTCGGCGTCTGGCGCGAGGGTGATGCCGGACAGCGAATCGTTTTCGATTCTCTTTTTGACCGGGGAACGGTGCTGCCGGCGGCCGGCGAGCGCCCGCTGGTCCGTTCCCGGAAGTACAGCCCGGTTCACAACGTCGGCCACTTCCGCTACCTGGAGTGTTCGCGGCGGTCCGAGGATGGACAACCCGTGGGAGACATCACCAATTGGGACGAGATCAGGTTCCCGTATGATCCTGCGCTGAGAACGTCCAAGAACCTGGATACGACCCCTGTGCAGATGTCCCGCGCGGCGCAAAGCCAGGCGGTTGAAGAGCAATACTCGGTTGATGCCAGTGGTTCAGTTGTCGTCACGATTTCCAATCTGACCGCCGGGTACAGCCGGGAGTTCCGGCTGGGCCGGTGGGCTTCGGCGCAAACGACGCTTTCGGCGCACCAGGTGCGGCGGCGGAGGGCTTCCAAGTGAAGCGCTGGCTCAAGCCGTCGCTTGACTGGTTCCTGATTTTTGTGCCGCTGGCCGTGCTGGCGGAACACCTCTCGCCGGACCGGCACACACTTATCTTCGCGTTCGCTTGTCTGGCCATCCTGCCGCTGGCCGGCTGGCTGGGGCGCGCGACCGAAATGCTGGCGACCCGGACCGGTGAAGGAGTTGGCGGACTGCTCAACGCGACGTTCGGTAACGCGGCCGAGTTGGTTATCGCGCTGGCCGCGATGCGCAAGGGGCTTTACGATGTCGTCAAAGCCTCGCTGACCGGCTCCATCATCGGCAACCTGCTGCTGGTCGCCGGCCTGGCGATGTTTTGTGGCGGCCTGCGCTACCCGCACCAGCGCTTCAACATGCGGGGCGCCAGAGCGCAAGCGACGCTGCTTTCGCTGGCCGCCGTCAGCATGCTCGTTCCCGCCGGGTTTCACCACCTGGCCGGGCCCGCGGGAAGGGCCAGCGAGAGGAGCCTGGCCATGGAACTCTCGGTTGTCCTGCTCCTGTTGTATGGCGCCAGCCTGTGGTTCTCACTACGGACGCACCGGCAGCTTTTCAGCGGTGAGAAAAGCGAGCCACACCACGGCAAACCGTGGAGCCTGGGCGCATCGCTGTCGGCTCTGACCGTCGCGACGGCCCTCATCGCCTGGATGAGCGAGATTCTCGTCGGCAGCGTCGAACAGGCCGCGCACTCGTTGGGGATGAGCAGCATTTTCGTGGGCGTCATTGTGGTCGCCGTTATCGGCAATGCAGCCGAACACAGCACCGCCGTCCTGGTCGCACTCAAGGATAAGATGGACCTGGCGATGGGCATCGCCATCGGCAGCAGCATCCAGATCGCCCTGTTCGTGGCGCCGGTGCTGGTCTTGACCAGCTATCTTGTGGCGCCTCAACCGATGGACTACCTGTTTACGACGGCCGAAGTTATGGCGGTCGTCCTGTCGATTCTGGTGATTGCCCAGGTTTCTGGTGACGGCGAAACCAACTGGCTGGAAGGCCTTTTGATGTTGGGCGTCTATGTCATCCTGGGGATGGCCTTTTATTTCCTCCCGGAGCCCGCGGCCGGCGGGCGTTGACGACGATTTACAGGCAAACCATAACCCAATGCCGCTAACATGGAAATGCTGGGCCGTGAACTATCCCCGTAAATGAGAATCCCGCTGTGGTACCTCTCCGGCGGTTTGGCTTTGGCGGCGTCGGGCGCAATTTGTTCCGGCCAGCGGCTTCCCGCGGGCCAGTCGATCGAAGTACGCCTGCTCTCGGTCACCGGATCGAAGATCTCCAAGGTGGGCGACCCGGTTGAGGCCGTAATCATTTCTCCGGTGCTGCGGGCCGAACGGCCCGTTCTCGCGGCGGGCGGCCGGGTGACGGGCTCGGTCGCTCTGGCCGCTCCCCTGGGCTTCGGATTCAAGCGCCAAGTCGCCAAACTGGCGTTTCGCTTCGACCGGCTGGTTCTTCCGGACGGCGCCGAGGCGCCGGTCCGTACTCGCCTGCGCACTGTGGATTCCGCCCGTGAGAACGTCGACGCGAACGGCGTGATCCGGGGAATTCGTCCCACGACCAACGTTTCTTCCAGTCTTGCGGTGTACGCCTGGCGCCTGGCCTATCTGGAACCGCTCGTTGCACTTCCGGTTTGGGGAGCTAAGTTCCTGTTTGCCCGGGCGCCGGATCCAGAGATCCAGTATCCCGCCGGCACGGAGTTGATACTCGAACTCACGTCCGACGTTGAACTTGGTTCGACCGTATCCAATTCACGCCCGATGCGCCCGCTCGAGGCTTCCGATATGGCTGCCGCCAAGGAAACTCTCGAGATGTTGGGCACGCCTCAGGCAGTCGACAAAAACGGACGTCCCGCGGACCGGGTCAACCTGCTGTTTATTGCGACGGCGGACGAACTCAAGCGGGCTTTTCAGGGGGCGGGCTGGACGAGTGCCGACCGGCGGTCGGTTCAGTCCCTCCTGCGCACCTACCGCGCGGTCGTGGAACGCATGGGATACAGCCATGCGCCGGTCAATAACTTGCTCCTGGCCGGCCAAGATCCTGCTTACGTGTTCCAAAAGAGTTTGAACACGTTCGCCCGGCGTCACCATGGAAGGGTTTGGCGCGGTGCACAGCTTGATGACGGCCGCTATATCTGGCTTATGGCCGCTACCGAGGATACCGGAATTCGGGCCGATTTCAAGCGGCTGCGTTTTGTACACAAGAGCGATCCAAGAGCCGAAAACGAGCGAGCCAAGATTGTAACTGACCTCTCGTTCACGCGCTGCGTCGATTCGGGAACGCTGATGCGCCCCGCTGGCGCGGTTCCCGCGTCAACCGACAACCGCGTAGCGGTGCTCAAGCTGAACCGCTGTGAAGAGCCGTTCGGCCAGCAGGTCGCCAACGCCCGGCACATCAAGCCTCCCCTCAAGATCGCACAGATCTGGAAGAGCTTCGAGAACGACCTGATCCGCTCGAACATCATTTTCGTCGGGTACAACACAACGAAGTTAACCACGGCTACCAAGGCTCTGTTTGCCAAGAGAACACACGCTTCTCCGCGGGGCACGGACCAGCATGAGCAGCAATCCGAGTGGCTGGCCGATGCGACCCTGACGTATTCGGACACCTTCCTGGCGTCTGAAAATAGCCCGGCGCCCGTCGACACGGGTGAGAGTATCCCCGACTGATTTCCCGCTTGACAATGGACTCTGGGTCACTTAATATCGTGACCAGTGTCAATTCCTATCAAGAAGCGTGCACGCAAGCCGGAACAGAAGTCGGTCCGGCGCCAGAGTATCCTGGACGGCGCTTTCGTGCTTTGGAAGGCTAAAGGCTTCCAGCAGTTCATCATGAACGACCTGGCACGGAAGGTCGGCTTGGCGAAAGGCACGCTCTATCTCTACTTTACGACCAAGGAGCAGCTTTTTCTGGCCATGCTGGAGGGCCGCTTGAACGGATTCTGGCATAGGGTTGAGAAGGCGTTGGCAGAGATCAGGTTGAATGACCGGCGCGCCGCTGCCGAGGCGTTCGCCCGCAGCCTCTATCAGGATCCGGACGTCCTACCGCTGTTACTGCTGCTCGAACCGGTCCTGGAACACAATATTGACCTTCAGTCGATTCTGGAATTCCGGAGGAGGTTGGTTCGCTCGATGACGCGCGTAGCCGCTCGAATCGAGACTTGCATCCCGGAGCTGAGCGGGCGGGGGCTACAGACGCTGTTGCGTATGCGGGCCTACATGGCCGGAGTTCAGCAAGCTGTGAGTTCACCGGATAGCGTCGCCACCGCCAGTTTGGCAGACGATGAATTGAGATTGTTACGAATGGACATGGAACGCGAGATGACCGAAGGTCTTGCGCTCTTGTTGGGCGTTTCCTCAAGCGATTCATTGAGGGGTGCGGAAACCGCCCCGAGGCCTGAACCGCTGCCTGAATCCTCACCCGCGGGCAAGTCCAAAGATGGAGTGGAGAGTTCGCCCTGGCAGCGCCGGTTCTAAAGACGGTTTGCATTGCCGGTAACGCTGTCCGCGCCGGCACGTAGAATGAAGTGGAAGATGCGCGTTGTTTCGCTTGCTGTGCTGTCGGCCGCATGTATATTTGCGGACGAGGTTTCTCTGGATCAGATCCTCGACCGGAATCTGGCAGCCGTTGGCGGCGCGGCGGTCCAGGATATCCGGACGCTGAAGATGACGGCCATCATGGTTGTGGGCGGCAACATGGAAGTTCCCATGACCACGCTGCTGCGGCGGCCGAACCTGGTTCGAACCGAGATTATCTACCAAGGTCAGGTGGTCGTGACCGCCTTTGACGGAACGACAGCGTGGATGATGGCGCCCGGCTCGCAGGATCCGCGGAAGCTCGACGACACGGCGGCGGCCGGTTTGGCCAGCTCTGACCTCGACTCTGCGATCGGAGCGCTGGCCCCGCTCAAGGCGGCAGGCCACAAGCTCGAGCTGGTCAGCAAGGAAGAAGTCAACGGCAAGTCGGCCTATAAGATTCGCGTCACGCGGAAAATCGGGACGGTCACCGTATATTTCTTGGACGCCGAATCCTATCTTCCCGTCAAGATGATTTCAAACCTCCCGCAAATGGGCCAGAATCTTGAGGTGGAGAGTTTTCCGTCGGAGTACAGCCAAGAAGGGCCGCTGGTCGTGGCGCACAGCATAGACAGCCGGGTCCAGGGGCGGCCGATGATGCGGGTCACAGTGAAGAAGGTGGAAATCAACACCGGGATGGACGATGCGATCTTCCGAATGCCGGCCCGGGAGAAGCCGGAGACGGCGCCGCAAAGCAGCCCGCATTCCAACCAGTAACTCGCCGCATGGGAGCGAAAGGAGGCTCTGAAGTAATGAAAGCGTCCGGAATGAGGCTCGGTGCGATCCTGATGATGACGGTTGGTATGGCGCACGGCGGCGATCCGGCCGCCGCGGCGAACGCGATCAATCGCTTTGGTCTCGCCCTTCACAAAGTCCTTCCCAAGCCCACGGAAAACCTGGTGTATTCGCCGTTCAGCGTGGCCGCGGCGATGTCCATGACGCTGGCCGGCGCGCGCGGGCGGACCGCTTCCGAGATTGCTTCGGCGCTCAGCCTTCAACATCCGGATACGATCCACGCGGATCTCAAGGATCTGATGGCCGGCTTGATCACCGGCGCCGGCAGTAGCGACAAACTGGCTATCGCCAACGCGCTCTGGCCGCAGCAGGGGGCCAACATCCTGACGCCCTTTCTCGAGACCGTACGCCAGAACTACCAGGCTGAATCCAAGGCGCTGGACTTCCAGCGCGCGGCCGAACCCTCCCGGCAGGAGATCAATCGCTGGGTGGCCGATCATACCGCCGGTAAGATTCTCGACCTGCTTGGACCCGGAACCATCACTCCGCTCACTCGCCTGGTATTGACCAACGCGATTTACTTCAAGGGGTCGTGGGCGAGTGCGTTCGATCCCACGCGCACTTCTGACGAGCCTTTCTACCTCAACGGCGGCTCCACCGTGTCCACGCCGATGATGCATCGCGACGGGCGGTACGCCTATTCGGCAAACGGGGACATGCAGGTGCTGGAATTGCCGTACAAGGATGGGCGTCTGAGCATGGTCATCGTGCTTCCGGCGAAAAAAGACGGGCTGGCCAAGCTGGAATCACAGCTTACGGACGAAAATCTCCGCAAGTGGGCGGCGGCGGGTCCTGCCAGGACTGTGCATGTGGCGTTGCCGAAATTCAAGCTTGGTTCGGCCTTCTCGTTGAACGACGCCCTGCGTCAAATCGGGATTCGGGATGCGTTCAGCGACGCCGCCGATTTCTCCGGCATCAACGGGCAAAAGAATCTTTCGCTCACGGCGGTGGTGCATAAAGCGATGATTGAGGTGAACGAACAGGGCACGGAGGCGGCCGCGGCGACGGGCGCCGTGATCGGATTGACCTCCACGATGCGTCCGGAACCCGATGTCTTTCGCGCCGACCACCCGTTCCTCTATCTGATTCGCGACCGGAAGACCAATTGCCTCCTCTTTGCGGGCCGCGTCGTCAACCCCAAGATTTAGACGCGATGCGTATCGGCGCGCCACGCGCGAATGCTCTTCTTGATCTCCTGCGCGCCGAGGTTGGACGTGAGCGCCTGTTCGACGAGACCCGCGAGTTCCGAATCCGGCGCAAAGCGCAGCGCCACCAACTGGCGGACCGTAAGGTCATTAATACGGGGACGAAGCGAGTCCGGGAGTACTGCCTGCATCCGCAAACGCTCCTCGAGACGAATGACCCGGTCCTGTACGCGCAATGCATACACACGAATTAGCGTCACGGCGACGAGGGCGGCGAGCGCATAAAGCAGGTGGATGATTCCCCAGAAGCCCGGTTCTTTCCACAACCGGATTACCGCCTCCGCGATTCCGGCCACCACGGCGGCGAAGAGGAAAACGTGGAACCAGGGATCCAGCCGGGCGTGATTCTTGTAGGTCTGTTGAGGCACCGGTTCAGTATCCCACGGCCTTGTCGACCTGGTTGATGAGCGGGATGCCGGCGGAGAAACGGCGCATGTTCTCCGCGTAGAGTTCAATCAGCCTGGTCTGCCGGTCGGGGCTCCACCCGGAGGTGTGCGCGGTCATGACGGCGTTGCGGCAATCGAAAATCGGATGATCGGAAGGGGGAGGCTCTTGCGGAAACACGTCGAGTCCGGCGCCGGCGATCCAGCCCTCTTTCAGGGCCTTTACGAGCGCCATGTCATCGAACAACTTTCCGCGCGAAACCGCGATGAAGTAGGACGTCTTCTTCATGCGGCGGAACACCTGCTCGTTGAACATCCGTTCAGTCAATTTGGTCAGCGGCGCCGCGGCCACCAGGACATCCACCGCTGGCGTCATCGTGTCGAACCAGCCCGGGTCATGCAATTCGGCCACATACTCCGGTCTGGCCAAGGGCTTGGCGTCGGTGGCCACAATCTTCATGTCGAATCCGTAGTAAGCGCGGCGCGCGATGGCGGACCCGATTCCCCCCAACCCCACGATGCCCATGGTCTTGCCGGCCAGTTCAATGTGGTCGGCGCTCTTCGGCGTGCCGGTGGGCTTCATCTGCCGCTGGTAGAACTGCGGCATGTAGTAAGTGGTGATTCCGCGGGTCAGGCACAACAGCAGGCCCATGGCCGTCTCTGAAATCGCCGGGGCGAACGTCCGGGCGTAGTTGGTGATCAAAAGGTCGCTCTTGAAGAGCGCTTCATCTGTGCCCTCCATTCCAGCGCCGCCACTCTGCCACCACTTCAGCTTCGGGGCGTAGTCTAGATCCTGTCCGCGCAAGCCGCCGTAGACGGCGTCGGCATCCCGCAACTGGGTCCGGAATTCGCCGGGGGTCGAGCAGATGACGATCTCCACGCGCGCGTAGGGCGCGGCCGCCTTCTGGATCTGCTGTATTTCTTCCGGCGTGAACTTGTATGCCGTCACGGCCTTGATCGTTCGTGCCTGCGCGGTTTGGGCCGCCGCGGTTGCCGCTGGAGCGGCCGAGAGAAACGTCCTGCGTGAAACGGACATTCTGTACCTCCCAGGGTTCAGTCGTGATGAGCCGCTTCGTGCTCCATGGGCGTGACCGGGTCGATGAACGGCCAGCACAGCGCACCGAGAAAATACGCCGCCGCCATCGTGTAGAGGAAGATCCGGTAGTCGCCGGGTGCGATGCCCGTCCATTGCGAAATGTTCTGCGCCGCCAGGTGGATCACGTCGGCGGGCCACCACGTTCCACCCCACAGCGCGCCCGTCAGGATCACGCCACCCACCCAAGGGGCAAAGAAGCCGGCAAAGTTGCCGAACATATTCATCGAGCCCGATACGGTGCCCGCGTACTTTCCGCCGACGTCCATGCAAGCGCCCCAGGCGCACGGCATGACGAGATCGTTGCAGAAGCTGGCCATTCCCATGGCGAGCATTCCGAGCAGCGGGTTCTGCTGTTGGATGCAAAGCAACATGAACGCCGAGGCTCCAAAGAACCCCGCCATGGCGACCACGCGCCGCGCGCGGCGTACATTGCCGCCCATCCAATCGGCAACGTGCGGCAGCAGGAAACCGCTGCTGATGCAGCCGATTCCTCCAAAAAACAAGGGGAAGATGGCGTACCAGGCGCTCTCGGTTTTGCCGAGCCCCTTTGCTTCTTCAAGGTAAGTGCTGAGCCAGGTGATGAAAAAGTACCAGGGGTAGGTGATCAGGAAATATTGAATCCAGAGAAACACCACCGAGCGAGAGCGAATCATCTTGCCCCACGGCACGTCGCCGTGACTGCCGATCAACTTCTGGTTCGGCTCCAGCAGTTCCCACTCGGCGGCATTGACGCTGGGGTGATCCTTGGGATTGTCCCGGAACCAGCGGTAAAACAGGATTGCCCACACGACGCCCAGCAAGGCGAAGACCGCGAATGCGATACGCCAGTTCATGAACTGGTACAAGGTAACGCAGAGCAGGGGAGTGATGGCGCCGCCCCAGCGCGCCGCCATCCACATAATGCCTTGCGCCCGAACCCGTTCGTGCGGTTGAAGCCATGTCGTAAAAGCCTTGGTGAGGTTGGGGAAGCATCCCGCCTCGCCCAGCCCAAACAGGAACTGGTTGATGCGCAGAGACCAAAAGCTCCACATCCAGCCCGCCGAAGCGGTGAAGAACGACCACCAGATCACAATTCGCATCAGCACCCGGCGTGGACCCATGTAGTCGCCCAGCCAGCCGCCCGGGATCTCCGCCAAAGCGTAAGCCAGAGCGAACGAGCCGAAGATCAGGCCCATCTGGTCCTTGGTGAGGTGGAGGTCCTCGATGATGAAAGGCGCCGCCTTGGAAATCGCCACGCGATCGATATAGCTGAGAATGGCGAGCGTAACCGCGAAGAGAACAACAAAATAGCGCGTCCTGGACGGCGCTGCGTTCTTAGAAAGGACTGGCGTGGTCGTACGTTCAGGAGGCGGCATGTCTGATTATCAGATCATGGCGCGCGGGCGTGCCGCAACCTGAATCAGAAGTTGATTTTGGCGCCGAGTTGAATCTTGCGCGAGCCGCTGACCACGGTGTCGCGAATCCGCCCGAACAGCGTTGAACTCAGTGTCGCCGTCGGCGCCCCAAACATCGGGTGGTTGAAGGCATTCGTCATATCGGCACGTAGTTCGAGGTTGAAGCGCTCGGTGATGGGCGTCCGTTTCAGGATCGAGAGGTCGATGCCCCAGCCACCCGGGGAGCGGAAGAAGTTGCGCCCGGTGTTGCCGAACTCTCCCATGCCGGGATTGGAGAACCTGGCTCGCTCCTCGGGCGTGAAGAACCACTTGATGCCGTTGTAATCCTCCGCGGCGCCCATGGTGGGCGAGCATCCGTCGCAGTTGGGGAACGCCTGCACCACGTTGTTGAACTGGTAGAAACCGGAGTAGGCCGTAAAGGGCCTCCCACTTTGGAAAGTGCCCGTACCGTTGACCTGCCAGCCGCCGGCCAACCGCTCAGTGAAACCGCCGGCGCCCGACAACCAGCGCTTGCCTCTTCCAAACGGCAACTCCCAGACCCAATACGTCTGCACGATGTGCCGCCGGTCAAAGTCGCTGAGCGCGTAGTTCAAGCGGCGGTTGTTGATGTCGAATGGCGTGCTGGACGCCGACTGGCTGTTGGCGGATGCAGCCACGGTAAACGCCGGATCGAAGGACCGGGAGTCCAGCGATTTGGCCAGCGTATAGCTGATCTGGAACTCCACGCCCGCCGCCATCCTCCGGTGAAACTGGGTTTGCAGCGCGTGGTAGGTCGACCAGTCATTCGCATCGACGACAAACATGCCGTTGGCAAACTGCGGGTAGCGGATAAAGAAATACGGCGAAAGTCCGGCGGCTTCGGGCTGTCCTTTGCCGGAAACCGTGCGCCGCGAAAGATCCTGGGCAATGAACGCGACGTTATTGTTGCGCAGGTCGGTTGAGTAGATGCGCCGCATCGCGGCGGAACCGGTTTCCGATGCCGTCTTGCGCGAATCCACCGACATCAACTGGTTAATGAGGGGACTCTCGCCGCCGCCGTTGACTACTTTCACCGCGTCGATGAAGCCGTTCTTACGGATCTCGGCCTGGTTGGAGTTGTATGCGCCAAACAGGTTGTAAGCGCGCCGGCCGATGTAGTTCACCTCGATCAACGTGTTTTTCATCACCTCGCGCTGGATTCCAAAACTCCACTGGTGTGTCGTCGGCGCTTGAAAGTTGCCGTCGGCGACGGTGATATTTCGCGTGGAAAAGGGCGCCGGCTGGGAGGCCGATTCCGGGCTGCCCTCGGGTGGCTTCAGTTCCGGGACATTGGCCAGGCGTCCGCCGCTCTGCCCGAACGTCACGTTGTTGGTTCCGACCACGATACCCGGCAGGTTCTGGAACACAGTGGAACTGAACACGAAGGTGTTGATCCGGTCGTAAGCGATGCGGTAATTGCCGCGCACCGACGTCTTGCTATCGCTGAACGGGTCCCATGCGAAGCCGAGTGAGGGGCCCCAATTGTTGATGGCGTTGCGGTAGAGGCTTCCTGGAACCCACTTAAGCGTGTTGGACGCGGGCGCGCCGACCGCGACAGCCTGATTCGGCAGCCGGATCCGGCCATCGGGGTTGCTGGGAGTCATCTTCATCTCGAGCCGCAAGCCGGCGTCGATCGTCAGGTTGCGCCGGACCTTCCAGGTGTCCTGGGCGAAGAAGTCGTACTCGTTGAACCGCGTCTCAAAATCGTAGACGCCGACGACGTAAGCGTCCGACGTTGAGGGGAAACCGCGATTGGTGTTGCCTACGCGGCCCAGCATGAAGTTGATGTTGGATTCGAGTGTGACGCGGTCAACCGATTGATTGATATCGGACGGAAGCCCGAACTTGGCCGCGTCCACCGAGTTGACCGTCCGGGAGAAGTCCACGGCTTGGGTGACGTTGTAGCCGCCGATCGAGCCGCGCGTATCGGTGTGGCTGCCAAATCGCAGGTTGGTTCCGAATTTGAGGCTGTGCGGCCCTTTGAACCACGCGAAGTTGTCGACAAACTGCCATGTCTGGAGTTCGCGTTGATTGCCGACCGACCAGTCGTAGGGGTTGGCCACCGGCGTTCCCGACAGGTTGATCTTGTTCATGTCGGCGTTGGGGTTGGCGAAGTTGAACGCGAACTTGTTCAGCCCGAATACGAGTTCGTTGGTTGTGGTGGCGGTGGGCGAGGACCGCCAGTTGAATGCGAAGTTCTTCGGATTCCGCATGGTGTTCACCAGGCACGGCGTGTCGGGAAAGACCGGCGCGCCGCCGTTGCCGCGATCGCAATTGCTGTTCTGCTCGCCCAGGCTGATGCGCGCAAATACGGCGTTCCGCCCGTTGATGACGTAGTCGAACCGGGTGGTGATGTCGTACTGCTTTTCAAACTGGAGCGCGGTGAAGTTGTAGGCGGCGGTGTTGAGCCCGTCTCCCAGCGCGAAGTTATTGGGCAGCGGCGCGGCTTGGGCGATGGCCTTTGTTTGCGCGTTCCAGCCGGTCTTGTCCGGATCGCTGGCGATCACGTTGTATGTGCCCAGGTTGACTCCGGGCATCACGTTGCCCGATGCGTCGACCGAGGCGCCTGGGCCACCAGCGGGAGTGTTGCGCCCGCCCTTGACGTATCGCCAGATGCCGGCCCGCGCCGGTTCCGTATAGACGATGGGACTGAAAACCGCCGATTCCCGCGTGCGCAGGAACTGCACGTTTCCGTAGTAGAACAGCTTGTTCTTGATGAGGGGGCCACCAATCGATCCGCCCGGCATGTTTTGCTGATACTGGCGTTTGCCGGCGTTGTTGATGTTGTTTTCCCACTCGTTGGCGCTCAGGCTCGGCGTGCGGTAGAACCAGAACGCGGAACCGTGAATCCCGTTGCTTCCGCTCTTGGTCACCATCGCCACCTGCCCGCCCGAATTGCGTCCGTACTCCGCCGTGGCATTGCCGGTCAGGACGCGGAATTCCTGCAACGAATCCGGATTCATGCGCACCGGCGCGAAGTTGGATCCGCCCGCGCTGGTCTCGTTGGCGTCGATGCCGTCGATGGTGTAGTTCCAGGCCCGGTCGCGGGCGCCGTTTACGTGGACGCCTCCGCCGGTGTTGGCGCCGCTGACGACCCCGGGTTGGCGGACCACCAGGTCCAGAGGATTGCGGCCGCGAGCGCCTACAATCGGCAAGTCGCGGATGACGCTCTCGCTAAAAAGGTTGCCGATGTTTCCGGAAGTCGAGGTCTGGACGACTTCGGCCGTCTCCTGGACTTCGACGACTTCGGTGACGCCGCCCAATTCCAACGTGGCGTTGATGGTGGCGGGCTGTCCGATGGTGACGTGGTTTCCGTGCGAGGTGAATTTCCTGAAGCCGCTGGCGGTGACCGATACCGTGTAAAGTCCGGGCTGGACAGCCTCGAAAAAGTAAGCTCCGTTGGCTGCTGTAACCGCGTTGAACGAGGTATTCGTCGCTTGGCTAATCAGTTGGACGGCAGCTCCGGCGACGGCCGCGCCGCTCGGGTCGACGACCGTTCCGATGACGCGTGACGTGGTGCCCTGGCCGGCCAGCGGCACAGCCAGACAAAGAGCGCCTAAGAAGGCGGACCAACCCCTGCGATTCATATGAATTCGAGGGTAACAGATGTTAACTAAATTGGGCGCCCCGAGGCCGGGCTTCCGGCGCTTACCCGAGAAGCGCTTCCAGCCGGGATCCCTTGCGCACAATCGTCTGGTTTCGCTCGGGTCCGGTTGAGACGCAACCGATCTCCACTCCGGTTTGCCGCTCCAGGAAATCGATGTATGACCGGGCGGCCGCGGGAAGGTCTTCGTACTTCGTGATGCCCGCGGTGGTTGTCTCCCACCCGGGGAGGGTTTCATAGACCGGCTGAACCTTGGCCAGCAGCGCGTTGGTGGCTGGCATGTCGTTCACTTTGTGGCCGCCGCTTTCGTATCCTACGCAGACTTTCAACCGGGGAAGGTCGTCCAGAACGTCGATCTTGGTCACGATCAGCGTGTCAAAGCCATTGACGGTGGCCGTATAGCGGAGCAGCGGCACATCAAACCATCCGCAGCGCCGTGGGCGTCCCGTGACCGAGCCAAATTCGTTGCCTGCTTTCCGAATTTGATCGCCTTCCGCGCCGGATTCCTCCGACGGGAACGGACCACCGCCGACGCGAGTGATATAGGCCTTGGATACGCCGATAATGCCGTGAATGCTGGTGGGCGGAACTCCGGTGCCGGTACAGGCGCCCCCGGCGGC
>JADZCI010000282.1 GCA_020851655.1 Bryobacterales bacterium
AACGAGCCGGCGCCGATCTGGCCCGCGCCCAGGCTCAAGTCTACGGCGCGGAGGCTGGGGTTCGGCTGGCCGTCAACCAGGACATCCACCGTGCCGGCGGCGGAATCATACTTGACCTCGACGTGATGCCACCCGGCGGTAGGCAGCGAACAGGGCCCTTTGTCGGAACTGATACGCACGCGGTCGCCTCCGTACACATGGAAGATTCCGTTGTGGACGGGTTGCTCGGCCGCGCTGTCGTCGGAAAGGTGAATGTAGTTGAAGTGCGCGGGGTCGCGCCAGGCATAGACCAGGATGAGGGAGCCGCGCACAGGTTCACGGCGCACATCGATTTGCCAGGACCACTTCGCAAACGGAGGAACGCCACCAAGAGCGTACTGAAACGGGCGGCGCGGGTTTTTCTCCCGCGGGCGCGCGACGAGGAGGCGCAGGACTTCCTGGCCGTCTTCCCGCTCCACACTCCAATCGGCGTCGACCGGCACGGTCCACGTCATGCCGAACGCCTCAAGGCGGCCGGCCGCCTCCAAACGCCACACGAACGAGGCGATGGGGCTGAGCAGGACCGCGCGGCGCAACATGTCCACATTCTATCGATGCAGAGATTGATAGAACGTGCGCAGCCTGTCCCGGTATGCGGGCCCCGCGGTGGCCGCCAGGTCGTTGTGGCCCGCGCCGGGCACCAGCCAGAAGTCCTTCGGGTCCGGCGCAGCTTCGTACACCCGTCTCCCGAGTTCAATATCGATCACTTCGTCGCGGCCGCCATGAATAATGAGCACGGGACAACGCACTTTGCCGATGTTGGCTTCGGTGTTGAAGCCCCACACCAGCAGGGGCCCCAGGCCGGGCAGTACACGCTGTGCCACGGCGCGCGCCGAAGGGAACGGCGCTTCCAGGATTAGTCCGGCGCAGTCCACTTCCCCGGCCAGTTTGACGGCGGCCGCGGTGCCCAGAGACTCGCCATGCAGGACGGCCGGCGCTGCCGCCTTGGCCCGCAGGATATCGAAAGCCGCGCGGGCATCCTGGTAAAGTCCGGCTTCCGTTGGCCGGCCTTCGCTCTTGCCATAGCCCCGGTAGTCCAGCATCAGCACCGCGGAACCCGCCGCGGCGATCTCGATCATCGTGGAGACGCGGTGCGCGGCGTTTCCGGCGTTGCCGTGGAGAAACAGCGTGGCGGCGGATGGCGAACCCGGCGCGAGCCACCAGGCGCTGAGGCGCGTGCCGTCCAGGCTGGGAAAAGTAAGTTCGATGGCGCCCAGGCGCGCGAGTGCGTCCCAGTTACCTTCCGGATACCGTGAAGGATGAAACGCGGAACGGTTGGCGCTCCAAACTACGAGCGCCGCCACTGCCGCCAGTAACACAATCGGGACAACCATTCGACTGGGAGTGTAAGAGGTCCGGATGGTTTGAAGGTATCACTTCAGCCAGCACGGTACGGAGCCTCCCCTTGAGGGTTCGGAGAGGCTCCCCTTCGCAAGGATCAGAACGGGCGCCCGAGGAGTGGACGCTGCCAAGCAGGAGGAAGTTGCCTGGCAACTAGACCGACCCAGGTGCGCGGGCACAGGATCGTCCCAGTGGAATCTATGGGCGCCCGCCTGCCAATTCAAAACCCGCGCGCCGGGGCAAGTTGCGTCAGGATGCGGAAGTTTTGCAGTTTACTTTCTGCCCTTCGGCGGAGGTAAGCTGGAAGGCCGCGAAACCGCCTTCCGTGTTGACAAGATTCAACTTTTCGTCTGCCGCCAGGATACTAACAGCGATAGCACTACGGTATCCTCCCTGGCATATTACCGCCACGGGTTTGTCAGAAGGAATCTCTCCCCGCCGCTTGAACAGTTGGTCGAGCGGAATGTGCAGAGAGGTGTCCACGTGCCCCGCGTTCCACTCGGCCTGGCGGCGCACGTCGAGTACCGTAAAGGTTCCCAACCGCTCTCTCAGTTCATCGGCGGAGATCTCGCGAATTTGTCTTAACGGCAGTCCGGCCTCCTGCCAGGCGAGAATCCCGCCGGCGAGGCACCCTCGCGCGCCTTCCAGTCCCACCCTGGCCAGCCGCAAGCGGGTTTCTTTGAGCGCCTCTTCATCCTCGGCCACCAGCAGCAGCAGCGTGTCGACCCCCAGGAGGGCGCCGGCCCACGTCGCAAACTGCCCGCCCAAGCCGATGTGCAGCGATCCGGGAATGTGCGCCGCCAGAAACTTGTTGGCCGGGCGGGTGTCGAGGACCAGCATGCCCGCTTCGACCTGCGAGGAGAATTCTTCGGGCGTCAGCGCGTCGAGGGGCGGCAGATCCTCCAGGGCGGCGGCGCCGGCGCGGTTGATCTCGGCATCGCGCAAAAAGTAATCGGGCCGGCTGGGCAGGTCGGCGGTCAGCAGCCGCACAAAGGAATCGCGGTCCGGCGCGCGCAACGCATAGTTGGCCGCCTTCTGGAGACCGATGGTGGAGGACCGGTCCGTGCTCATCTGCCTGCCGCACAACGACCCCGCGCCGTGCGCCGGATAGACCAGCGTTTCATCGGTCAGGGTTAACAGCTTCTGGTGGAGGCTGTCATACAGCATGCCGGCCAGTTCGGCCGGCGTGTGATTCGGCGAAAGATCGGGCCGTCCGACATCGCCGATGAAGAGGGTGTCGCCGGTCAGCACCGCCCAGGGCTGTTCACCCCGTTCGAGATCGGTCACCACCACGCAAATGCTTTCGATCGTGTGGCCCGGGGTCTCCAGAAAACGCAATTCCACGCGTCCCATCCGGATGACCATGCCGTCGGTTACCGGCACATGGGGAAAGCGCGCGCGGCCTTCCTGTCCAATCAGGATCTGGGCGCCGGTCCGTTTGGCCAACTCAAGATGCCCCGACACGAAATCCGCATGGAGATGTGTTTCGATGACGTAGCGAATGCGCAGCCCCAGCCGCCCGGCTTCCTCCAGGTAGAGGTCCACGTCTCTTTGTGGATCGACGACCGCGGCTTCACCATCGGATCCCAGTAAGTAGGAAGCGTGGGCCAGACAGTTGAGATAGAACTGCTGAAACTCCATGAGCCCCTCACAAAGCCGCGCCATATGCGGAGTGGCGGCGGCGCTTCCTCATATTGTAGTGCGCCGGATCGCGTGGTGCGGCTTGGTCACTTCGGCAACGGCTTGTGATCGTAGCTGATGACCCGCGTCACCTTCCATGCTCCGTCCTTGTATTGCCAGAGGTGAATGAACTTGGCCTCACCCGCGGGTTGGCGGTCATCGGCGCCCGGGTGGTAGAAGCGGTGAATGCCGGTCTCGACCGCACCGAAATTGCGCAGGGGATAGACCTCGAGAGTTCCCGGAACCAGAGCGCGCCGCACCTTTCCACAGATGTTCCGCTTTACGGCGTCCACCAGTTTTTGCTTGCCCGTCGAGAGTCCGTCATTGTCGTGATAGAACTCGATGTCGCCGGCGAAAAAGTTGGCGAAGCGCTCCAGGTCGCAAGAGTTGTAGGCGTCGAACAAGGCCTTGTCGAGGTCGGCGATCGTATCGTGAAGCTCATCGGGCTTAGGCGGCTGAGCGTAAACAGCGACTGGCACAACCAAGAGGCACACGGCCAACGTTTGGAGCATGCCAGGGAAAACGAAGGCGGCGCTGGAAATGTTCACCGCCAAAGTGCATTGTTTACGCCCCGGCGCCGGCGGCTTACAATCGAAAATATGTTTTCGCGCCGGAGGGCCCTGGGCATTCTGGCTGCGTCTTCGCTGGGCGCACAAACGGAGAAGCCGATGTTTGCCGACGCTGAAGGCTACGAGCGCTTTATGGGGCGGTGGAGCCGCAAGCTGGCTCCGGTATTCGCCGATTTCGCCAACCCCGGCGGGCAAGACCGGATGCTGGATGCCGGGTCCGGCACGGGTGCGCTGTCGTTCACCATGGCCGCCCGGGACAGGCAATCTCAAGTGGCCGGCATCGACGCGTCCGCGGAGTATGCCGGTTACGCGGCCAGCAGAAATCCCTTTCCCGGCCGGGTGCGCTTTGAAGTAGGCGATGCCCAGAACTTGCCGTTCCCGGATGGGGAATTCGACTCTTGCGTTTCACTCCTGGTGTTCAATTTCATTCCGGATCCCGCCCGGGCATTGGCCGAACTGCGCCGGGTTACGAAGGCGAAGGGCGGCATTTCGGCGGCGGTTTGGGATTATGGCTCGGGTATGCAAATGCTACGGATCTTCTGGGACGAGGCGGTGAGAGCCGACCGCAATGCGGAGAGCCTCGATGAGAAGCACATGAAGCTGTGCCGCGGCGGAGAACTGGCCCGGCTGTGGAAGGAAGGAGGCTTGCACGAAGTCCGCGAGCAGTCCATCAAGACCACCACGAGGTTCGAGTCCTTTGCCGATTATTGGAATCCGTTTCTGGACGGGCAGG
>JADZCI010000283.1 GCA_020851655.1 Bryobacterales bacterium
ATCGCTAGCCACCCGCCGAGCACGATGTCTATGGCGCCGCAGAAGCCCGGCCACCAAACTGGCATACCAGGGTTCGTGACCAGTGCGTGATGGACGAAAAAATCAAAGAATCCATGTCCGGCGATACCTGCCGCAACCAGCCACATGCTCTTCTTGAAGCCGAGTACGGCAAAGACTGAAAACACCAGCCCAACGGCAATCTCAATCCCCAACGTCGAGTAGCGAGACGCACCCATCACAGCAAACAACGAGTAGTACGAGGCAATCACGATCAGGACCGTCGGGTAAAACGCGCGATCGCGGTCGAAGCCGCTCGTAGCGGCAAAGCCAGCCACTACCAATCCCAGGATCACCGCCACGAGATATTCCATCCGATCTCCTTCCCTTACGCTCGCTGCCAATGATTTTGGCCACGCCCCACAGTAACCCGGGTGGCCGGCACGATGATTGAACGCTCCCGCTGAAGTTCTTGAACAGAGCAGCTACAGTGAAGAGCGGGGACTGCCTTGGAAAAAACGTCGAACAACGAGTCCTACCGTTGGCTGAGTGAACCGCGCTGGTACTTATGGGAAGGTGGATTCTTTCTCATTGCTCGCGCGGACGGCGTTGGTGCCAGTCCATGCTCACCATGCGATTCAAATTGTCGTTGCTGTTGACGGGGAAGTGGCCATCAGTGGGAAAGAGGAGGAGTGGCGCAAGGGTGCGGGCGTGATTGTCCGACCAGATGCCGCCCATTCGTTTGATTGCAATGGCGCGCTGGGCGCGATGTTGTTCGTCGATCCCGAGTCAGCCGAGGGAACGTGGCTTGGAAGTTCGCTCAAGCGTGACATTACGATTGTGTCCGGCCCGCGATTGGCCTCATCCGCTCAAGAGCTTCGCCGGTTCGTCGAGCATCCCTTTGAAAGCATGGAGGTTGGCGAACTCATCCGCCATTGCGTTCAAGCTTTGAGCCCGGGCGTACCGCCAGCACGGCGCCTGGATCCGAGAGTGACGGCCGTGCTGAACGAGATCCGCGTGCGCGACGACCTCCACATTTCGTTGGAGAGCGCGGCGGAGCAGGCGTTCCTGTCGTCAAGCCGCTTTGCTCACTTGTTCAAAGAACAAGTCGGGCTACCGTTTAGCCGTTACATGTTGTGGCGCAAGCTGACCCGAGCCATGGTGGCAATTGCGTCTGAGCGAACGATTTCGGCAGCCGCACACGCCGCCGACTTCGCCGATGCCGCGCACCTGACACGGACCTTCTATCGGATGGTGGGCATGGCGCCGTCCGTATTGATGCGCGGCGAATTTGCCGAGCTTCCGTCCCCCTTCGACGTGCGCTCCGAGCGGTCCGCCGCACAGAGCCTGCATGCGCCCGCACAATAGCCGATCCATCCCTGAACAATAGCCGCTTTGTTCAATCCCGATCGGACGGTCCAATGCGAAACTTCAATTGTTGACAGCCAAGTCGATCAAAACTTCAAAGGAGCTTCAAAAATGTTGACCAACTCGAAACCATGCAATTGCTCATCTTGCTCGGGCGCCGCTTGCGACTGCGGTTGCCAGAGCGCCATGACGAAGAGCCAAGCCCCAGGCTGCGCGTGCGGGGACACCTGCAAGTGTGGCCCGGATTGTTCTTGCAAGAAGTCGTAACCGCCGGCATTGCGCCGCGCATCGTTCCGGTGCGCGGCGCAGCCTCGAACAAGGGAGCCACTCGTGCTGACAGCGACAATGCTATATGCATCCATCGCACCAAGCGCGGCCTTGCAGTCAACGTTCGGCGAGTCATTGGACGGGCCGCTCGCGGATCTCATTGTTCGAAACTGGGGTGCGCTGATCGGGTTAGTCGGTGGGATGCTGATCTACGGCGCTTTCCATCCGCCGGCCAGGATCGACTCGGCTGTGGTCGTCCTATTCGGTTGGTACTTGTTGTCGACGCGAAGCAGTGCGACAGATCCAGCCGATTCCGCTTCAGGGGCTGTCAAAGCTCAGTACACCGCTTCAAAAGTACGCTCACGTATACGGAAGGGGGTTTACGCAAGTGCCTGAAGAGGTTAAGCAGTGCTGCCATTGGGTACTTCAGTGAGGAGAAGGGCCAATTTCTCCCAAGTGGATGGTGCGGGCGGAGGGACTTGAACCCTCACTCTCCTTGCGGAAAAACGGATTTTCGTACCCGGCTACGGCTTTCGCCGCCCCTGCTGTCCGCGGCAGGGTTTGGGGTCTGGACTATCCCTTCACCATCTCCCGGACGGCTCCGGGTGTCAGGTGCTGCCCGTCTAGTCTCTACACCTTCCCGGCCGTTTCGGGCCGGGCTTGGCTCGGGATCGCCATGTTACAGGGTTCCCCGAATTTGAGCAGTTCTGCATCGCCGGTTTCCCAGCGGGCACTCAAGTTTTCGCTTAAGTCCGTTGCGTCTGCCGGTTCCGCCACGCCCGCACGGTTTCGAGCGTAGCACGAAACCAGTGGCCCTATCTGAGCCGGCGCGGGTCAAACTCCCAGCGGGGTGACTCCGTACACGCGCGCGAGGTCGTTGATTTCTTTCCGCAAGACGGACCAAAGGCGGGCTACCTCGCTGCCGTAGTTGCCGCGCGCCACGGCGGTATTGATTCGCCGCCCGTCGTCAACGACCCGCTCAACCTGAACCTTGGTCTCAATCCACTTATCCGTTGCGTCGAACTTGCGCCGCAAGCGGTTCGTGGATTGGTTGAGGTCGTCCAAGGCGCTGTCCAACTCATCCTTCTTCTGGGTGGCCGCCACTTTCCTGGACTCCGTCGTGGACGTGCTCGTGCCGCGCCGCGCCCGGCGGCCTTGCGCGGCTTGCTGAGCCTGCGGGTTGGCCCCAGCTTCGCGGGCGTTGTCACCGCGCCGCTCAAGGTACTTGCGGAACTCGTCGACACCGTCTTCGACTGTCCGGATATGGTTGGCGACTTCCGCCTTGGCCAAATTCATCTGCGCATGGAGGCTGCCGCTCAGGAAAGAGAGCATTATGGCCGCCGCCGGAAACCGGAGCATCCGAATCATGCCGACTATGGTAATCGCCAGCGGTTGGGGGCGCAAGCAAGGCGCACGGCGAACCGGCCGGCCGCGGTCATGGACTAGACTGAGAGTTTCGGAGCGTTTTATGCTGACCAGACGCGAACTGAGCACGATTCTTCTCGGCGCCCCGGCGGCTTTGGCCGCGCCCGGCGATCCCTTTCCGCTGCGGCGGGGCACCAACATTTCTCACTGGCTTTCGCAAAGCACCCGCCGGGGGGCCGAGCGCCGTGAGTTCTTCACCCGCAAGGACGTGGCGTGGCTGGCGTCGACTGGGCTCGACCACTTGAGAATCCCCGTCGATGAAGAGCAGCTTTTCGACCAATCCGGCACGCCGGAAAGCGAGGCGTTCGGCCTCCTGAACCAAGCTCTGGATTGGTGCGGCGAATTCAGCCTGCGCGCGATCGTGGACCTTCACATCTTGCGCTCGCACCACTTCAACGCCAAGGAGAAGCCGCTCTGGACGCAGCCCGCCGCGCAGGAGCGTTTCTTCGAATGCTGGAAGCTGATCTCCGGCCAAATCGGAACCCGGTCCACGCTCAAAGTCGCCTACGAACTGATGAACGAACCGGTGGCGGACGATCCCGAGCAGTGGAACGTCCTCATCGAACGCGCCTCGCAGGCAATCCGCCAACTGGAGCCGGAACGCCGCCTCGTGATTGGCTCAAACCGGTGGCAGTCCTACGACACCTTCGACGCGCTGCGAGTCCCCGCCAACGACCCGTACATCATCCTGAGCTTCCACTACTACCACCCCATGGTCCTGACACACTACCTGGCGAGTTGGACCAAAGTGGGCGAATACAAGGGTCCGGTCGATTATCCGGGCAGGCTCGTCCCGGAATCCGCGCTGCAAGGGCTGCCCGCCGATCTGTTGCGCGCCATCGGGCCAAGCCGGATCGTCTTTGACCGTTCAACCATGGCCTCGATGATTGCCAAGCCGGTTGAAGTTGCACGGCGCGCCGGGTTGCCGCTGTATTGCGGCGAATGGGGGGTGATCGACAAGGCTCCGACCGAACCGCGAGTCCGCTGGTACCAGGACATGCGCTCGGTGCTGGAGGAGAACGGGGTCGCGTGGGCGACGTGGGACTACAAGGGCGGCTTCGGACTGTGGAAGAACGGTGAGCCGGTTACGCCGGTGCTGCGCGCGCTGGGCTTGCGGGGCTAACGGCGTTCCGTCCGCCCCGCAAGCCAGCCCCCGTGATCAGAAGATGATCTTCATGACCAGCGCGATGATCCGCGTCTCGTTGTTCATGTCCGCCCTGAGGTAGCCGAACCGCGAGTTGGTGACGTCCACCGACTGCTGCTGGCCGAACCACGGGTGATTGAACGCGTTGTAGGCATCGGCCCGAATCTGCCAGCGCACACGCTCGGCAAACACAAACTGCTTGTAAATCGACAGTTCCACCGAGTTCGCGTTTTGCGCCCGCACATCGGGGAAGCGGGTCGGGAAGTTGCGCGTTGTGTAGGCAGCCTGCGCCTGCTTGGGGAAGAGCGAGGTGTCGAACCACTTGTCGTAGCTGACGTCCCAGTAATCCCGGCCGGCGGCCTTGGCCGCCTGCTCGCGCTGCTCGTCACTCCATTTTGCGCTGCCGATGCGGAGCGGCGCGGCGTTGGGGAACGGCAGCAGAAATCCAGACTGAACCAGCCACTGCCCGCTGATGTTCCAGCCGCCAATCAAGCTGTTCACAAAACCATTGGCGCCCGATGCGAGCGGCTTGCCCTTGCCGAACGGCAGCTCGTAGATGCCCTGAATGGTGAACTTTTGGGGCATGTCGTACTCCCAGAGCCGCTTCTCCAGCTTGGTTTGTGTCAGGTCAGAGAGACTGATGTCCTGGTCCATCAGTTGCGAAACCTGCTCCAGCGTCTTGCCCCATGTGTACGTCCCCTGGAACATGAAGCCGGTGGCGAATCGCCGCGTCAGGCGCGTCTGGAGTCCGTGGTAATCCTGCTTGCCGATCGGAACGCTTTGCAGCATGACTTGCGTGTACTGCGGGTAGGCGTACAGGAGCTGCTGGCGTGGAATCGTGGCGCCGTTCAAGCCCGAATTCGGCAGCAGGCCCGCCATCGGGTTGGGCACACGCGTGGTGAAGTAGGCGGAGCGCTGCTCAACGGGCAGCCGTTCCAACTCGGCCAAGGGGATGAAGTTCAACGGCAGGTTCACCGGCAGGCGGCGCGTGAGGTTGCCCACGTAGGACGCGTCGGCCACCATGCCGAAGGGCAATTCACGCTGGAACCCCACACTGAACTGTTGCGAGTACGGCAGTGGACGGTCCAGGTATTGGGCCGTTACGCCCAAGCCGAGGTTGGTCGACAGGCCCTGGCTGTTGCCGATCGGCTTCAGCAGGCCCGTGGGATAGATACTGGCCGGAAATGGATCGCTCAACGATGCGGCTGGCGTCAGGTTGCCGTCCACTGAGGCGACCAGAGGCGTCTGCTGGCTGTACCCGGTCGAGGGGCCGAAGACTTGCTGCCCCAGCATGCTCAAGCCATAGCCGCCGCGCATCACCGTCTTGGGCGCAATCGTCCAGGCGAAGCCAATCCGCGGCTGGAAGTTCATGCGCTTCGGGTCGAACGCCATGGATTCGACGCCGTCGCCGGTGGCGTACACCACGCCGCCCTTCAGGTCGAGGCCCTTCACCTGGCTGGCAATCGGGCTCGCGACGTTCCGGTCAAACGCGCGGATCATGCGGTTGTACCGCTCCCGGGCGGGCGCCTCGTAATCCCAGCGCAGACCCATGTTGAGCGTGAAGGTGCGGGAGACTTTGAAATCGTCCTGCACAAACAACGAGTAGTACTGGCTGCGGTAAGCGGGACTGATGTTGTTATCCACGAACCCGCTGCTCGGATAGCCAAGCATGAAAGACGCAAACTCGTCACCCGACACCGCGTCGCCGCGCTGCGGGTCAGCCTGCGTCCAGCCGCGGTTGAACGTGTAATTTCCCGCGGCGGCGCCCGGACCGGGCGTGTTGCGGTTGTAGCGCCGGAAATCGGCCCCGAACTTGATGCTGTGCCGGTCGATGATCCAGTTCAGCATCGGCGTGACGCTCCAGTTATCGTTGGTCTCGTAGCTGGTGACGGTGCTGGCGCCGACCTCGGTGTACGACCCCATGTTGAACCTGGGGAATTGCAGTGTGGTGAACTGGCCCACCAACGAACTCGGGAATCCCAGTTGCTTCGGATCGTAGCCGGCGGCGAAGGTGTTCCCGCTGAAGCCTTCGTAACGCGCCAGGCCGGCGCGCAGGCTGAACACCATCACCGGCGACAGCGTTTGCGTCCACTCCGCGCCCCAGTTCCTGGAGATTCGCTGGGACGGCCATTCGCCGCTGGGCTCGGCCGCATTGGTGCCCCAGACCACCTTCGACCAGTTGGTCCACGGCGTTTCACCGTAACGGAACGAGACATTGCTCTTCTGCGTCGGGCGAACATCCAGGCGTCCCAGCCAACTGTTGTACCCGTTCTTGGCCGGGCTGAAGTTGGAGTAGTTGGCGCTGTGGAAAGGATCCTCACCGGCCGTCTCGGGGTCGGGGATCAAGCTGGCCACGTTCTTGGCCACCGGGTTGACGCGTCCGCCGGGGATGATATTTCCCGCAAACGGCGTTCGCACGTACTTACCGTTCGCGTCCAGGCGCGTTGTGAGCGGATCGTAGATGGTGATCGGACGGCCGTCGCCGTTCATCAGGCCGGAAAAGTTCCCGGTCTTGTACGCGGCTTGCGGCATCGTGCGAACCTGTGCCGAAGCGATGTGCTCACGGAGACTCTCGAGCGACAGCATGAAGAACATCTTGTTGCGCCCGTCGAAGATCTTTGGAATCCACACCGGGCCATCCACCTCGAAGCCGTACGTGTTGTTCCGCATCGGCGAGCGGCCTTCGCCCTCTTTGTTGGCGATCCAGTCGGCGGCGTTCAGTTTGTCGTTCTTGAAGAACTCGAACAGTTGGCCGTGAAGATCGTTGGTGCCCGCCTTGGTGGTGATGATCGTAACCCCGCCGCCCAGGCGGCCATACTGCGCATCATAGGAGTTGGTCTGTACGGTGACTTCCTGCGTACCGTTCAGGGACGGAGCATAGACGACACCGCGGTCCATCTTGGTGTTGGAAACGCCGTCGATCATCGTTTCGTTCTCGCCGCTGCGGCCGCCGCTGATCGAAACGCCGTTGATATTGCCGAACGCGTACAACTCCATCGAGCCCATGTAGCGGCTGCTCTTGATGACGCCCGGCAGCGTGTATTGGAACTGATAGAGGTTGCGTCCCGCCGTCGGGATATCTTCGACCGCCCGGGATTCGATGGTCGCCGACCGGGTGGCGGTCTCGGTTTGCAGCAGGCTCACGTCGCCACTGACGGTGACCGACTCCGATGTCTGGCCGAGTTCCAGCACAATGTCGATCGCGGGGTGATCGGCGGAGGCGAGGTTGATGCCCGAGCGGACAAACTTCTTAAAGCCGGTCTTCTCGACGGTCATCGTGTAGGAACCCGGCTGCAGGAATTGGAAACGGTACACGCCGGCCTCGTTTGAGGTGGTGGCTTCCAGCGTCCCGCGTTCGGTGCTGGCCAGTTGGATTTGAACACCAGCCATGGCGGCGCCGCTGGGGTCGGTGATGTGCCCGGTGATTGTGGCCCTGACGTCTTGAGCCGCGGCCAGCGCAGACAGCGCCGCGGCGAGTACTAGGGAGATGAGTGTACGCTTCATGCGACCCTCCAAAGCGATCAGCGATCAAGGTCAAACGCGGAACGATTTCAAAAAATGAAATTTGGTTCCGGTTTCTTTAGAGGAGTATAGGATTATCGATTCAGTATTGTCAATATATTGGCACAAAATTCATAAATGTGCCGTTGTTTCAGACGCTTAGACCGTGCCCGGTGATGAGGTCAAAATTGCAGTCTGGGCTATGCGGAGGCGGACCGCGCGAACACGCCTACTGTTTCCACCACATTTTTGCGAACCGCAGATACTGGTCCCAGTCGTAGGCGGTCACGTCGTGCACGCCCGCGCGGATGTGATATCCGATTCGCCCCATCGAAGGCTCGTGGATGGCGGGCATCTCTTTGGCGGGGAGTCCCGACCCGGTGAGAAGGCGGTAGACGGGATCGGCGCCGAGGGCGCCGAGAAATTCGCCTTTCGGGTCCGCCCAGAGGTCTTCCTGCGCGCTGGCGACATAGACCGGACGTGGAGCGATCAAAGAGATCAGCATGTGGGAGTCGAACGGCATTTCGCCCTCGCGCTGGTTGTACTGGCGGTAGTTGGCGCAGAACCAGTGCGGGAAAGCGGTGTTCAAGCGTTCGACCGTCTCGCCGAACATGCGGCGGCTGATCGCGGCGCCACCCTCGCCGGAGTCGTTGGAAATGACGATCGAGAACCGCTGGTCCTGGGCGCCGGCCCAGAGCGCGGTCTTGCCCAGCCGCGAGTGGCCAATGAGGGCGACCTTCTTGGCGTCGACGCGGCGGTCGGTTTCCAGGTAATTCATGGCTTGGCTGAGACCCCACGCCCATGCGCCGATCGAGCCCCACTCATCGGGGGCCGGACGGCTCTGCCCGGGCTTGTAGAACAAGGGATGGACGCCGTTCTTGAACCCATCGTCGTAGTCGGGGTCGATATCGCCGTAGTAGACGGTCGCCAGCCCGTAGCCCGCGTTCAGAATCTTTTCCACCTGCCAGCGGCTGGCCGAGGAGCCCCGCGTCTTTTCCGTCGCGCGGTTGTTCTCATACCCCTGGGCTGGATTGTTGCGGAACCAGCTTTCCGCCAGATGGATGCCGTTGTCGGCGGCAACGGCGTGATTGCCGCCAAAGTTGAGGCCCAGAAACACGGGCGACGGGCCGGTTGCTTTACGAGGCAGGTACAGCAGTATGTCCATTTTCGGCCCATCGGAGGCGCCAGTGAAAAGCGCCCGGACTTCTTTGCGAACGGCGAGCCCGCCGAGCGCGTTCTCCTCGATTGCGCTGGTTTCGAATACCGTCCTGGTCCACGGCCCGGGGGTGCGCCCGAACATCCGCGTCTCCAGCAGGCGCAGGATTTCCGGGCGCCGCTCGGCGGTCCACATGCGGGCGTCTTTGACCTTGCGCCCGTCCCGCATCACCAGCGGGTCGGGCAAGGTGTAATGAGGTACTTTGGATTCGTCGTAGTTGGGTTCGAACTTCTGCAAGGCAAATCCCATGGCGGCCGCGAAGAGCAAAACCGCCGCCAGCCGTCCCGGCCGCCGCGTTAGTGGAGTTGTCATGCAGCCACTCTACCGCTTCCGCTACTGGCCAAAAGCTTCGCGCAGCACGCGGTAGCTCTTTTCGACAGCCGGTTCGGCCGCTTCGTTGCCCTCCATCTCGAGCGATACCCAGCCGCGGTATCCCGCTTTGCGCAGGATGCCGGCGATTCGTTTGTAATCGAGATCCAGGGTGTACCAGACGCCGCCGCCGTAATACGTTTTGGCCTGAACGATGGTGGCGTGCGGCGCCAGCCGTTCGATGCCGGCATAGGGGTCGCCCGGGTAGTTGCCCGTATCCATATTGATTCCCAGCCAGGGGGAATTGACTTCTTTGTGGATTTTGAGGAGGTTGTCTATCTTGGTGGTCAGACCCCAGTGGTTTTCGAGGGCCATGAGGACTCCCAGACGTTCCGCCACAGGCAGGCATTCCTGAATCGAAGAGACGCACCAGCCCAGGGCATCGGCCTCGGTATAGCCCGGAAGCGGCGGTTCATCGCCCTTGACCTTCATCAGCTCATCGAACGACTTGATCGTCTTCCAGCGGCCGGAGTTGAGGCGGATGGCGCCGCACCCCAACCGCGCCGCCAGTTCGAGGCAGCCGGTGGTGTGCTTAATGGCGGCCTGCCGCTCTTCGGCTTTCGGCGAAACAAAGTCCTGGTGGATGGAGAGCATGGGGAACGACAGGCCCCGTTCAAAGGCCAGCCGCTTCAGCTTGTTTACGTAGGCGGGCGTTTCGTTCTCCATTTGCCGGTGCAGGATTTCCACGCCTTCAAAGCCGATTTTCGCGGCGTGGTCGATCACGCTCTCGATCGGATACTTGGGCGGCTTGAAGTGCCAGTAGGAGTAGGTGGAGACCGCGAGCCGGATCCGCGAACCGGTTGCGGCGGCAGCGGCGGCGGGCGCGGCCGGCGCCAGCGCGAGGGCGCCGGTGGCGAGCATGCTTCGTCGTGTGAGTTCCATTACCGAAATCTTCTCACGAGCGCCATGCCGCTGTCCCGAGGCGCCGATTGGGCGGGCGTTCCGGCGCCGGTCCCTTTTTTGGTCTGACCAACTTTCACTTGCATCCATGTGTATTTAACTTTTAAGATAAAAGCGTATTTTGATCCAGCGGTGCGCTGGCGCTGGGTGTAATGTGTCTGTTTTTGAGGTGTGAATGATCTATTCCCGTTCCGCCGAGTACGCAATTCGGGCGTTTGTCCACTTGGCCTCGGTGCCGGATGGCAAATATGCCATGGTCAAGAATATCGCCGAGGAAGCGGAGATCCCCGCCCACTTTCTGGCCAAGATCCTACAGCAGTTGGCGCGCAAGGGCTTCCTGCGCTCCAGCAAGGGGCCTACCGGCGGATTCAGTCTGCGCATTCCCGCCAACGAGTGCTCGCTGGTTCAAATCGTCGACGCCGTCGACGGCTTGGCCGACTATAATCGCTGCCCGGCCGGTTTGGCCGAGTGCAACGACCAGGCGCCCTGCGGCATGCACGATAGCTGGAAGGGACTCCGCTCGCTTATCATGAATTACTTGGAGCACACGACCATCGAGGACGTCGCCAAAGCGCTGGATCTGAAGCGGCGCAACCTCGAGAAGGCAAAGAAACCGAAACGCTCCAACAGTAAGAAAACGTAGGCGAGCGCACTCAGCCGCTGTCGTGGACAAGACCCGGGCCGTCGCGGTCCGGGGCGCGGGACCCCCGCTGTCAGCGTCCGGCTCGAAGAGGCCGCCAGGTGAGTTCAGGAGGCCCGATGCCCATTCGCAAGGATCAGCCGCCGGTTCCGCACAACATGCTTGTGCCGATGGTGGTGGAACAGACGTCGCGCGGCGAGAGAGCGTTTGATATCTACTCACGCCTGCTCAAGGAGAACATCATTTTCCTTGGGACCCCGATTGACGACCAGGTGGCCAACCTCGTCATTGCCCAGATGCTATTTCTGGCGTCGGAGGATCCGGAGAAAGACATCTCGCTGTACATCAATTCGCCGGGCGGTTCGATCACCGCCGGTCTGGCGATTCTGGACACCATGAACCTCATCGAACCGGACATCGTGACGTATTGTGTGGGCCAGGCCGCATCCATGGGCGCCGTTCTTCTGGCGTGCGGAACCAAGGGCAAGCGTTACAGCCTTCCTCACGCGCGAATTCTGATCCACCAGCCCTCGATGAGCGGCCTGGCGGGCCAGGCGGCCGACATCGACATCTATGCAAAGGAGATCCTGCGCATGCGCGAAATCCTGAACGGGATCCTGGCGGAAGCCACCGGCCAGACCGTCGACCGCATTGCCCGCGACGTTGACCGCGACTACATCATGGAGCCGGATCAAGCTCTGGCCTATGGCATGATCGACCGGATCATTACGTCCCGTTCAGCCAAGTAGCCCGGCTATTTTCTCCCCGGAATCCGCCGATACGTCTAGGTGTGGATCGTATCTGCAGTCTTTACCGCGTGCTCGGCGATTCGCTGGACTTGAGCGAGACGCTCGCGACGTTCGACCGGGAGTTGCGGCGGGCGATACCCTATGAGGCGATTTCGGTCCATTTGATGGACGGCGGCCGGCTGATGGCGGCCTATTCGGCCGGCCGCTTTCTCGCCTCTCTCCTGCCGCTGGAGACAGCGGAAGGGAAGACCTTTCTCGAGGTGGTGGTCCAGACGTGCCGGCCTGCCCTGAATTACCGTCTCACGCACCTGCCGGAACTCCACCACGCGTTGGTCATGCCGCTGTATCGCACCGATTCGGTGGTGGCGGTTTTAGCCCTTTATCACTCCGGGCAGGGCGTGTTCGCAGAAGACGACTTGCGGCTGATCGAAAAGGTGGCGCCGAAACTGGCGTCGGCCATCGAGAATGCCCGTTTGTACGAATCTGTGGCGAAGCTCTCGGGAGTCGATCCATACACCAGTGCGCTGAATGCCCGTTCCATGTTTCTGCGGCTGGATGCCGAGTTGTCCCGGTCGCGGCGCCGCCGCGACAAAGTGGCCGTAGTCCAGTGTGTGGTGGAAGGCATCGATGAAGCCGTACCGGACCTCAGACACAATGTCCTGCGCCAGGTAGCCGGCAGCCTTCGGGAGCACTGCCGCGAATATGATTCCGTGGCCTGGATGGGAGACCGGTTTGTGCTGGTCATTGCCGGCCTGGGCTCCTCGGATTTTGAAGAGAAGCGGGCAAACCTTCAAACCGCTGTGGAACAAGTCGGGTTCCAGACAGGACTGCCTCTTTCCATCACCGCGGGTGCGGCGTTCTTTCCGGAAGAAGCGACCAATTCGGAGGGTCTGTTGTCCGCCGCCGAAGCGCGGCTTCACCGGCGCCGCCAGGCTCAACTCGTCTGAGGCCTGCGCTACTACCGGGCCGTCAATTCCTGAAACCGGCTATAGGCGCGGTCCCAACCTACCGTGCTTTCCGGCTCGAAACGCCTTAGCGGGAAGCTGTTGCGGATGACCTCGCGCACGGCGGACAGCCCTTGCAGTTGTCCGGCGCCCATGGCCTGAACCAGGATGTTGCCTGCTGCTGTCGCTTCCGCGGGACCGGCCACGACGGTCAGGCCGGTCGCATCGGCCACAAACTGGTTCAGCACCTGGTTCTTCGAACCTCCACCAACGATGTGGATGGTCTCCAGGCGGCGCGCCAGCAGCTTCTCGATGCCCTCGAGCACTTGCCGGTAGCGTAGCGCGAGGCTCTCCAGTATCACCCGGACGAACTGCGCCGGTTGAATCGGGGCGCGCTGCCCGGTGCGGGTGCAGTAGTCTTTGATGCGATCCGGCATGTGTCCCGGTTCCAGGAACGCGTCCGGGTCGATGACTGCCAGGAACGGTGTCGCTTCGCCCGCCATCCGCGCCAGCATCTCGTAACTCATTTCGCGGCCGGCCAGCGCCCAATCCTTGCGGCACTCCTGCAATAACCACAGCCCGGCGATGTTCTTGAGCAGCCGCACCTTGCCTTCGGCGCCCACTTCATTGGTCAGGTTCAGATCCAGTGCCTGGGGATTGATGATGGGTTCATCCAATTCCACTCCCATCAGGGACCAGGTGCCGGAACTGATGTAGCACCAGTCGCCGCGCGTCGCCGCTGGAACGGCGGCTACGGCCGATGCCGTGTCATGGCTGGCGGTTGTAAACACCGGCACGGGTCCCAGACCGGAAAAGTCTTGCGCTTCGTCTGTCAGCGCGCCGAGAAGGACGCCGGGCGGGAGCACCTCGCCCAACAAGTCCTTGTCCAATCCGAGCGCATCGAAGATCTCTGTGGACCAGCGCATTTCCGACGGGTTGTAGAACTGCGACGTCGACGCAATGGTCAACTCGACCTTCTGTTCGCCAGTGAGCCAGAAGTTGAACAGGTCGGGCATGAAGAGCAGTTTGCGGGCGGCGCCCAGACCCGGAGCGCCGGCCAGTTTCATGGCGTACAACTGGTACAGCGAGTTGAGTTGCATGAACTGCACGCCTGTTTCAGCGAACACCGCGTCGCGCGGCATCACTTCGAAGAGGCGCTCCATCATGCCATTGGTTCGCGGGTCGCGATAGTGGCGCGGGTTGTCGACCAGCGAACCGTCGGCGCCGACCAGCCCGAAATCCACTCCCCAGGTGTCGACGGCGATGCCATCGAGTTTGAGTTTGCGGTCGCCCGCGATCCGAAGCCCCTGCCGCATTTCGTGGAACAACCGCAACGTATCCCAATACAGGCCCGTCGAGACGCGCACGGGTTCGTTGGCAAAGCGGTGCAGTTCCTCGAGATGCAATTTCCCGCCCGCAAAAGTCCCGAGCATGGCGCGGCCGCTTTCCGCACCCAGGTCGAACGCCAGGTAGTTGCTCATATGCCGAAGTCGAAAATTACCTTGCCTACGCCGTTTGTGTAGGCGGCGAGCATCTCGAATCCTTCCGGCGACTTTTCCGCCGGCAGGACATGCGTGATCACTTTGCCCGAAATCAACCCGCGCGCCAGGAGATCTCCCGCGGCCTTGCCGCGATGGTTCGAGCGTTTGATGGTCTGAATCCGCAACTCCTTCGACATCGCGCCATGAATATCGACGGGGAAATCGAAGACGCTGGGGATGCCGACCAGCACGACGTCGCCCCCGGCGCGGGTGGCGGCAATCGAGGCATTGATCGTTTCCGGCGCGCCCGCGGCGTCAAACGTAATGTCCGCGCCGCGGCCATGGGTGGTGTCCATGACGGCGTCCCGGAAGGACTGCCCCCTGAGATCGACCACCATGTCGGCGCCGGCTGCTTTCGCCATCTCCAGGCGGTGTCCGACGCGGTCGGCCACAATGATCTTGGTGGCGCCGGCCTGGCGGGCCATTTCGATGCCCAGCAGTCCGATCGATCCTGTGCCCACGATGGCGACGATGTCTCCCAGTCTCGGCCGCGAGAGTTCGTAGATATGCACCCACACCGCAACCGGTTCCATCAGTGTGGCTTGAGTCCAACTCAGTTCCGGCGGGATCAGGTCCGCATTGTGCGCCGGGAGCGTGACATAGTCCCGGAGAAAGCCTTCCGCGGCCGGTGAACCCATGAAGACACTGGTTACGCAGTTATTCATGCGTCCGGCAAGACAGAATTCGCAGTGCCCGCAGGTGATCGAAGGCTCCAGCGACACCCGGTCCCCCGGCTTGAGGCCCTGAACGCCTTTGCCGGTTTCGACAACCTCGCCGGCCGGCTCATGTCCCAACACCATCGGGTAAACCGCGCGGGAGCCATGGATGTTTCCATCCAGGTACCAGTGCATGTCGGACCCGCACAGACCAACGGCCCGCATCCGGACCAGGATTTCGCCGGAACGCGGGCCGTCAGGCTGCTTGACTTCGTTGACTTCCAGGCGCCGGGGCGCCACCAGTTGAACGCTTCTCATGAAGCGTTCAATATATCTCAGTCCACCGCTTTTGCGGTTATCACCAGAACCAGCGCGTTGTCGGAACCCTCATACTTCGCCTTGCCGACCACGATCTTTTGTCCTTCGCGGATGTCGAGGTTGGTGTTGAAGCCGACATCGGCGAAACTCCAGGCGCCCGGCCCGCCCAGCGAGTATGGCACGCGCGTACTCCACTGAAAGCCATCGATACGGATCACGTTGCCCTTGTCGGAGGACGCGATGCCGGTACGCGCAAATTTGAGCTGGTAGTTTGACATCGGCGCGCCTTGGCCGCCCGCGATGATGGTGCTGCCCGCGGCCTCGCCCCGTTCGCCCTCCCTGGTTCGCAGCACAGAACTATCGACCAGGCGGAAGTCGTTATACCCGAAAACCTGTTTAAGCTGTCTGGCGACGGGGTCGAGTTCGGCCGGCAGCGCTTCGCCGGACGTACCTTTCGGCGCCGCAACCAGAATGTAGAAGACCAGTTCGATATTCCGGGAGGCCAGCCGCGTGGGCGCGCGCGAAGTGTCCAGTTTCTTGATGATCTCCTCGACATCGTTCACGCTCTGCTCGGGACCGAACAGCGATATGGTGCGAAAGGCCTCATTGGCTCGCACGACGACACTCCCTCCCACGAGGACGTCCGCCAGTTGGCGGACATCGACGTACTTGACCTCTACGACTCTTTGGATAGGCTTCGAGGGCGCAGGCGCGGACGCGGGCCCTTTCTCGGCCTGGGCCCACACTGCGGCCGCCATGGCGATCATCAGTACAACTGGCCTCACTCTGTATCTCCTTTCGAATCGACCGCCCACAGGATGACTACATCCGGATCGTCGGTCATCAAATGAACAAACTCGTCGCTCATAACCGCTCTTCGCACCGGCCGCGGCGTCACGAGATGGGCCGGGGTGCGCATCACATGCCGCGCAACCACAGCGTCCGGCGGAGCGGGCGGGGCAGCCAGGACGGGTGCGGGCAGCGAGGCCACCGGCTCCCATGCAGGCGAACGCACCGTAATCGCCAGAACCACGACCGCGGCGGCGCCAGCCAGCGCGATCCAGATCTTCGGCCACACGCGTTTCCGGCGCGCCACCTGTTCCAGGACCCGGGCCCGGACGGCGGCCATGGCCGCGGCCGGGGGGTCTTCCGCGCGCAGTTCGGAGAAAGCCGAATCCAATTCGCCGTCCTTCCACGTCATGGCCTGACTCCTTCCAGCCAGCGGCGCAGCTTACCGCGGGCCACCGAAATCTGGCTTCTGACCGTGACCTCGGCTGTCCCCAGAATCGCCGCCACTTCGATCGTGTCGAGTCCTTCGATCTCTCTCAATACGACCGCCGCCCTTTCCTTTTCGGGCAACTTTAACAACGCCCGTTGCAGCGCCTGTTTGCGCTCCTCACGGCGCAGAGAATCCAATTGATCCGGCTCGGAGCACAATTCCGGAATTTCGCCGGTTTCGGCCCGCCTGCGCCGCAACATGTCGTAACAAACGTTCAACGTGACGCGGTACAGCCACGCGGTTTCGGCGCCGGGTTGCAACCGGCCAAAGTGCCGGTGGGCACGGAGGAAGATTTCCTGCGAAGCATCCTGGGCGTCTTCCAGGCGTCCCAACATCCGCCATGCCGTCCGTAAGACCATCTTCTGGTGGCGCGAAAGGAAGTCCTCAAAGGCCGTCTCGCGATCAGCCTTACCCGGCAACCAGGTCAACTCCAACTCCTCAACGGCCACTCACAAGGAATATACGGCGCAAAGGCGCATAGCGTTGAGAGGGAATTGCTACCGGCGCACGGAGATGGCGGCCTCATAGAGGCGTGCGGCCGCCGGTCCGCCCAGAGGCGTCATATACTCGGGAACGCTGAACGCAATCGCGCCTTTCCCGGCATTCCCCAGTTGGCGTTCGATCCGGTCTGGTGGCGCGGGTTTGGCCGAGAATGGCGCTCCGGCTTGGCTTGTCTGCTCGAACAGTTCCACCACGGCGCGAACCTTGATCCTCGATCGTGCCAGGCGGGTCCGCAGGGCCGACGCCTGCTCCACGGTGGCCTTGCCGGTCCCCACGCCATCTTGCAGAAACAGCGTCTTGACCGGAGTTTCGCGGGCGATGGATCGCCACAACTCAACGAATTCGTCCACCGGCAGCGACCCGCCGCGAAAGCCCGAGATGGCTACCCTGCCTTTGGGCGAGACCCGGCGCAGGAATGCGAGCAGCATGGCTCGCCGCGCCGGTGTGCGCCAGTTCAGATCGTCGATTTCCTGGGGAATGTACCACCCGTGCAGTTTTACCGCCTGGCGCAGTTTTGCCGCCAGAGCGGCGCTTCGTGCAGCTACCTCATCCAGGTAGGCGCTTAGCCCGCTGTCTGGCCCTTCCACTCGCCGCCAGTACTCTTCGTCGAAGTAGAGACCGGCCCACAAGCGGGAACGGGAGGCGGCGGCGTGGGCGCCAATCATCCGCACGGCGGAAAGGAACTCCTGATCCGGTCCGGCGCTCCACTGGATAATGTACTCCTTGAGCCCGAGACGCCGGAAGCAGGCAAAGGCTTCATCCCATTGGGCGGAGTCCCAGCGGGCGAGGGCGCCCGTCAGTTGCAGAAACGTCCCTTCCAGCCGGGCCGGGCCACGCGCCCAGACGGGCGCGGCGGTCAAGGCGGCGAGAAAACCCCGCCTCGACGCCAGTGAGTGTGTCAACGGAAGCGGGCGCCTCGAATTAGCGTGCCGCGCGGCGGTTGCGGCGGAGGCACGGGTTCCTCAGGCGGCACGGGCTTCTTGATCCGCCCATCCAGACGCCCCGAAATGCGATCCGCCTTGGCCTTGGCAAATTTCGGATCATCCGGCTGAATCCCTGTGGCTTCAGTAACTTCGGCGTTGGTCACATCGACTGAGATGGGCAGGTATTTCTCAAAGTAGTTCTTGATCCGGTCATGAACGATGCGTTGCTTCGAGTTCAGGTAGAGGTGCAGGACCTCTTCCCCCTTGGCCGGCTGAAGCGCATCAAAGACTTTGGAGGCCTTGGACAATTTGGCGGACTTGATGATCGATTCCAGTTTCTTGGCGCGGGCTTCCAGTTTCTGCCACGGCGCCATCTCCTCTTTCTCCATCCTGGTGTTGGCCACCAGCGCGGCGCGCTCTTTGGCTGACAGCATCTGCGTTAGCAAAACCATCGATACCGCGTAGTAGTCGGCTGAAAACGCGGCGCCGAAAGGAATCAGGCTTTGGACTTTCTGCAAGCGTTGAAATGCCGCCGCATTCAACTTGTCTCCGGTCAAGCCGGAGGTGAAAAGGGTCAGGAGGTTCTCGCGCAACAACTCTTCGAGGACGGCGAGCGGATTCTGCTCCAGGCAAATGGCCCGCAACTCGCGAAAGAGAATCCGCGGAGGAATGTATTTCTCCAGACCTTCCTGCCGGACATTCTGATACTGGTTCCAGGTGCGCTCATCGACGGTGAAGTCAAAGCGGATCTTGAACCGCAACAGGCGCAGGATGCGGGCCGGGTCATCGTACAAGCCATAGCTAGAGATTGTGCGCAGTTCCTTGCGCTGGATATCGGCGGCGCCGTTGGCCGGGTCGATCATCAAACCCCGGGAGGCGCGATTCAGCGACAAGCCGATCGCATTGATCGTAAAATCCCGTCCGCGCAGGTCCTCATGGATGGTCGCCGGCGTGACTTGAGGCTTGCCACCCGGCTTTCCGTACTTCTCCTGACGAGCCATCCCGATTTCGCAGCGCACGCCGGAAGGAAACTGGAGTTCGCACAACTTTCGCACATCGTCTGAGAAGATGACCACGGCATTGCCCTTCTGCGCCACAAGCTTGGCAATTCTGCCGATGGGTCCTTCGACGGTGAAGTCCAGGTCCCGGATAGGAAAACCTCCCAACATATCGCGCAACGCACCGCCCGTCAGATAAAGGCTGACGCCCGCGTCGCCGGCAACTGCTTGCACCAAACCCAGAACCGCGCTTTGGTCCAGGTTGAGGTGGCTTTCCAAATTGAACATGTAGTCGCTCATTGATGGCTTCCTTCAACGCCGCGGATGGTGCTCATCCACAGTCGATCGCAGTCGCGACCGCAGTACGTGCGTGTAGATCTGCGTCGTCGCAATGTCGGAGTGACCCAGCATGGTCTGGACGCTCCTCAAGTCGGCTCCGCCCTCCAGGAGATGCGTGGCGAAACTGTGCCGCAAAACGTGCGGTGTCAGCCCGTGGAATATCCCCACGCGCTTGCCATAGTTAACGATAAGTTTCCAGAACCCCTGCCGCGTCATCGGACCGCCTCTCGCGGTCACAAAGAGAGCTCCCGAGGCCCGTCCTTTCAGGAGCTTAGACCTTCCGGACGACAGGTACTCCCGCACGGCGGCCTGGGCTTTACCGCCCACCGGAATCATGCGCTGTTTGCTTCCTTTTCCGACCACCCGGACGATGCCAAAATCCAGATTCAGGTCGCTCAGCCGCACCGCGCACAGTTCCGAAACTCGCAAACCGGATGAATACAGGAGTTCGAGCATGGCCCGGTCGCGGATTCCATTCGGCTTTTCCGGTAGCGGCGCCGCCAGCAACGCGTCAATCTGCTGCGAGTTCAGGTACTTCGGGAGGGTCTGCCAGGTTCGCGGCGCGCGCATCAGGGTAATGGGCTGTTCGCCGATTTTTCCCTCTTTGAGAAGGAACCGGTAGAAATTGCGCAGGGCCGCCTGCTTCCGGGCGATCGAACGGCTGGAAAGGCCTTGTGAATACAAGCCGTCGAGGTACTGCGACAACTGCTCTGGCGTTGGGCAGACATCGATCTTTAGACTGGCGCAGAATGCGGCCAGGTCCTTTAGATCGAAGCCATAGGCGCTAATTGTATGATCGGCCAATCCCTTCTCGACCCGGCAAAACGAGAGAAACGCGCCAATCCAGACAGGCAGCGTACCCTCTCCTTTCATTGCACCAATGATACAATACTTGCGAAATTGTTTGAAAGAAAAGGTTTGCGCCGGGGTTCCAGGTGAATTCCTCCACCACCAAAAAGGCTCTTGTGGTCCGTTTCGACCGCGAAGTCTTGCAGGGGTTCATTAATCCGGGTACATTCGCGCAGACTCAAGGGATTGAGTTGATGAGCCGTGACGGCGCCGTAACGGTGGTGCCGTACCGCCAGATCAAAGCGGTTTGCTTTGTTAAGGATTGGGATGGCGCGTCGGTCATGGACGAGCGGCGCGAGTTTCTGGGACGCCCTAAGAATGCCGGCCTTTGGATTCAGGTACGTTACCGGGACGGCGACACGCTCGAAGGGACTTTGACGAATGACCTGCTGGCGGTGGATTCAACCGGGCTGACGTTCGTACCACCGGAGGCCAATGGCAATACCCAAAGGGTATTCTCCCCCCGGGAGGCGCTCTCCTCGGTGGCGGTTCTCGGGGTTGTGGGCAGTCCCCTACGTCGCCGTAAACCAGCCGCGCAAGCTGAACAAATTCAATTATTTAATGACGAATGAGACTCACGGTCCCGGGATCTACCTGAGGTCGTATTCAGCCACCGTCGCCCACCCGGAGCCATTGCAGTTTTGCACCAGAGTGGCTCGATCCACCGCAAACGAACGCGAGCCTTTCCATTCGTTCCAATGCTGCGCCGCAGTGGCGAAAGTCGACTCCACCTGCCCGCCTGCAATTTCCTGCGCAAGCGTAATATGCGGGTGAAAAGGGAAAGGTTCCTCACTCGCCAGAGGCCCGGCATCGAGCGTACGGTGGATGGTCTCCAACTGCGGGCGGCCACGTGCAACCGAAAGATAGACCACATCGGTTACCGGAAACTTCTCAACCGGCCCGAGTTCCAGACTGAATGGCTTGACGCCCTTGAGTCCGTGGCCAACGCTCGAGACCAACTCCGCAACGGGAGCCGTTAGCGTGCGCGGCGGCAGAAGTGTGATGTGTGAAAGGAGCGAGCAGGATGGGACCAGATGGCACCGCAGGCGGTTGAGAAACTCCCCAAGTTCCTCAGGAACGTAGCAAACGACTGCGAAAAGTGACGGTCCGGCGTCGTCCCCGGACGAAGTTTCCATGCACCCTATTGTAATGGCTCCAGGCTGTTTTTTGGGGCTCAGCGTTGCGCCGGAGCAGGCTCCACGGTACTGCCGCCTGCCAGCGGGGTATCTTCGATCCCATTCCGGAGCTCGGGGATCACCCACTGAGCCTGCTCAAACCCGACATACTTATAGATGCGGAGTTCGCCGGCCTGGGATTCGAGAAGATCGCCCACCTGTAGTGCCCGGGGGGATTCTTTGAGCTGCGTCCAGACATCGTAGAAGCCCACCCCTTCCACGGTTTCACCGCTCTCGAAATCCTTCGGCTTGATCTGCATGGCGCCCGCGGTGTGAGGCGCCCAACGAAACTGCTGCCTTGGGTTCTCTTTCATACGGTGAATGCGAAAAGAGGCCATGGATTCTATTCTCACTCTCCAAACGTTTTGAGTGCAAACTGTTTTCGCTCCTAGCGGGGTTCCACCGCCAGAAGCCGGGTGATTTGCTCCAGGACCGCTTCGGTATCCTGGCGGCCCCACTCTATCCAACGTCCTATTTTTTCACGTTGCCAGCGGAAGGAATCCGAGAGCGGCCCCAAAGGGCCAGCGTGCTCGATCAGGAGATAAGGCGCCGGCACGGGTGTCTGGCGCTGGCGGGATCCGGTCCAACACAGGAGGGCTTGTACGGGCCGGAGCCACGTGTTCCGCGGCATGATATTGACCGCGACAATGTGGGTTGCGCCGCACGCCTCGGCCGCCCAGACCGGCACGGCGCCCTGTAATCCGCCATCGCTGTACCGGATGCCGTCGAGTTCGTATTGCTTGAGCAATACCGGCACGGCGCACGAGGCCGCCAGGTGGCGCCACGTGATTTCAGGGGTGCGAAACACGCAGGGCCGCAGCCCACGCAATCGCGTCGCGGTCAAGGCGAACTCAGCACGAGGGGTGTAGCGCCTGTGGATGGCTTGGAGGAAAGCTTCCAACTCCCGGCTGTCAACCACGCCATCGAGCGGAGGCCAGGGGAATCGCAGCCTGTGCCGCACGGCCATCTGCGGATTCAGCCAAACATCGGCGAGTTCTTCCGGGCCGCAACCGCCGGCAATCACCCAGCCATTGACGGCGCCGATGGATGCGCCGACAACCAGATCGGGCTTCCAATGCCGCGCCAGAGCGCGCCAGACTCCTGCTTCGTAGGCGCCAAACATGCCTCCGCCGCCAAGGACCAACGCCGTTTTCCGGTCCGCCACCACTTTCATCCTAAGATGGAGAGCGTGCCCATGGATTTATCCTCCTTCTCCGCATCCGTGCGCGAGATTCTGGAGTTGGACGGGGCGGGTGAACGCCGCATGCCTCTGGTGGCGCATGGGCCTGTATTGAGCCAGGCCGCCAGGCTGATCCAGGCAGCGCCGGCCGCGAAACTGTTCCCGGACGCCCGTTCGCCGCGGGGAGCGCTGGCGGGTTTGTGGCTGTACTTTTCGGCTTTTGAAGAGTCGCACTCGGTCTCGCAAGACCTGGCCACGGCGGAAGGAAGCTTCTGGCACGGCATCCTGCACCGGCAGGAACCGGACGCCGGCAACGCGGCCTACTGGTTCCGGCGGACGGGCGAGCACCCGGTGTTTCCAGCGCTCCACTCGGCCGC
>JADZCI010000284.1 GCA_020851655.1 Bryobacterales bacterium
CGGCGGCGAGATGGCCCTGGCATAGTTGCCGGGCCAGCGGATGCTCCGGCGCCAGAATCACGCACGTGGCGCCGAAGATGGTGTCGACGCGCGTGGTGAAGACGCGAATTTGTTCTTCGCCCCCGGCGAGGGCGAAATCGACCTCGGCGCCCTCGGAGCGGCCGATCCAATTCGTTTGCATGGCCAGCACGCGTTCCGGCCAACCCTGCCGCAACTGATTCATGTCGTCCAACAGAGCTTGGGAGTAATGCGTCGTGCGGAAGAACCACTGCTCCAGGTCGCGCTGCTCGACGGGAGTCGTGTCATGACGCCAGCAGCAGCCGTCCACTACCTGCTCGTTGGCCAGCACGGTGGCGCACCTCGGGCACCAGTTGACCAGCGATTTCTTGCGGAAGGCCAAGCCACGCTCCAGCATCTTGAGGAAGAACCACTGGTTCCAGCGGTAGTATTCCGGATCGCAGGTAGCGATTTCCGAGTCCCAGTCGTAGCTGAAGCCCAGCGGCAGAAGCTGGCTCTTCATGTGCGCGATGTTGGAGAGCGTCCAATCGCGCGGGTGCTTATGGTTCTGGATGGCCGCGTTTTCGGCGGGCAGGCCAAAAGCGTCCCATCCCATGGGATGAAAGACCTCGTAACCCTGCATCCACATGTAGCGGGCCAGCGCATCGCCGATCGAATAGTTGCGTACGTGCCCCATGTGCAGGCGTCCGCTGGGGTAGGGAAGCATCTCGAGGCAGTAGAAACGCGGCTTGCCCGAGGCGGGATCGGCCTTGTAAAGGCCCGGTGAGGCAGCCCAGCGCTGATTCCATTTCGATTCGATCGGCTTGTGTTCGTACGGCTTTTCCGGCATAGTGACTCGACTTCAAGACCCGCACCGCGCTCCAGGGAGCGTCACTCTGGACGGTGGTTCAAGAGCGAAGGGTCACGTTGGCCGCTTGGAATGGTCCAGATCCGGCGGCAGACGTAGACCTCGATGCGGCCTATTTCAATATTCGCATGGTGGCCGGGCGGGGTGCGTATTCGCCGCGGCGTATGTGGGTTTAGTAAGTCGGTGTTGTGTAGAAGTCCTTCATGCGGAAGGACCGGTAAACCGCGCCGGGCGCCGGCGGGTCCAGCACGTAGACGAGGTTGCCTTGCTGATCGCTCTCGGCATGGCGGCCGTTGGAGCCGTTTGTGCAGGCGACGTTGCCGTTGGTGAGCGCCTGTGCGCTGCCTTGTGAACTTCCGTACACGCCTTCGTCAGCACTGGTGTTGAGATTGACGGTGCGGTTGGCTTCGTCGACGGCGTAGATCTGGCAGCGGCTGTGCCCGGAGGGATTGAACTGCGCGACGCGGGTGTTTCCGTTATCAAACACGGTCATCACGCGCCGCGAGCCGATCACCGTTCCGCGAAACTCGAACTCGGCATCGTGCTGGTGCGAGAACCACCGATAGCCGATGTCCGGAGTCGACTCCGTTGTCTTGGTCGTGATGGTGAAATCGCCGTCCTTGCCGAGACGCCAGACTACGCTGCCGTCTCCGGTTCCGTCGGCGTAGTTGACCTTGACCACCCAATCCTGGTGGCGGAGAGAAACGATGATATTGCCGTCCCAAGGGGTGTAGCGCGCCGAGTTGGCGTGTGTCCAATCGTTGCCGGAAGTAAAGCCCGGGGCGGGTTTGCACTGCCCGGTTGGGGTGCATGTCTCGCCGAGGACCGCTGCCCGGTCCAGGTCCAGGTGCGGGTACGGGCTCCAAGCCCAGGCGACCTGCAAATTGCGGTCGAGTACGATGACGTCATCGCCGACGATGTCCACGGGGTTCCGCGGCGTGCCCCCTTGATGTGTGGTGGAAATCAGGTGGGTCGTCGCCAGCAGGACGATGTGGCCGTGATTTGGCTTGCCGGGATTGAAGATCCGCGAAACGTCATGGCTGAAATTGCTGATGGGCTCCAGTCCCATCTGCGCCAACTGCTCGTTGACCCTTCGGACGCTGGTTTCGACGAGCGTGTTTCCGGCGAGGTCGATCTCGCGGAGCGTCGAATCGAGCGGAGAGGTGGCATTGTTGTGGAGCGCCATGAGCTTGCCGCCCCAACCGGGGCGATAGATGCGGTCCGCATCGGCGGTGCCCTGGTAAAACCAGACAGGGCTTCCCACCAGGTCGGTGGCAAACTGTAGCGAGGGGCTGTTGCGATTGTTCCAGGAGTGCAGCAGCCACTTCTGGTCACTACCGCCGGCCGGAGGGGGCAATGTGACCACGAATGAGGAAAGCGGCGTCCCGGCGGGAATCGGCCCGGTCGTGAACGCGATGTTACGACCCATGTTGACGGGGGCTCCAGTGGGCGCCAGAGCCTGCTCCGGCGCGAGCAGCGTTCCATCCGGGGCCAGCACTTCAAATCGCATCAGATATTCTGTCGACGGATACATGCCCGCGATATAGAAGTTCATGCTGCTCAGGTCCGGGCGCGGCGCTCCCATGATTGCCCGGCAAGGTTCCAGGTTGGTCGTTTGCACCGTGGCTTCGTACATGCCTCCACGGAAGAAAACGATTTGCATAGAGTTGGGAGACAGACATGCCGGAGCGCTAAACCGCGCGACCAGCGGGTTGGCCGTCGAGGTCACGGCCGCCAAGCCATTCACCAAGCGGGTGGAAAGTTGATACGGAACCGCGGCCGATCCGGTTTCGCCCGTCGTGCGATTCCGCGCCACGACACCCACGGTGAAGGCGCCTTCAAAGGCGCTTTGAGTCCACACCCAGGTGTTGCTCATCGCATAGTCGCTTAGGACCTGAACTGGCGCGCCGGTTTTTTGGGCGGTGAACCGGTAGTCGTGGTCTCCCGCGCTGGTGTCGGTTACCACGGCGGTCCAGGTGATGGACGTTCCCACCGGCTGCGGTGAATTCAAGTCAGGCGTCAGGGTTACGGTTATCGTTGCAAACGCGGGCAACACACCCACACAAGGAGCAAGCAGCGTCAAGATCAGTTGTTTCATTGTTGTTAGTCCTCTCTCAAGGGGTAAACACACCAGGAACCTTACGCGTCTGTCAAGTATATGGCCCGAGAAAGGACCGGTCAACCTTGCTTTCGATGCGCCAGCGACTTGAGCGCGGCGACATCGCGCCGGTGCCCGTCATCTTCGGAGGGGGTTTCGAGGATGAAGGCTTTGTTGCGGAGCTTGGGATGGTTGACGATGTGGCGGAAGCCGGCGGCGCCGATGTGGCCCGCACCGATATTGGCGTGGCGGTCGAGGCGGGAGCCCAAGGCGCCCTTGGAGTCGTTTGAGTGAATGACCGGCACGCGATCCAGTCCCAGCGTCTCGCCTATCCGCCGCACGGTCCGGGCGAGACCCTCGCTTGACGCGATGTCATAGCCGGCGGCATAGAGGTGGCATGTGTCGAGGCAATAGCCGAGCGGAAAATCGAGGTGTGGGGCGGCGACTTGACCGAGCACGGCGAGTTCTTCCAAGGTCCTGCCAATCGCGCCGCCGGCGCCCGCGGTATTTTCGAGCAGCAGAGTGAGCCCGGAACCGCGGATGCCGGCGGTGGCTTCGATGAGACCGCGGATGATCCGTTCCATGGCCACCTCCGGCGGGCTGCCTTTGGCGCTGCCCGGGTGCTGAACCAGGTAGCCGGCGCCCACCATGAGGGCGCGCTCGACTTCGCCGCGAAAGGCTTGAATCGATGAGTCGCGCAGCGGTCCTGGCGCGGCGGCGAGGTTGATGAGGTAGCCGGTGTGAACCACCAAAGGCGCCAAACCGTGCTTGTCGCGGGCGCGGCGGAACTCCAGGACTCCGGCGGGATCGTGGCGGGTGGCGCGCCATGCGCGGGGGCTCGATGTGAAGATCTGCAAACAACCGGCGCCCACGTCCAGCGCGTTAGTAACCGCGTGGACCAGGCCGCCGCGGGTCGACGAGTGGATGCCGATGCGCAATTCACCAGTGTAATGTCTGGGCGGCGCGGCGCAACCCCGCACAAGACGTGCGATCCTCGTCATGTGAAGATCACGATTCTGGGAGCGGCGCTGGGAATCTCGGTTGGATTGGCGGCAGCCCAAACAGTGCGGACGCAGTTCGATCAGGAAATGGATTTCAAGCAATACCACACGTACCAGTGGCGCGAGCATCCGCTCATCGCCAAGCATCCGGAGGTGCGGCAGTACACGGTTGGCGCGCAACTGGTGCAGAGCGATGTCAACGAGAACCTGATGCGGCGTTCGTACGTGCCGGTGGAAGAAAAGCCGGACATGTTCGTGACGTTCTTTGTTACGGCGCGCGGCGGACAGGAGGTCACTTCGGTCCCGGCGACCTCATTCTATTCGGGATATTACATGTGGCCGTACTCCTGGTACGCCTGGTCCCCCACCTGGTTTTCGGGTTGGGAGACCGAGGTGCGGAATTATGTCGAAGGGATCCTGATTCTTGACTTTGTCGATGCGAAAACCAACAAACTCGTCTGGCGCGCCATCTGCAAGGACAAGATCGACGACATGAAGAACCGCCACAAAAACATTCAGAAGACTGTCGAAAAAGCGCTGAAGAAGTTTCCGCCGAAAGTGTAGTTCGTTTTACGGCTTGGCGCCGGGCAACCGCTGGGCAGGATAACGAATCTCGAAACGGCCCTTGGCGGAGAAGCGCTGTTCGCTTGTGGTGGTCAGCCATGCCTCGGCAGTGTAGCCGCCGGCGGGAAGCACGGCGCCGCCATCGCCGGCGAGTTTCGCGCTGACCATCCAGTTGGATTCACCGGTGAACTGTTCGGTGCGGAAGACCATGGTGAACGCCTGTCCGTAGGACCACCGGTACACTTCTTTGTTCTCCGAGTTCCGAATCACGAGGTCGAAGGTCTGCCCGGAGGCGAACTCCAACGGGAGCGGGTCGGCTGTGGTGTTGCGGAGCGTGAGGCGGGCATTGAGCACCGGAGTCGTATCCCGGGGTTGCAGAGAGAGCGGATTGTAGTAGTAGGCACCGCGGTCCAAGGTCAACGAAAACGCCACCGCCGGTTCAGAGATGACGGTCGATGTGCCGAGCCTGCTATACACCAGGTCCCAGGTGCGCGGTCCCGCTATGGTGGTGATGCTTCGCGACACCAATCCCACACCCGGTAGAAAGACGTCCTGTGCCAGTCCGGCGTCGGCGCACGAACCCGGCGGGTAGCGAACCATGACGGCGTTGTTGAATTCACCCACGGGACCGCGATACTCGGCTTTCAAGGATTCCAGCGCCGCAACCGGACTGCACTGATCCTGACCGGTGTTCCACTTCGTTCCTTCGGCACTGAGGTCGTACCAGAGGCTCTCCCTGCCAGCGTCCGGATCGAGCGCGAAGATCTTGTTGTCCGTGGTGCGTCTCAGCCAGCGCGGGCCGGCCGGGAATCCGGTCACGACGGCGTAGCTGACGCCGTCTCGCGAGGCTGTGCCGGTAACCTCCAGTTGCCAGGACGCCTCCGCGCCCACCGACGTGGAGCGGTACACCCACTGGTTGCCGGGATCGAGCGGGAAGTAATCGGGTTGTCCGAAGGCGGACAGGGCGAAAAAGCTAGTTGTAAAAATTGCGATTCCACGCGTGACGCTTAAGAAGGCCGAGTATGTCAGGGCTTAATCCTCCTTTGTCTGATACGAAGCAATTGGCTTCCGCGTTTCGGACGGTTCGCATTCCGGGAATGACGGACGAAACGGCGGGGTGGGACAGGCAGAAGCGGAGCGCGGTTTCTGCAAGCGGTTCAAAATGTTGACTGGCCGCGAGTTCCGCCTCGAGTAATCCCACGCGGCCGGCCACCTGGCTCTTGCGTTCGCCGCGGAAGTAAAATTCACGAAAATCGCCTTCGGGGAACTTGGTTTCCATTGTCAGCTTGCCTGTCAGCCCACCTTCATCCAGTGGAACCCGGGCCAGGACTCCGATGTTTTGCTCCAGCGCCAGCGGGAATAACTCTTCCTCGGGAGTCTGGTCGAAGATGTTGTAAATCACCTGAACCGTATCGATCAAGCCTGTGCGCATGGCATCGAGGGCGGAGGCGGGTTCATGCTCGCTGATGGAGATTCCGAAATAGCGGATCTTGCCGCTACGCTTCAGATCTTCCGCGGCGCGCCTCCATTCCTCGGAAGGGGTGAACTCATTGTTCCAGACATGGAGTTGCTGCAGGTCGATGGTCTCGACACCAAGGTTTCTCAGGCTCTCTTCGGTCGAACTGATGCAGTAGTCGTAAGGAAACACTTCGCTGATGGGCGTGCTTGACTTTGCGGGCCAGACTCTATTCTTGGGTGGGATCTTGGTGGCGATGTAGACCTTCTGCCCCGATTCCCTCACAACCTGTCCGGTGAGGCGCTCGCTGTGCCCGTCGCCGTATGCCAGCGCGGTGTCGATCAAGTTCAGGCCCAGGGCGATCGCGCGGCGCAGGGCGGCGAGCGATTCGCCGTCGCGGCCTCCCAGCCACTGTTTGCCGCCGATGCCCCAAGCGCCGTACCCGATCTCGCTAACCTTCAGACCGGTTCTACCTAATGTGCGGTAATCCATCGTCCACCAGTGTACGAGGCTCCCATAATAGAAGGGGAAGCGATGTTACGGCTGCTGCTCCTGCTGATGCTGTTCGGTGACGGCGCGATTCGCCTGTACCTCAAAGAAGGCGGGTTCCACGAGGTGAGCGAATACAAGGTGCTGGGCGACCGGGTACGGTACTACAGCACGGAGCGCAGCGAGTGGGAGGAGATCCCGGTTGAGCTGGTGGACCTGAAGAAGACAGAGGGCGAGATCAAGCGAAAGGCGGACGAAGAGAAGGCCGAAGACGCCGCCAACAAAGCCGAAGACGACTTCGAACGCGAGCAGCGCCGCGAGATTGCGATGATTCCGAGGAAAGCCGGCCTTTATATGGTCAAGGACGGGCAACTGAGGATCTTTCCGCCGGGCGACGTGAAGGTCAGCACGAGTAAAGGCCGCAATGTGCTGAAAGTCATCTCGCCGATTCCCATTGTCGCGGGCAAGTCCGTGGTGGAGTTGGATGGTGAGGCATCGAAAAACACGATCGCCGAAGACCGGCCCCAATTCTACTTCCGCCTGGCCGAAGAGGAGCGCTTTGGGATCGCGAGAGTGAAGCCGAGGAAGGGAATTCGCGAGGTGGAGGTGTGGAACATCATGCCCGCCACCAACGAGATCATATCCGAGCGCGACATGGTGGACGTATTCCGCCAGCAGGCCGGCGACGGTCTCTACCGGATTTGGCCGGTGAAACCGCTGCCCGACGGCGAGTACGCGATGATCGAGTACACCGAAGGCAAGGCCAATACCCAGGTGTGGGACTTCAGGATTTCAGCCCAGCGGTAGGCTCTCGAAGAACTTCAGGCTTTTTCTGGCGCACGCTTCCCAGCGATACTCTTGAGCCTTGAGGCTGCCCGCCGCGCCGAGTTTTGCACGGCAATCCGGCGAATCGAGAAGGGTCCTCAAGGCCTTGCTCATGCCGGTAATGTCGAGAGGATCGATGTACATTCCGCCGCCGCCGGCGACTTCGGGCAGCGACGAGTTATCGGACGTCAGCACGGGTACGCCCGCCGCCATGGCTTGCGCGATGGGAAAGCCGAAGCCCTCGTAGAGGGATGGGTAGGCGACCAGACCGGCGCCGCGGGTTAACGAGGGCATGTCTTTCTCCGGAACGTAACCGAGGTAGACGGCTTGCGCCTTGATGCGCGCGGTGGTGGCGTCGGAAGACCAGCCTTGCGGACCCGCGAAGACAAGATCCCACTCCCTCCGGTAATCGGATGGGAGCGCCAGCCAGGCATCCAACAAACGGTCGAGATTCTTGCGCGGTTCGATGGTGCCCACGTGGAGGACGTACGGCTTTTCGAGCCCGTAGGCTTTCCGGATGGCGGCGGTATCCTGTGTTTCGAAAAATTCCGGGGCAACGCCGGAATGGATGGCGACCACGCGTTCCGGGCGGATTCCGAGAATCTCGATCAGGTCGCGCCGCGTGCTTTCCGACACTGCGATGAGCCCGTGCGCGCGGCGCAGCACGCGTTCTCCGAACAAACGATCCGCCGCCACATTCTGCGCCGTGTGGACGTGGGGTAGACGCCAGCAGGTCAAGTCGTGAACCGTGGCGGTCAACAGGCACTTGCGGGGAGGGCGCGTGGTAAGGATCGTGGCGTGGAAGACGTCGGCGCCGAGCAGGTCCAGCAACTGCATCCCGCGGCTGGCATGCAAGGTCAGCCAGCCGAGAAGCGTGGTCATGCTTCCCGCCAGACTATGCTCGTGATTCAGGGCGCCAAAGCTTTTGATCAGTGGAAAGAGGCTGATCGAGTGGCTGCCGCGTATGGCCTCAAGAGCGCGGATCCAGTGATAGATATAGCCCTTGACGCCGGCGCTGCGCAGCAGCAAAGGAGAGGCGTCAATGGTGATCTTCATTGGGGCTGATTGGTGAACAGGTACTTGCCCCCGCTCTCCTTCACAAGGTACAAACTCGGTTTGCCGACCAGGTTCTCGATGCTTTGTACCCTTGGCTTCTCCACCAGAAGATAATAGCGTTCGGGCGAGCGCCACAAGGCCGGCACATCGGCATCGCGCAGGAAGACGTTGGGAGCGCCCGGCGAGTAGGAGCCGTATTCGAGGTTGTTCACACGGCCATTCAACAGTAAACCGGTGGTGTTTGCATAGAAGAAGACAGATGAGAACGTATAGTACTGGTCGTCGAAAATGACCTTTCCCGGAGGCGCGGCTTTCAAGGCGGTGGCCAGAGCGCGCGAGCTCAAGTAAGGATCGAAGGTGATCATGGCGAGCCGGGCGGCGTGCAGAAAGACGACCATCATCAACGCCAGGCTGAGACAGGCGCGGTGGCCGCGCAAGAAGAACGCGCCCGCGGCGCCGAGAGCGAATGCGATGCCGGCGGCGATCAGCGGAGTTCGCAGATAGGCGAATGAGTTGATGGTCAGGTCGCCCATGTGGCCGAGCGAGAGCGTGTAGAGATCGGGGTTTTGGGAGAGCGCCTGCGAAATGTCGCCGGGAGCCGGCAGGTTCCAGACGTGGACCAGGATGGCGAGGATCACGAGCGCGGCGGCGAGCGCGACCGAACCGGTCACTTTGATACCGATGTCCACCAACCGTCCGCCGGCGGCGAGCACGCACCCGAACAGCAACGCAAACGCCGGGTAGGCCGGCATCGAATAGTACTCCTGCGTCGTTGAAAAGGTGAAGAACACCAGGATGAACCCGGCCCAGCAGAGCGCCAGCATGCGAGTCCGCGCGGCGCGAGTACGGCCGCGGTAATCGAGCTTGGCGAAGCGCACCAGGGCGAAACTCCACGGGAAGAACCAAAGCAGATGGAACAGCCAGAAGAGGTAGCGCGGCACCGTGTTGTAGTCGCGCGGCCAACGCAGGTTGAGGAAGCGCAGAATGTGCTCGTTGAAGAAATAGAACCAGAAAAACCCACGGTACTCGCCGGGTCCCGAGTGCATCGTGAAGTCGAGATAGGGCGGGTTTTTCAAAGTGGCGAGGATATGCCAGGGAGCGGCGATGGCGAGCAGCAGCGCGGCGCCGGAGAACAGGTGGAGCCGCCGCCAGCGTCCCCATTCGCCTTGAATGGTCAGGTACAGCGCGGCGGCGGCGGCGGGGAACAGCGCCGCGATGAGCCCCTTGAGGAGCAGGCCGGCGGCAACCGAGGCGGCCATGACGGCGGCCCACAGCCGCGGGTGCGGTTCCTCATCATCGAGCGCGCGCAAGAATCCCCACATCGCCAGCGTGATGGTCAACGTCAGAACGACGTCGGGGATGAGAATGCGCGTGAACAGGAACAACCCAATACAGGTGGCCAGAGAGAGACCCGCATAGTAGCCGGCGGCGCCGCCGAACGCCCACTGGCCAAAGCGCAGGGTGACCCAGAGGAGCAGCACAGTGCACAGCACCACGGGCAATCGCGCGGCCCAGTCCGAGACGCCGAAGATCGAGTACGACACCGCCATCATCCAGTACTTGAGCGGCGACTTTTCCAGGTAGGCGACGCCGTCCAGCCGGGCGGTGACCCAGTCGCCGGAATCCAGCATGTTGCGGGCAATCTGCGCCTGCACGGCGTCCACGTCGTCCATGAGGGACGGGGGCGCGAACATGCAGCCTCCGAAGATGGCGATCGCAACCGCCAGGACGATCAGTTGGTGATGAAAGCCTGTACCGGCTCGGAATCCGGCTGGCGAATCGTCCCGGTTTGAATTTTCCATCGTTTGATCCAAAGAAATAGCATCAGCAGGCCCCACAGCGGATAGCCGTAGTTTGCGCGGCGCCGCATGTGAGCGTCCACAAATCTCCGCACGGCTTCAGGGCGGAACAAGCCGGTATCGCGGATGGCCCGGGGTGTGAGGGTGTCTTCAAGCAGCGTGCGCAAAGGTCCACGGAACCACTGATGCGCGGGGATGTCGAAACCTTCTTTTTTCCGCGTGAGCACCGCTGGCGGCAGCTTGTCTTTCATCAGCTCGCGGAGGATGTGCTTGAGGCTGCCGCCGTTGACCTTGAAGGACTCGGGCAGGGAAGCGGCGAATTCGACGATGCGGTGGTCGAGGAACGGCGGGCGGACTTCCAGCGAATGAGCCATGCTCATGCGGTCGCACTTGTACAAGATGTCGTCGGCCAGATAATACTGCTGGTCCAGCCAGATGAAGCGGTTGATCTCGCCGCAGTGAAAAGCCTCCGTCGGAAGCGTGTTCATCAGGTGGCCGGGATCCGGATAGTATTGCGCGGGGTAAAGCGAGGTCTTCTCTTGCTGCGAGAAGGCGCCATTCCAGAACAGGTGGGCCGCGCCCGGCGGCAAAAGCGAACCGGCCAGAAAGCGCTTGGCCTTGTACTCGAAGCTGATCTTCTCGTCGGAGACCGGCCAGAGATTGAGCAGGCCGATTCCGGCGCGCCTCAGCCAGGCGGGAACGGCGCGCAACCGCGGCGCGAGCGCGTCGGCGAGATAAGTGTAGTAGCCGCCGAATAATTCGTCGGCGCCATCGCCGCTCAAGGCCACCGTCACCTGCGAGCGGCACATCTTTGAGAGAAACCACACGGGCAATGCGCCGGCGTCCGCGCTCGGCTCATCGGAGTAGTAGGGAATCTGCTCGATGGCGCCCAGGATACCGGCGCTGGGGGCCAAGTCGAACTCGTTGTGGCTGGTCGAATACTTCTGCGCGACTTCGCGGAAGTAGGCGCTCTCGTCACAGGTCTGTCCGCTGAAGCCGACCGAGAACGTATTGAGCTTGCCCGGATAAAGCTGCGAAGCGTAGTGGACGATGGTGGACGAGTCGATTCCGCCGCTGGCCCAGACGCCCAGCGGGACGTCGGAAATCAGGTGCTCCTTCACCGACTCGCGCAGCAGGTGATCGAGTTCTTCCTTGGCGGTGTCGAGCGTCCACGTGGAACTTGGACTCAAGCGGAGCGAATACCACTTCTCGCGATGGAGATACCCGTTGCGCCACTCGATGTATTCCCCCGGCCAGACTTTTTCGACTCCTTCGACGAGGGTGTGCGGCGCCGGAATCCAGTTGAGGGAAAGATAGTATCCCAAGCCCGTGAGGTCCATGCGGCGCTCGATGTGCGGATGCTCGAAGAGCGTCTTCAGCTCGCTGCCGAAGTACAGGTCGCGCCCGAGGTGGAAGACGTACAGGGGCTTGATGCCCATACGGTCGCGGGCGAGCACGAGCCGCCGCTGCGATTCGGTCCACAGCGCGACGGCGAACATTCCGCGAAGCCTGGAAAAGCAGTTTGTATCCCACTCGAGAAAGGCGTGGAGCACGACTTCGGTGTCGCAGGTGGTTTGAAAGTGGTGTCCGAGAGAAACCAGTTCTTCGCGCAGCAGGGCGTGGTTGTAGATCTCGCCATTGAAAGCGATGACAACGTCGCGCTCTCGCGCAAACATCGGCTGATCGCCGTGCGAGAGATCCAGAATGGCGAGGCGGGCCGCGCCGAGCGCGACGGAATCCGACTCATAGACTCCCTGCTGATCAGGACCCCGGTGATGGATCGTCTGAATGACGCGGCCAATCCGGCCCCGTTCCACACGAGTATCGAGAGTGGTAAATCCAGCGATTCCGCACACGAAAACATCAGGTTAGCATGCGAGTCCTGGCGCACCCGCCGCCCGCGCAACCGCCACCGGGAGCGGGGGTTATACTGTTATCACTCTGCGATGCGCGTGCTTCGGGTCTTTGGACTCCTTTTTCTGGCCAGCGGCGGCTTGTTGCTCGAAGCGCAAGCCACGTTCGGCGCCGTGGTCACTCCGTCGTCGCAGGGGGGGGTCAACTATCTGATCGGCGGGGCGACAGACCTGGTTTTGGACGAGACGCGCGCCCGCCTGTACCTGGTGAACTCAGGACAGCAGCGGGTAGAGGTCTATTCCATTGCGCAGCGCCGGTTTGCCGGGGTTGTTCAGACCGACTTGTTTCCGGTGAGCGCCGCGATGTCGCGCGCGGGCAAGTTCCTGTATGTGACGTGCCACGAGGGGTCGTCGCTCAACATCATCGACCTCGATACGCTGGCGGTGATGCGCAAGGTCAGCCTGCCGGCCAAGCCGGAGGGCCTCGCCGTGGGTGCCGATGAGCGGGTGCTGATCACCACGATCGGGACCGGCGTCAACAACACCGCCAACACCTTGCTGGTGTTCGACCCCAATCCCGGTCCTGCCACGGATCCGGTTCAGAACGTAGTGTTTACGCCGCCGCCACCGCCATCGCCGGTGTTGCCGCCTC